>NZ_JARVRT010000033.1:0-110848 GCF_030209605.1 Luteibacter sp. ME-Dv--P-043b
TCGGGTGGTCATCCTCTGAGCGAGTTCGGCCGCTTGCGGCCGCTGCTCGAGCGCATAGGGTGACCGCCCGACGCCTCCTCCCCGGTAACGCGCGAAGAACCTTTTTTGCAGCTGAGTGAATTCAACTGCCATCCTGGCTGCGACGGTTTCTTCGTCTGGCGATTAAATCGCTTGCAATTGAATAGTCGCATCCCTACCTTTCTTTCATGATCAAGCCCGCCCTCCCCGAAGGCGTCGAAGCCCCGCGCACGCTCGACGGCCAGCTCTGCTTCGCCCTCTATTCGGCCAACCTGGCCATGGGCAAGCTCTACCGGCAGTTGCTGGCCAGGCTTGACCTTACCTACCCGCAGTACATGGTCATGCTGGTGCTGTGGGAGCGCGACGGTGTCACGGTGTCAGGGCTGGGCGAGCGGCTGTTCCTCGATTCGGCCACGCTTACGCCGCTTCTCAAGCGCCTGCAATCCGCCGGGCTGGTGCAGCGCACGCGCGGCACGCAAGACGAGCGGCAGGTGATCGTCACCCTGACCGAGCAAGGCAGAGCCCTGCAGGAGAAGACCGGCGATGTGCCCGTCCACGTGTTCTGCGCCACGGGATGCGAACTGGATGAACTGGCCGGCCTCAAGCGGCAGCTGGAAGCGCTGCGCACCAGCGTGCTCGAGACCACGAAAGGGTAGGTCGGCGCCCCGTCGCGCCTGGCACCCGCTAAACGAAGTTCCGAGTCAGCCCGTGATCTTCCGCTGCATATGGTCCAGGTACTGGTCCAGTTCCGCCACGCTGGCGAACACCTCGGCCACCGGTACCGCCTTGACGATCTCGAACACCTTCTTTACCTGCGGCTGCGGGTTGAGCAGCAGCACGCGTCCGGTCCGGTCGTGCATCTGCTTGCGCAACTGCGCCAGGCTGCGCAGTCCGGCGCTGCTGATGTAGTCCAGCGCGGAAAGGTCGACGATCAGGGTGCCGCCGTTGTCCACCATGGGCGTGATATCTCGCAACGCCTCGTCGAACTCGCCGAAGGATGCGGCGTCCAGCCGGCCTTCAAGCCAGACGGTGCTGCGTTCGGGGGTGGGGGACTCGCTGCGGACGATCAGGGTCATGGGATGGGCTCGCCGTACAGGGAGGGATCGAAGCGGATCACGACACGGTTGCCGTATTCGTCGTGTGCATAGTCGAAGGCGCTGGCGATGCTGCGCGCGAGGTGCAGGCCGAGGCCGCCGATATCGCGCTGGGCGATGTCGCCTGGAAGCTCCGGCGCAGGGGGTTCGAGCGGGTCGAACGGGGCACCGTCGTCGCGCAGTTCCAGGCACACGCTGGCGCGTTCGATCGCCATGTGGATATCGATGCGGCCTTCGCGGCCATCGGGGTAGCCGTGCCGCACGGTGTTGACCAGGAGTTCCTCCAGCACCAGTCGCACGTCGGCACGACAGGCGATGTCGATGTCGCTGCGCTCGAGGATGTCTGCGGCGCGGTCCAGCGCCAGGAAGACGTCCTCCAGACGGTTAGAAATGCGCAGCCGCATCGAGGTGCGCCCCCTGGGTCTCGGTGTCGTGCCAGGTAAGTGCGAGCAGGGCGATGTCGTCGTAGGCCGGCGCGCCCTCGACGTAGGCGTCCACGTCGCCGAGGACGCCTTGTACGTAGGCTTCGGGCGTCGCGCCTTCGGCGACGCGCGCCACGCTGTCCAGCAGCGAATGGGCGCCGTAGAGGCGCTGGTCGCCGGCATGCGCTTCGCTGACACCATCGGTGTACATGAGCACGGTGTCCCCTCCCAGCAGCGTGAGTACCCGGACAGGGTAGCGCGCCTCGCGGTCCAGGCCGAGCGCCGGGCCGGTTTCCACGTCGATCAGGATGGCGGAGCCCCCCGCCCGCAGCACGGGCTGTTCATGGCCCGCGCTGGCCATCGAGAGCATCCCGGTTTCCGTCTCCACCACGCCGCACAGCAGGGTCACGAACATGCAGGTGTCGTTACCTTTGCATAGCTCGCGATTCAGGGCGCCCAGGATGTCGCTGGGCGAGCGCGCATGGGTGGCGAGCGTGCGGGCCAGCGTGATGGTGCGGGCCATGAACAGCGCGGCCGGCACCCCCTTGTCGGACACGTCGCCGACCATGACGCAGACATGCCGGGCCCCCAGGGCGAAGTAGGTGTAGAGATCGCCGCCCACGGCCTGGGCCGGCCGCAGGGCGGCATAGAGCTCGAGCCGTCCGTCCTCGGCCAGCCAGTGCGGCTCGGGGATCAGGGCGAGCTGGATCTGCCGGGCGATCTCCAGTTCGCTGGCGATGCGCTCCTGATCGCGTGCCGTGCGCTTGGCCAGGTCGATGTGGCCGGCCAGTTCGTGGCGCATCTGGTCGAAGGCGCGCGTCAGGCGGCCTACCTCGTCGTCCCTCCGCACGCGGGGCAGTGCGAAGTCCAGGTCGCCTCGTGCAACGTTCTCGGCCCGCTCGGCAAGCACGCCCAGGGGTGCCATCAGCCGGCGCGTGATGAACAGCGCGATCAGCGAGACGCCGGTCAGTGCCAGCACGCCGAGCAGGATATCGACCAGGTAGGTGCGCCGCAGGTCGGCCAGCACGGCCCGCTCGGGCATGCTCAGGCCGAAGGTCCAGCGGGTGCCGCGGATGGGCACAAGGTAGACCCACACCGGCTCGCTGACCCGCGCGCCCATCTCCGGCGTGAGCCGGGTGGCCGGGTTGCCGGATGCGATGGCCTCGCGCAGCGGATGGCTGGCGCGGCTGCCGATGTAAGAGGCCCAGTCGTGCGCCAGGAACACTCCATCGCCGTCCACGACGAAGCCGGAGGCATGACCCGGCTTGTTCAGCTGCGACACGACGCGCTGCAGCCAGTCGAGGCTGATCGTGGCATCGGCGACGCCAATCACCGGCACCCGGTCGCCGCCGGGGATGGCGACCGAGTAGCCGATCAGCGTGCGACTCTCGCCGGCGGCGTGGAACGGCGGCTGCCAGCAACCGCCGTCGCAGTTCAGGCCGCGGATGAACCACGGCGAGCGCCAGTAGGGCTCCGGGTCCGTTCGCCGGCTACCCATGACCAGGTGGCCATCGGCGCCGCGGCGCGCCACCGGGGCATCGTCGTTCCGGGGCATGGCCGTGTTGCGCGGCACGAACGCGGCGGTGATGTCGACGAGGTCGGGGTGGGCGGCCAGCGTGTCGCGAATCAGCGGCGCGGCCTGGTCGCGGCGGTCGCGCAGGAGGAACGCCAGCGTGCGTGCCACCGTGCCTACCCCGTCGATGCGGCCCTGGATGCGCAGTGCCGCGGATTCGGCGATGGCGTCCGCCTCCCTCTGGGTCTGGGCGAGGGTCTGCTCGCGCGTGTGCGACAGCAGCAGGCCACCGGTGACGACCATGACGATCGCCGATCCCAGGAGCACGGCCAGGGCAAGCCGTGAGGCGACACTGCGAAGGACCATCGATGGCTCCAGGGGGTGATGGTTCCGAATCTATGCCGGGCAGGGCGGTACGACAAGCGGTCCAGCGGCCATAATGCGGCTTTCCCCAGCAAGGCTTGCGGCATGTCCGGCACCCAGCGAGAAGTCGAGTTCCGTTTCCTGGCGCAGCCGACCGACGTGAACTTCGGTGGCAAGGTCCATGGCGGCATGGCCATGAAGTGGCTGGACCAGGCGGGGTACGCCTGCGCGGTCGGCTGGAGCGGCGCCTATTGCGTCACCGTGTCGGTCAGTGGCATCCAGTTCCTCGCGCCCATCCTCATCGGCGACCTGGTCACCGTGCGCGCCCGGCTGATCCATACGGGCACCTCCAGCATGCACCTGGCCGTGGACGTGCTGGCGCGCGACCTGCGGAGCGGTCAGGAGCGCCTGGCGACCAGCTGCGTGATGGTCTTCGTCGCCATGGACAAGGCCGACGGCGGCAAGCCCACCCCGGTGCCGCCCTGGAAGCCGGTGGACGCGCGGGACCTCCGCCTGCAGGAATACGCCCTGAAACTCATGGAGATGTCGCGCGCGATGGAGCCGCTGGTACAGGCCACCCGCGAAGCCTGAGTCTCCGGCTCTTCCCATTCCCGATCGGCATCGCTACACTGCGCGGCTCGCTCACCGACTACCCGTATCGGTGGGCTGTCCGGGCCGTCGGAAGTCGTCATCGCATGTGAACTCAACGTGCGGAAGTTATTGACAGTTTCCGGGGCGCTCGCGACAATAGGCGTTCTATGTTGGAGGAATACCCAAGCGGCCAACGGGGGCAGACTGTAAATCTGCTGGCTTACGCCTTCGGTGGTTCGAATCCACCTTCCTCCACCAGACGAGTTCCGCGCAGTGCGGGAGTAGTTCAATGGTAGAACTTCAGCCTTCCAAGCTGATTGTGCGGGTTCGATTCCCGTCTCCCGCTCCATTGTCCTAACGCGCGCTGCGTTCGTGCTCATGTAGCTCAGTCGGTAGAGCACTTCCTTGGTAAGGAAGAGGTCGCTGGTTCGATTCCAGTCATGAGCACCATCTTCGTCGCCTGCGGCGGTTCCTTTTTTACTATCTCATTGGCTCCAGCGGAGTTTAGCGCTCATGGCAAAGGGTAAGTTCGAACGTAAGAAGCCGCACGTCAACGTCGGCACCATCGGTCACGTCGATCACGGCAAGACCACGCTCACGGCTGCCCTGACCAAGATCGGCGCCGAGCGTTTCGGTGGCGAATTCAAGGACTACGGTTCGATCGATGCGGCGCCGGAAGAGAAGGCGCGCGGCATCACGATCTCGACCGCGCACGTGGAATACGAATCGCCGATGCGCCACTACGGCCACGTCGATTGCCCGGGCCACGCCGACTACGTGAAGAACATGATCACGGGTGCCGCGCAGATGGACGGCGCGATCCTGGTCTGCTCCGCCGCCGACGGCCCGATGCCGCAGACGCGTGAGCACATCCTGCTGTCGCGCCAGGTGGGCGTGCCGTACATCGTGGTCTTCCTGAACAAGGCGGACATGGTGGACGACGCCGAGCTGCTCGAGCTGGTGGAGATGGAAGTCCGCGAACTGCTGTCGAAGTACGAGTTCCCGGGCGACGACACCCCGATCGTGCACGGTTCGGCCCGTCTCGCCCTCGACGGCGATCAGTCCGAAATCGGCGTGCCGTCGATCATCAAGCTGGTCGACGCACTCGACAGCTGGATCCCGGAGCCGGAGCGCGTGATCGACAAGCCGTTCCTGCTGCCGGTGGAAGACGTGTTCTCGATCTCGGGTCGTGGCACGGTGCTGACCGGTCGCGTCGAGCGCGGCATCGTCAAGGTGGGTGACCCGGCCGAAGTGGTCGGTCTGAAGGACACCCAGCAGACGACGGTCACGGGCGTGGAAATGTTCCGCAAGCTGCTGGACCAGGGTCAGGCCGGTGACAACGTCGGCGTGCTGGTTCGCGGCCTGAAGCGTGAAGACGTGGAGCGTGGCCAGGTGCTGGCGGCTCCGAAGTCGGTCACGCCGCACACCGAGTTTGAGGGTGAGGTTTACATCCTGTCGAAGGACGAGGGTGGCCGTCACACGCCGTTCTTCAGCAACTATCGTCCGCAGTTCTACTTCCGTACCACGGACGTGACCGGTTCGATCAAGCTGCCGGAAGGCGTCGAGATGGTGATGCCGGGCGACAACGTGAAGATCTCGGTGACCCTGGGCTTCCCGATCGCCATGGACGAAGGCCTGCGCTTCGCGATCCGCGAAGGCGGTCGTACCGTCGGCGCCGGCGTCGTGTCGAAGATCAACAAGTAAGAAAAGTGATGCCCGCCCTTCGGGGCGGGCACCCGGTCGCGGGGCGGGTCGGTCTTCGGGCTGCCCGCCCCGCGGTTCAACGGTTTTATTTGTACGCCAGTAGCTCAATTGGCAGAGCAGCGGTCTCCAAAACCGCAGGTTGGGGGTTCGAGTCCCTCCTGGCGTGCCACTTTCGAGGAACCACGGCGGTTGACGTCGGACGCAGGCAGGCGGTTTCGCTCGCCACGTTCGTAAGGCACCTTGCCAAGCGCGCATGAACACCAAGGCAGAACAAGCCAGGACTATGGGCCCGGCCGATTTCGGCAAGCTGGCGCTCGCGCTGGTTGTGCTCGTCGCCGGCATCGTCGGCTTCTACTATTTCAGCGATAACCCGAACGTGCCGTCCTTCGCGCGCGTCGTCGGTGTCATCGCCGCGGTCGTCGCCGCCATGGCGATCGGTGCCTTCACGGTGCCCGGCCGCAAGCTGCGCGGTTTCGTCTCCGAATCGCAGTTCGAGTTGCGCAAGGTCGTCTGGCCGTCGCGCGACGAAACGTTGAAGACCACCGGTATCATCATCGTGGTCGTCATCATTCTCTCGCTGCTGATGGGGCTGATCGACTGGTTGTTGAAGACCATCGTGCTCGATTGGCTGCTTAAACTCGGACATTGAGGTAAGGCATGAGCAAGCGCTGGTACGTGGTTCACGCCTATTCGGGTTTCGAACAGCAGGTTCGCAAGGCCCTCAACGAGCGCGTCGTGCGCGAGGGCATGGAAGAAAAGTTCGGTGAGATCCTGGTTCCGACCGAGGAAGTCATCGAGATGCGCGGCGGCCAGAAGCGTCGCAGCGAGCGCAAGTTCTTCCCCGGTTACGTCCTGGTCCAGATCGAGACGGATACGAACGGCAAGGTGCCGCGTATCGACGACGAATGCTGGCACCTGGTCAAGGAAACCCCGAAGGTCATGGGGTTCATCGGCGGCACCGCCGACCGTCCGCACCCGATCCGTGACACCGAGGCGGAAGCCATTCTCAGCCGCGTCCGCGAAGGCGTCGAGAAGCCCCGTCCGAAGGTCCTCTTCGAGCCGGGCGAGATGGTCCGCGTCACCGAAGGCCCGTTCAACGACTTCAACGGCGTGGTCGAGGAAGTCAATTACGAAAAGAGCCGCCTGCGCGTCGCGGTGCTCATTTTCGGTCGTTCTACCCCGGTCGAGCTCGAGTTCGGCCAGGTGGAGAAGGCCTGACGGCCTCCTGGCGGGGTCGCTCCCGCCCATTCGGCACGGGGTTTGCTTAACCCGGGTCGGACGCCTATAATGCCCGGTCCACGCTGGAGCTTTTTGCTCCGGCGTGTCCGTGTTTCAGGGGTTCGCAGGTGCGGACCCCACCACTTCCAGGGAAGGCCAACAGCGAGGAGCCGCAAGGCGCCAGCACTCGCGAGGAACGTAAAATGGCAAAGAAAGTCATTGGTTACATCAAGTTGCAGGTCAAGGCCGGCCAGGCCAACCCGTCGCCGCCCGTGGGTCCCGCCCTCGGTCAGCGCGGCCTGAACATCATGGAGTTCTGCAAGGCGTTCAATGCCGCCACGCAGAAGCTCGAGCCGGGTCTCCCGATCCCGGTCGTGATCACGGCCTACTCGGACCGTACCTTCACCTTCATCACGAAGACCCCGCCGGCCTCGATCCTCCTCAAGAAGATCACGGGCGTGGCCAAGGGCTCGCAGAAGCCGAACACCGACAAGGTCGGCAAGGTCACGCGTGCCCAGCTCGAGGAAATCGCCAAGGCGAAGGAGCCGGATCTCACGGCTGCCGATCTCGAAGCCGCCGTGCGTACCATCGCCGGCAGCGCGCGTTCCATGGGTCTGGTAGTGGAGGGTTAAGACATGGCAAAGCTCACGAAGCGTATGAAGGCCGCATCGGCCGCCGTCCAGCCCGGCAAGACCTACGGTCTCGACGAAGCGCTGAAGATCGTCAAGGACAACGCCAAGGCCAAGTTCGGTGAGTCGGTCGACGTCTCGGTCCGTCTGGGCATCGATGCGAAGAAGTCCGACCAGGGCGTTCGCGGTTCCTCGCTGCTGCCGCACGGCACCGGCAAGACCGTTCGCGTGGCCGTGTTCGTGCCGCCGGGTGAGAAGGCCGATGCCGCTCTCGCCGCGGGCGCCGACGCCGTCGGTATGGACGACCTCGCCGAGAAGATGGCCGCTGGCGATCTCAACTACGGCCGCGTCATCGCCACCCCCGACGCCATGCGCGTCGTCGGTAAGCTCGGTCAGGTGCTCGGTCCCCGTGGCCTGATGCCGAACCCGAAGGACGGCTCGGTCACCGCCGACGTCGCCACGGCGGTCAAGAACGCCAAGGCCGGCCAGGTCAAGTTCCGCAACGACAAGGGTGGCATCATCCACGCCACCATCGGCAAGGCGACGTTCGAAGCCGCCCAGCTGGCCGACAACCTCAACACGCTGATCGCCGACCTGCTCAAGGCCAAGCCTTCGGCTGCCAAGGGTCAGTACATCCAGCGCGTGTCGCTGTCGAGCACCATGGGCGTGGGCGTGCCGGTCGATACCTCGACCGTGAACACCTCGGCCAAGTAAGCAGTTTTACGGCCCCCGCCGGCATGCCGGCGGGGGAACGTTTTTGAGGGCAGCCATGGCCGCAAGGTCGTGGTAGCCGTCAAAGACCGTAGGCGCGTTCAGCGCGCGACGGCGACGAGCAAGGAGCTCGTGTTGGCATGGATACGCCGTCGTCGTTAGCGGGTTCGCTTAATCGGGTGCCTCGCGGTATCCGGCCTGCGTAGATGGTGTAGCCCCTTCCGTATTCGTTTCGAATGGGGAAAGGCCACCACCCGGGACACGTCGTGTCCCCGACGTCAGGATGATGTCGCCCAGGACCGCAAGCGGCAGGAGTCGCAAGCGGAGTTCAATTGGAGGAGTGCAATGGCTCTCAATCTGTCCCAGAAGCAAGAAGTAGTCGCAGAGCTGGCAGAAATCGCCGCGAAGGCTCACTCCCTGGTCGCTGTCGAGTACGCAGGCACCACGGTCTCCCAGATGACCGCGATGCGCAAGAAGGCTCGTGAGTCGGGTGTTTTCTTGAAGGTTGTCAAGAACACGCTCGCCGCGCGCGCCGTCGCCGGTACCGAGTTCGAGGTCGTCAAGGACGCCCTGGTCGGTCCGCTGCTGTATGCGTTCTCGCTGGAAGAGCCCGGTGCTGCCGGGCGCGTGATCAAGGAATTCGCGAAGGCGAACGCGAAGCTCATCCCGAAGGTCGTTTCGGTGGAAGGCAAGCTGCTTCCCCCGGCGCACGTCGACGTTCTCGCGTCGCTGCCGACCCGCCAGGAAGCGCTTGCGATGCTGGCCCGCGTCCTGTCCGAACCGGCTGCGATGTTCGCACGCGCCGTCAAGGCAGTGGCCGACCAGCAGGGTGGTGGCGAAGCCGCCGCCGAGGCCTCGGCCGAAGCCGAACCCGCCTAAGCTCGCCGACTTTTCTCATCGAAACCATTTAAAAGGTAAGAAACAATGTCCACCCTGACCACCGAACAGATCGTCGAAGCCATCAAGGCCAAGTCCCTGATGGAAATCATGGAACTGGTTAAGTCGATCGAAGACACCTTCGGCGTCTCGGCTGCTGCCCCGGTTGCCGCTGCTGCTGCCGGTCCGGCCGCTGCCGCTGTCGAAGAGCAGACCGAGTTCGACGTCATCCTGAAGTCCGCCGGCGACAAGAAGGTCGACGTCATCAAGGCTGTCCGCGCCATCACCGGCCTGGGCCTGAAGGAAGCGAAGGACCTCACCGAAGCCGGTGGCGTCGTGAAGGAAGCTGCATCGAAGGACGACGCTGCCAAGTTCAAGAAGGATCTGGAAGCTGCCGGCGCCACGGTCGAACTCAAGTAATCGGCGCCTTGCGCGCCAGTAGTTCGACATAGCGTCAAGTGAGCCTGGGGGCGTAAGCCCCCGGGCTTTGGCCGTTCCAAGGCCTGTTCCACGCACCACGTTCCCCGCGCCATGCACGTGCACCACGTCGCGTCCCCGTCGGAAATGGGACATCGGGAGTCGAGGGCAGCGATGCCCTGCGGTACGAATCTCGATCTCCGATTTTCGATTCATCCGATTTTTGATCGACCCATTACTGAGCCGAGGCGGTACCCACCATGACCTACTCGTTTACCGAGAAGAAGCGCATCCGTAAGGATTTCGGCAAGCGCCCGCCCGTCCTGGGCGTGCCCAACCTGCTGACCATCCAGACCGACTCGTACAAGGAATTCCTGCAGGAGCAGGTCAGCTCCAAGCATCGCGAGGAGAAGGGCCTGCACGCCGCGCTGAAGTCGGTGTTCCCGATTTCCAGCTATTCCGGCAACGCCGCGCTCGAATACGTCGACTACAGGCTCGGCGAACCCGCGTTCGATGAACGTGAATGCCGCAACCGTGGCATGACCTTCGGTGCGCCGCTGCGCACGACGGTCCGCCTGGTGATCTACGACAAGGACAGCCCGGCCTCGAAGAAGGCCGTGAAGTACGTCAAGGAGCAGGAGGTCTACATGGGCGAGATCCCGCTCATGACCGACACCGGCACCTTCATCATCAACGGCACCGAGCGCGTCATCGTCTCGCAGCTGCATCGTTCGCCGGGCGTGTTCTTCGACCACGACCGCGGCAAGACGCACAGCTCGGGCAAGTTGCTGTTCTCGGCCCGCGTCATTCCTTACCGTGGCTCGTGGCTGGACTTCGAGTTCGACCCGAAGGACGCGCTGTTCACCCGCATCGATCGTCGCCGCAAGCTGCCGGTGACGGTGCTGCTGCGCGCGCTCGGCTACGGCAACGAGGAGATGCTCGACATCTTCTTCGAGCACAACGTGTTCCACCTCGGCAAGAAGGGCGGCGTCATGCTCGACCTCGTCGCCGAGCGCCTGCGTGGTGAAACCCTGTCCTTCGATCTGGTGATCGACGGCAAGGTGCTGGTGGAAGCCGGCAAGCGCATCACCGCGCGCCACGTGCGCCAGCTGGCCAGCGAGAAGATCACCACGCTCGAAGTGCCGGACGATTACCCGGTCGGCCGCATCGTGGCCATCGACATGATCGACAAGGACACGGGCGAGATCATTGCCGCGGCCAACGACGAGCTGACGCTCGAGCACCTCGAGAAGTTCCGCAAGGGCGGGATCGAGACCGTGCCGACGCTGTACGTCAACGACCTCGATCGCGGTGCGTACATCTCGAACACGCTGCGCATCGACAACACGCGCACGCAGCTCGAGGCCCTGGTCGAAATCTACCGGATGATGCGTCCGGGCGAGCCGCCGACCAAGGACGCCGCGCAGAACCTGTTCTTCAACCTGTTCTTCACCTTCGACCGCTACGACCTCTCGGGCGTCGGCCGCATGAAGTTCAACCGTCGTGTCGGCCGCAAGGACGTCGTCGGTCCGGGCGTGCTCTACGACCACAAGTACTTCAGCGAGCGCAAGGAAGAGGAATCGCAGCGTCTGGTCGCCGAGCAGGGCGAGACCTCCGACATCCTCGACGTGCTGCGCGTCCTGATCGACATCCGCAACGGCACCGGTACGGTCGACGATATCGACCACCTGGGTAACCGTCGCGTGCGTTCGGTCGGCGAAATGGCGGAGAACACCTTCCGCATCGGTCTCGTCCGTGTCGAGCGCGCGGTTCGCGAGCGCCTGTCGCTGGCCGAATCGGAAGGCCTGACCCCGCAGGAACTGATCAACGCCAAGCCGGTCGCGGCGGCGGTGAAGGAGTTCTTCGGTTCGTCGCAGCTCTCGCAGTTCATGGATCAGAACAACCCGCTGTCGGAAGTTACCCACAAGCGCCGCGTGTCCGCGCTTGGACCGGGCGGCCTGACCCGTGAGCGCGCCGGCTTCGAAGTCCGCGACGTGCACCCGACCCATTACGGTCGCGTCTGCACCATCGAAACGCCGGAAGGCCCGAACATCGGCCTGATCAACTCACTGGCCGTGTACGCCCGCACCAACGCCTACGGCTTCCTCGAGACGCCGTACCGCAAGGTCGAGAACGGCAAGGTCACCGACAAGGTCGATTACCTCTCCGCGATCGAAGAGGGCGATCACGTGATCGCGCAGGCGAACTCGCCGCTGTCGAAGGAAGGCAAGTTCCTCGAGGACTTCGTTTCCTGCCGCTTCCGCGGCGAGTCCGAGCTGCGTCCGTCCGCCGAGATCAACTACATGGACGTCTCGCCCATGCAGACGGTGTCGGTGGCGGCGGCGCTCGTGCCCTTCCTCGAGCACGATGACGCGAACCGCGCCCTGATGGGCGCGAACATGCAGCGCCAGGCCGTTCCGACCCTGCGCAGCCAGAAGCCGCTCGTCGGCACGGGCATCGAGCGCGCCGTGGCGCGCGACTCGGGCGTCACCGTGTCCGCCAAGCGCGGCGGTGTCATCGACCAGGTCGATGCCGCCCGTATCGTCGTGCGCGTCAACGAAGTGGAAGTGGACGAGAACGACGCCGGCGTCGATATCTACACGCTCACCAAGTACACCCGCTCCAACCAGAACACCAACCTCAACCAGCGTCCGCTGGTGAACGTCGGTGACGTGGTGGCCGTGGGCGACACCCTGGCGGACGGTTCCTCGACCGATCTGGGCGAGCTCGCGCTCGGCCAGAACATGCTCGTGGCCTTCATGCCGTGGAACGGCTACAACTTCGAAGACTCGATCCTGATCTCCGAGCGCGTGGTCCAGGAAGATCGCTACACCTCGATCCACATCGAGGAGATGACCTGCATCGCCCGCGACACCAAGCTGGGCGCCGAGGAAATCACGGCCGATATCCCGAACGTCGGTGAGCAGGCCCTGGCCCGCCTCGACGAGTCCGGCATCGTCTACATCGGTGCGGAAGTGAAGGCCGGCGACATCCTGGTCGGCAAGGTCACGCCCAAGGGCGAAAGCCAGCTGACCCCGGAAGAAAAGCTCCTCCGCGCCATCTTCGGCGAGAAGGCCTCGGACGTGAAGGACAGCTCGCTGCGCGTGCCCCCGGGCATGGACGGCAACGTCATCGACGTGCAGGTCTTCACCCGCGACGGCATCGAGAAGGACAAGCGCGCCAAGCAGATCGAAGAAACCGAGCTGAAGCGGATCCGCAAGGATCTCGACGACCAGTTCCGTATCCTCGAGGGCGCGATCTACGCCCGCATGCGCTCGCAGCTGGTCGGCAAGTCCGCGATGAGCGGTCCGGGCGGTCTCAAGCGCGGCGTGGTCATCGACGACGCCTACCTCGATACGCTCAAGAAAGACGACTGGTTCAAGATCAACGTCAAGGAAGAGGAAGTCTCGGAGTTCCTCGAGCGCGCGGCCGACCAGGTCAAGCGCCATCGCGAGGCCTTCGACAAGCGCTTCAAGGAGAAGCAGGGCAAGATCACCCAGGGCGACGACCTCGCTCCGGGCGTGCTCAAGATGGTCAAGGTGTACCTCGCCGTGAAGCGCCGCATCCAGCCGGGCGACAAGATGGCAGGCCGTCACGGTAACAAGGGTGTGGTCTCGATGATCGTCCCGGTCGAGGACATGCCGTTCTCCGCCGACGGTCGTCCGGTCGACATCTGCCTGAACCCGCTGGGCGTGCCGTCGCGTATGAACATCGGTCAGATTCTCGAGGTCCATCTGGGCTGGGCTGCCAAGGGCCTGGGCCACAAGATCTCGGCCATGATCGAAGCCAACGAGAAGCCGGCCAAGCTGCGCGAGTTCCTCGACGAGGTCTACAACCACGGCAACGCCGGTGCGGAAGGTGCGGTGCGCCACGTCGACCTCAAGTCGATGACGGACGCCGAGATCATCCAGCTGGCCGACAACCTGCGTGACGGCGTGCCCATGGCGACGCCCGTCTTCGACGGTGCCGAAGAGACCGAAATCAAGCACATGCTCAAGCTCGCCGATCTGCCGGAATCCGGCCAGACGACGCTCTACGACGGCCGTACCGGCGAGGCGTTCGATCGCCCGGTCACCGTGGGCTACATGCACATGCTGAAGCTGAACCATCTCGTCGACGACAAGATGCATGCGCGTTCCACCGGTCCGTACTCGCTCGTTACCCAGCAGCCGCTGGGCGGCAAGGCGCAGTTCGGTGGCCAGCGCTTCGGCGAAATGGAAGTCTGGGCGCTCGAGGCCTACGGCGCGGCGTACACCCTGCAGGAAATGCTGACCGTCAAGTCGGACGACGTGCAGGGCCGTAACCAGATGTACAAGAACATTGTCGACGGCAACCACGAGATGGCGGCGGGCATGCCGGAATCCTTCAACGTGCTCGTGAAGGAAATCCGTTCGCTCGCTATCGACATCGAGCTGGAAGAGATCAAGTGATCGTCGCGGCTACCGGAGATTACGCATGAAAGACCTGCTCAATCTGTTCAACCAGCAGCGACAGACGCTGGACTTCGACGCGATCAAGATCGCTCTGGCTTCGCCGGAGCTGATCCGTTCGTGGTCGTACGGCGAAGTGAAAAAGCCGGAAACCATCAACTACCGCACGTTCAAACCCGAGCGTGACGGTCTGTTCTGCGCGGCCATCTTCGGCCCGATCAAGGACTACGAGTGCCTGTGCGGCAAGTACAAGCGCATGAAGCACCGTGGCGTGGTCTGCGAGAAGTGCGGCACCGAGGTCACCCTGGCCAAGGTCCGTCGCGAGCGCATGGGCCACATCGAGCTGGCCAGCCCGACCGCGCACATCTGGTTCCTGAAGTCGCTGCCTTCGCGCATCGGCCTCATGCTGGACATGACGCTGCGTGACATCGAGCGCATCCTGTACTTCGAAGCCTTCGTCGTGATCGATCCGGGCCTGACCGCGCTCGAGCGCGGCCAGCTGCTCAGCGAAGACCAGTACCTGGAAGCGACCGAAGAGCACGGCGACGAGTTCGACGCCCGCATGGGTGCCGAGGCCGTCTACGAGCTGCTGAAGAGCCTCGACCTGCCCGGCGAAGTCATCCGCCTCAAGGAAGAGATCACGGCGACCAACTCCGAGACCAAGCTCAAGCGCCTCACCAAGCGCGTGAAGCTGATCGAGGCGTTCCTGGAATCCGGCAACAAGCCGGAGTGGATGGTCATGACCGTCCTTCCCGTGCTGCCGCCGGACCTGCGTCCGCTGGTGCCGCTGGACGGCGGCCGTTTCGCCACGTCCGACCTGAACGACCTGTACCGCCGCGTCATCAACCGTAACAACCGCCTGAAGCGCCTGCTCGAACTCGCTGCGCCGGACATCATCGTCCGCAACGAGAAGCGCATGCTGCAGGAATCGGTCGATGCGCTGCTCGACAACGGCCGCCGCGGTCGTGCCATCACCGGCACGAACAAGCGCGCGCTGAAGTCGCTGGCCGACATGATCAAGGGCAAGCAGGGCCGCTTCCGCCAGAACCTGCTCGGCAAGCGCGTCGACTACTCGGGCCGTTCGGTCATCGTGGTCGGCCCGACGCTGCGCCTGCACCAGTGCGGCCTGCCGAAGAAGATGGCGCTCGAGCTGTTCAAGCCCTTCATCTTCGCCAAGCTGCAGGCTCGTGGCGAAGCCACGACCATCAAGGCCGCGAAGAAGCTCGTCGAGCGCGAAGAGGCCCAGGTGTGGGACATCCTGGAAGACGTGATCCGCGAACATCCGGTCATGCTCAACCGCGCCCCGACCCTGCATCGCCTGGGCATCCAGGCGTTCGAGCCGGTCCTGATCGAAGGCAAGGCGATCCAGCTGCACCCGCTCGTCTGCACGGCGTTCAACGCCGACTTCGACGGTGACCAGATGGCCGTCCACGTGCCGCTGTCGATCGAGGCGCAGCTCGAAGCCCGCGCCCTGATGATGTCCTCGAACAACATCCTGTCGCCGGCCAACGGCGAGCCGATCATCGTGCCGTCGCAGGACGTCGTGCTCGGCCTGTACTACATGACCCGTGAGCTGATCAACGCGAAGGGCGCCGGCATGGTGTTCGCGAACGTCGGCGAAGTGCGTCGTGCGTACGACAACCGTGCCGTCGAGTTGCACGCGAAGGTCAAGGTGCGCGTGCACATGACCGAGCAGGACTCGGAAGGTGCCACGTCGTCGCGTACGGCCATCGTCGATACGACGGTCGGTCGCGCGCTGCTCATGGAGATCATCCCGGACGGCCTCCCGTTCGCGTTGGTCAACACCGAGCTGACCAAGAAGAACATCTCGCGCCTGATCAACCAGAGCTACCGTCTGCTCGGCCTGAAGGAATCGGTCGTGTTCGCCGACAAGCTGATGTACACCGGCTTCCGTTTCGCGACGCGCGCCGGTATCTCCATCGGCATCGACGACATGAAGATCCCGGCCGAGAAGAAGGGCATCCTCGAGGAAGCCGAGAAGGAAGTCGTCGAGATCCAGGAGCAGTACCAGTCGGGCCTGGTCACCGCCGGCGAGCGCTACAACAAGGTCGTCGACATCTGGAGCCGCACCAACGAACTCGTCGCCAAGGCGATGATCGACGGTATCGGCACCGAGAAGGTCGAGGACGCCGACGGCAAGACGGTCAACCAGAAGTCGATGAACTCGCTGTACATCATGGCCGACTCCGGCGCGCGTGGTAGCGCGGCGCAGATTCGCCAGCTGGCCGGCATGCGCGGCCTGATGGCCCGTCCCGATGGTTCCATCATCGAGACGCCCATCAAGGCGAACTTCCGCGAGGGCCTCAACGTCCTGCAGTACTTCAACTCGACCCACGGTGCCCGTAAGGGCCTCGCGGATACCGCGCTGAAGACCGCCAACTCCGGTTACCTGACCCGTCGTCTCGTCGACGTGGCACAGGACGTCGTCATCACCGAGCACGATTGCGGCACGGAAGACGGCGTCATGATGTCCCCGATCGTCGAAGGCGGTGACGTGGTCGAGCCGTTGCGTGACCGCGTGCTCGGTCGTGTCGTGGTCGAGGACGTCTACGCCCCCGGCGACGACGACCAGCCCATCGTCACCCGCGACACGCTGCTCGACGAGTACCTGGTCGACAAGCTCGACAAGGCCTCGGTGCAGCTGATCAAGGTGCGCTCGCCGATCACCTGCCGTGCCAGCCACGGCGTGTGCGCCCTGTGCTACGGCCGCGACCTGGCTCGTGGTCACCTGGTCAACATGGGTGAGGCCGTGGGCGTCGTCGCCGCACAGTCCATCGGTGAGCCGGGTACCCAGCTGACAATGCGTACGTTCCACATCGGTGGTGCGGCGTCGCGTGCGGCTGCGGTCGACAACGTCACCGTCCGTACCACCGGTGCGCTGAAGTTCAACAACCTGAAGTCGGTCGAGCACAATCAGGGTCACCTGGTCGCCGTCTCGCGTTCGGGCGAAGTCAGCGTCATCGACGCCAACGGTCGCGAGCGCGAGCGTTACAAGGTGCCTTACGGCGCGACCATTTCCGTCAAGGACGGCGATCCGGTCAAGTCGGGCCAGACGGTCGCCAACTGGGATCCGCATACCCATCCGATCGTCACGGAAGTGGCCGGTGTGGTGCGCTTCATCGACTTCATCGACGGCATTACCGTGCAGTCGCAGACCGATGAACTGACCGGCCTGGAGTCGGCGGTGGTCACCGATCCGAAGCGTCGCGGTACGCAGGCCAAGGATCTGCGCCCGATCGTCCGCCTGGAAGACAGCAAGGGCCGTGAGCTCAAGCTGCCGGGTACGGACATCGCGGCCCAGTACTTCCTGCCGGCCGGCGCCATCGTGTCGATCCAGAACGGGACGGAAGTGGGCGTGGGTGACGTGGTCGCCCGTATCCCGCAGGAAACCTCCAAGACCCGCGACATCACCGGTGGTCTGCCGCGCGTGGCCGATCTGTTCGAAGCCCGCAAGCCGAAGGAGCCGGCGATCCTCGCGGAGCGCTCGGGTATCGTCAGCTTCGGCAAGGACACCAAGGGCAAGCAGCGCCTGATCATCAAGGACGTGGACGGCAACGAGCACGAGGAGCTGATTCCCAAGTGGCGTCAGGTCATCGTCTTCGAAGGCGAGCATGTGGAGAAGGGCGAGACCGTCGTCGACGGCGAGCCGAATCCGCACGACATCCTGCGCCTGCTGGGTGTGGAGCCGCTGGCTTCGTACCTGGTCAAGGAAATCCAGGACGTCTACCGCCTGCAGGGCGTGAAGATCAACGACAAGCACATCGAAGCGATCATTCGCCAGATGCTGCGCAAGGTCGAGATCACCGAGGCGGGTGACAGCACCTACCTGCGCGGTGAGCAGGTCGAGCGCGTCCGGATCAACGAAGAGAACGACCGTGCCGAGGCTCGTGGTGAGCGTCGCGCCGGGTTCGAATCGGTCCTGCTGGGTATCACCAAGGCGTCGCTGGCCACCGAGTCGTTCATCTCGGCGGCATCGTTCCAGGAGACCACCCGCGTCCTCACCGAAGCGGCGGTTCGTGGCACCCGGGATACGTTGCGGGGCCTGAAGGAAAATGTTATTGTTGGGCGGCTAATCCCTGCAGGTACGGGTCTGGCATACCACGCTTCGCGTCGTAGCCAGGGCGGTCTGACGGCTTCGGAGCTCGAAACCCTCTCGGGTTCGGCGCCTGCCGTTTCGTTCGCCGAAGCCCCTGCCGGGTCCAACGATAGCGCTGAGTAAGGCCCGTATTCCGGGTTTTGCTCGTACATACGAAATGAGGCGCAGGGACGCGCCTCGTGTTCGGATTCAGGGACGATGGGCGCTGGCTCGCTTCGTGGGCGGCGCACGTCAACAACGTTTCTCTGGCGGGCCGATCTTTCGGTCTGCCTTTATGTTTCTCAGGAATAGCTTCGCATGACGACAGTCAACCAGTTGGTGCGCAAATCCCGCAGCCCGAAGGCGTACAAAAGCGCCTCCCCGGCCCTGCAGAGCAGCCCGCAGCGCCGCGGCGTCTGCACGCGCGTGTATACGACCACCCCGAAGAAGCCGAACTCGGCACTGCGTAAGGTTGCCAAGGTGCGCCTGACCAACGGTTTCGAAGTCATCAGCTACATCGGTGGCGAAGGTCACAATCTCCAGGAGCACTCGGTGGTCCTGATCCGCGGCGGTCGCGTCAAGGATCTCCCCGGTGTGCGTTACCACACGGTTCGCGGCAGTCTCGACTGCGCCGGCGTGACCAAGCGTCGCAAGTCGCGCTCGAAGTACGGCGCCAAGCGCCCGAAGAGCTGAGTAAAGGACAAGAATTATGTCGCGTAAAGGTTCCCATCCCGCCCGTGTGGTCCTCCCGGACCCGAAGCACGGAAGCCAGCTGATTGCCCGTTTCATCAATATGGTGATGAAGTCCGGCAAGAAGTCCGTCGCCGAATCCATCGTGTACGGCGCTCTCGAAGAAATCGGCAAGAAGCACGCTGAAGCCGTGCAGCTCGTCGAGAAGGCCCTGGGCAACATCGCCCCGGCCGTCGAGGTGAAGTCGCGTCGTGTCGGTGGTGCCACGTACCAGGTGCCGGTCGAAGTCCGTCCGGGCCGTCGTATGGCGCTTGCCATGCGCTGGGTGATCGACGCAGCGCGCAAGCGCGGCGAGACGTCCATGCCGCGCAAGCTGGCCGCCGAACTGCTCGAAGCCTCGGAATCCCGTGGCGGCGCCGTCAAGAAGCGCGAAGAAACGCACCGCATGGCGGAGGCCAACAAGGCCTTCTCGCATTACCGCTGGTAATTTCAGCTCCAGATTGAGGAAAGACCGTGGCACGCACTACGCCCATCGAGCGCTACCGCAACTTCGGCATCATGGCTCACATCGACGCCGGCAAGACCACGACCACCGAGCGTATCCTGTTCTACACCGGTGTCAGTCATAAGATTGGCGAGGTGCATGACGGTGCCGCTACGATGGACTGGATGGAGCAGGAGCAGGAGCGCGGCATCACCATCACTTCCGCTGCCACCACGGCATTCTGGAAGGGCATGGACCGTTCGCTGCCCGAGCACCGCTTCAACATCATCGACACCCCGGGGCACGTCGACTTCACCATCGAGGTGGAGCGTTCGCTCCGCGTGCTCGACGGTGCGGTGTTCGTGCTCTGTGCCGTCGGTGGCGTGCAGCCGCAGTCCGAAACCGTCTGGCGCCAGGCCAACCGGTACAAGGTGCCGCGTCTCGCGTTCGTCAACAAGATGGACCGCACCGGCGCGAACTTCTACAAGGTGGTCGAGCAGCTGAAGGCTCGCCTTGGCGCCAATCCGGTGCCGATGCAGGTGCCGATCGGTGCCGAAGACAACTTCGAAGGCGTCGTCGACCTCCTCAAGATGAAGGCGATCAACTGGGACATGGAGTCCCAGGGCATGAAGTTCGATTACAAGGACATTCCGGCCGAACTGCTCGAGAAGTCGAAGCAGGCTCGCACCGAAATGATCGAAGCCGCCGCGGAAGCGACGGAAGAGTACATGGACAAGTACCTGGGTGGCGAAGAGCTGACCGAGGCCGAGATCATCGAAGGCCTGCGTCTGCGCACGCTGCGTAGCGAGATCATCCCGGTGTTCTGCGGCACGGCGTTCAAGAACAAGGGCGTCCAGGCGATGCTCGACGCGGTGGTCAACCTGCTTCCGTCGCCCCTCGACCGCCCGCCGGTCGAAGGCATCGACGAGAACGAGCAGCCGGACACCCGCGAAGCGAAGGACGATGCTCCGTTCTCCGCGCTGGCGTTCAAGATCATGACCGACCCGTTCGTCGGTGCGCTCACGTTCTTCCGTGTCTATTCGGGCACGCTGAATGCGGGCGACCCGGTCTACAACCCGGTCAAGTCGAAGAAAGAGCGCATCGGCCGCATGCTGCAGATGCATGCCAACGAGCGTCACGAACTGAAGGAAGTCCGCGCGGGCGACATCGCCGCCGCGGTCGGCCTGAAGGACGTCACGACCGGCGATACGCTCTGCTCGCAGGACAAGATCATCACCCTCGAGCGCATGTCGTTCCCGGAGCCGGTGATCTCGATGGCGGTCGAGCCGAAGACCAAGTCGGACCAGGAAAAGATGGGTGTCGCCCTCGGCCGTCTGGCTGCGGAAGATCCGTCGTTCCGCGTCAAGACGGACGAAGAGTCGGGTCAGACGATCATCTCGGGCATGGGCGAGCTTCACCTGGACATCCTGGTGGACCGCATGCGTCGCGAGTTCAACGTCGAGGCCAACGTGGGCAAGCCGCAGGTCGCTTACCGCGAAACGATTCAGGCGTCGGACGTCAAGTCGGACTACAAGCACGCCAAGCAGTCGGGTGGTAAGGGTCAGTACGGTCACGTCGTGATCGAGCTGTCGCCGATCTCCGATGCCGATCGTGCCGATCCCAAGATCGCACCGTCGATCAAGGACGACTTCCTCTTCATCAACGACATCTCCGGTGGCGTGATCCCGAAGGAATTCATTCCTTCGGTCGAGAAGGGTCTGCGTGAGACGATCACCAGTGGTCCGCTCGCGGGCTTCCCGGTGGTGAACGTGAAGGTCAAGCTCGTCTTCGGTTCGTACCATGACGTCGACTCCTCGGAAATGGCGTTCAAGCTCGCCTCGTCGATGGCGTTCAAGCAGGGTTTCGCCAAGGCGAAGCCGGTTCTGCTCGAGCCGATCATGAAGGTCGAAGTCGTGACGCCGCCGGACTACGTCGGTGACGTGATGGGCGATATCTCGCGCCGTCGCGGCATGCTGACCGGTCAGGAAGAAACGCCGTCGGGCAACACGATCAACGCGATGATCCCGCTTGGCGAAATGTTCGGTTATGCGACGACGATCCGCTCGCTGTCGCAGGGTCGTGCCACGTTCACGATGGAATTCGATCATTACGAGCCGGCGCCGAGCAACATCGCCGAAGAGGTCATGAAGAAGTCCTGATCGGGCTTCTTCATTAAAACTTTCAACGATTTTTCAGAGGTTTCAGAGTCATGGCAAAGGGTAAGTTCGAGCGCAAGAAGCCGCACGTCAACGTCGGCACCATCGGTCACGTCGATCACGGCAAGACCACGCTGACGGCCGCGCTGACCAAGATCGGCGCCGAGCGCTTCGGTGGCGAATTCAAGGACTACGGTTCGATCGATGCGGCGCCGGAAGAGAAGGCGCGCGGCATCACGATCTCGACCGCGCACGTGGAATACGAATCGCCGATGCGCCACTACGGCCACGTCGATTGCCCGGGCCACGCCGACTACGTGAAGAACATGATCACGGGTGCCGCGCAGATGGACGGCGCGATCCTGGTCTGCTCCGCCGCCGACGGCCCGATGCCGCAGACCCGTGAGCACATCCTGCTCTCGCGTCAGGTGGGCGTGCCGTACATCGTGGTCTTCCTGAACAAGGCGGACATGGTGGACGACGCCGAGCTGCTCGAGCTGGTGGAGATGGAAGTCCGCGAACTGCTGTCGAAGTACGAGTTCCCGGGCGACGACACCCCGATCGTGCACGGTTCGGCCCGTCTCGCCCTCGACGGCGACCAGTCCGAAATCGGCGTGCCGTCGATCATCAAGCTGGTCGACGCGCTCGACAGCTGGATCCCGGAGCCGGAGCGCGTGATCGACAAGCCGTTCCTGCTGCCGGTGGAAGACGTGTTCTCGATCTCGGGTCGTGGCACGGTGCTGACCGGTCGCGTCGAGCGCGGTATCGTCAAGGTGGGTGATCCGGCCGAAGTGGTCGGTCTGAAGGACACCCAGCAGACGACGGTCACGGGCGTGGAAATGTTCCGCAAGCTGCTGGACCAGGGTCAGGCCGGTGACAACGTCGGCGTGCTGGTTCGCGGCCTGAAGCGTGAAGATGTCGAGCGCGGCCAGGTGCTGGCGGCTCCGAAGTCGGTCACGCCCCACACCGAGTTCGAGGGTGAGGTGTACATCCTGTCGAAGGACGAGGGTGGCCGTCACACGCCGTTCTTCAGCAACTATCGTCCGCAGTTCTACTTCCGTACCACGGACGTGACCGGTTCGATCAAGCTGCCGGAAGGTGTCGAGATGGTGATGCCTGGCGACAACGTGAAGATCTCGGTGACCCTGGGCTTCCCGATCGCCATGGACGAAGGCCTGCGCTTCGCGATCCGCGAAGGCGGTCGTACCGTCGGCGCCGGCGTCGTCGCCAAGATCGTCAAGTAAGAAGGACGGCCGGGGCAGGGTGACCTGCCTGGGTGTCCCGAAGAGGCGGAGGCGAAAGCCTCCGCTTTTTTTATGGCACGCCTCTTCCCTTTTTATGATCTATCCGCTATAGTCGCCGAGTTATATCAGCCAGATCGCCTTCAAGGCGACGGCTCACAGCGAAATGAGGCGCACGGAATGTGCTTCGAGTTCGCAGGCAGGGATGCCGAATGGAGTGCCGACTGGGTCACGGAGCGAGAGCTCTGTTGATCCGTATCGTTGTGTATTCTATACTTTTCTGTCCTGGCGGATCGTTTATGCGGTCCGCCTCGACTTTTTCGGGTCGCCCGGATGGCTTCATGCCACGCCACGGCGGCCCGTCGCGACACCTGCAAGTAGCTACATGGGTTGTGCGGGGCGGCGAGAAGCCACTCCGAATCACAAGAACGTTCTTTCGATAACAGGACACGGTTTTATGGCGAACCAAAAGATTCGCATTCGGCTCAAGGCCTTCGATCATCGCCTGATCGATCGTTCGGCCAGCGAAATCGTCGAGACGGCCAAGCGCACTGGCGCCACGGTCCTCGGCCCGATCCCGCTGCCGACCAAGATTGAGCGCTACACCATTCTGGTGTCGCCGCACGTCGATAAAGATGCCCGCGACCAGTACGAGACCCGTACGCACAAGCGCGTTCTGGACATCATCGACCCCAACGACAAAACCGTGGACGCGCTCATGAAGCTCGATCTCGCGGCTGGCGTTGACGTGCAGATCAAGCTCGGCTGAGCGGATAAAAGGATACGAAGATGAGTATCGGACTGGTTGGCCGCAAGTGCGGCATGAGCCGGCTCTTCACCGAAGACGGCCGCTCGATTCCGGTGACGCTGATTGAAGCGACCCCGAATCGTGTGACGCAGGTGAAGACCGAAGAAAACGACGGCTACAGCGCCGTGCAGGTAACGACGGGTGCCAAGCGCGCCTCGCTCCTGACCTCGCCGCTGAAGGGCCATTACGCCAATGCCAAGGTCGAGCCGGGCCGCGGTCTGTGGGAATTCCGCGTTTCCGCGGAAGACGCAGGCAAGTACGCGATCGGCACCGAGATCAAGGCGGATGATGTCTTCACCGTCGGTCAGACGGTCGACGTCGCCGGCGTGTCGAAGGGTAAGGGTTTCCAGGGCACCATCAAGCGTCACCACTTCAAGATGGGCGACGCCACGCACGGTAACTCGCTGTCGCATCGCGCCCCGGGCTCGATCGGCCAGCGCCAGACGCCGGGCCGCGTGTTCCCTGGTAAGAAGATGTCGGGCCACATGGGCGCGGTCAATCGCACCCAGCAGGGCCTCGAAGTGGTCAAGGTCGATGCCGAGCGTCACCTCATCGCTGTCAAGGGCGCTGTCCCTGGCGCGCCGGGTGGCGATGTCGTGATCCGTCCGACGACCAAGGGCTGAGGAGAGACGCCATGGAACTCAACGTTATTGGCGCCAAGGCGCTCACCGTGTCGGACGACGTGTTCGGCGGCGAGTACAAGAAGGCCCTCGTGCACCAGGTCGTCACCGCCTATCAGGCGGCTGGCCGTGCCGGCACGAAGGCTCAGCTGTCTCGCGGTCAGATGTCCGGTACGACCAAGAAGTTCAAGAAGCAGAAGGGTGGCGGCGCTCGCCACGGCGATTACCGCGCCCCGATCTTCGTCGGTGGTGGTGTGACGTTCGCGGCCAAGCCGCGCAGCTTCGAGCAGAAGGTCAACCGCAAGGCGTATCGCGTCGCGATTCGTTCCATCGTTGCCGAGCTCAACCGTCAGGATCGCCTGAAGGTCGTGACCGAGCTGTCGATGGAAGCCCCGAGCACCAAGGGCATGATCGCGAAGCTCGCCGAGCTCGAAGTCAAGGGTCGCGTGCTGCTGGTGTCGGAAGACGCCACCGAAGCGCTGTACCTGTCCGCCCGCAACATTCCGTATATCCACGTCGTCGACGTGCTGGCCCTGAACCCGGTCAGCCTTGTCGGTAGCGACTACGTCGTCATGACGGTGGACGCGGTCAAGAAGGTCGAGGAGTGGCTCGCATGAGCACCGAACGCACGCTCAATACGCTTCGCGCGCCGCACATCTCCGAGAAGTCGGCTCGCCTTGCTGAGAACAACCAGTACGTTTTCGTCGTGGCGCCTGAGGCGACCAAGGCCGATGTCCGTGCAGCGGTGGAACACCTTTTCGACGTCAAGGTCGAGAACGTGAACCTCGTGAACACCAAGGGCAAGGTCAAGTCGTTCCGCAATCGCACTGGCAACCGCCAGGGCAAGCGCAAGGCCTACGTGCGCCTCGCCGACGGTCATACGATCGACGTGTCGGCCAAGGCCTGAGCCAGGAGTTGAATTGAGATGGCACTGATCACTCACAAGCCGACCTCCCCGGGTCGTCGCGACGCAGTCAGCGTACGGACCGAAGGTCTGTACAAGGGCGCCCCCTATGCGCCCCTGACCGAATCGCAGTCGAAGACCGGCGGTCGCAACCATTACGGTCGCATCACCACCCGTCATCGCGGCGGCGGTCACAAACAGGCGTACCGCATCATCGATTTCAAGCGTGACAAGGAAGGCATTGCCGCCGTTGTCGAGCGTCTTGAATACGATCCGAACCGCACCGCGCACATCGCGCTGCTGTGCTACGCCGACGGCGAGCGCCGCTACATCATCGCGCCCAAGGGCGTGTCGGTGGGCGACCGTCTCGTGTCCGGTTCCGACTCCCCGATCAAAGCGGGCAACTGCCTGCCGCTTCGTTCGATCCCGGTCGGTTCCACGATCCACTGCATCGAGATGAAGCCGGGCAAGGGTGCGCAGATCGCACGCTCCGCCGGCGCCTCGGTCCAGCTGGTTGCTCGCGAGCAGGGCTATGCCACGCTGCGTCTTCGCTCCGGCGAAATGCGTCGCGTCCCGGTTGAATGCCGCGCCACCATTGGTGAAGTCGGCAACTCCGAGCACAGCCTGCGCAAGCTCGGCAAGGCCGGTAAAAAGCGTTGGGCCGGCATTCGTCCTACGGTTCGCGGCGTCGTCATGAACCCGGTCGACCATCCGCATGGCGGTGGTGAAGGCAAGACCTCGGGCGGCCGTCATCCGGTCTCGCCGTGGGGTACGCCGACCAAGGGCTACAAGACGCGTAACAACAAGCGCACCGAGCAGTTCATCGTGCGTCGTCGCAAGTAATTAGGAAACGATCATGCCGCGCTCTCTAAAAAAAGGTCCGTTCGTCGACCTGCACCTCGTGAAAAAGGTGGAAGCCGCCGTTTCCGCCAATAACAAGCGTCCGATCAAGACCTGGTCGCGTCGTTCGATGATCCTGCCGGAGATGGTCGGTCTGACCATCGCCATCCACAACGGCCGCCAGCACGTGCCTGTGTTGATCAACGAGAACATGGTCGGGCACAAGCTCGGCGAGTTCGCGGTGACCCGCACGTACAAGGGCCACGCCGGCGACAAGAAGGGCAAGTGATGAGCACCGAAGCCAAAGCGATCCTGCGTAGCGCCCGCATCTCGGCGCAGAAGGCACGCCTGGTGGCTGACCTGGTCCGCGGCATGCCCGTGGGCCGAGCCAGCGACGTGCTCGCCTTCACCAACAAGAAAGCCGCTCACCTTGTCCGCAAGGTGCTGCTCTCCGCCGTCGCCAACGCCGAGAACAATCTCGGTGCGGACGTGGACGAGCTGAAGGTCGCCCGCATCTTCGTCGATGAAGGTCCGGCGATGAAGCGCATGTACGCCCGCGCCAAAGGCCGCGGTTCGCGCATCCTGAAGCGCACCAGCCACATCACTGTGGTTGTTGGCAACTGACTGGGGTAAGACACGATGGGTCATAAAGTTCATCCCACCGGTATCCGCCTCGGCATTGCCAAGGACTGGAACTCGAAGTGGTACGCAAACAAGGGTGAGTACGCGGTTTATCTGCAGGCCGATCTTAAGGTCCGCGAGATGCTCCGCAAGAAGCTCGCTGCCGCCGGCATCTCGAAGATCCAGATCGAGCGCCCGGCCAAGACCGCCCGCGTGACGATCCACACCGCCCGTCCGGGCGTGGTGATCGGCAAGAAGGGCGAGGACATCGAGAAGCTGCGTAAGGAAGTCACCGACATGATGGGCGTTCCGACGCACATCAATGTCAGCGAAGTCCGTAAGCCGGAGCTCGACGCCCAGCTTGTCGCCGAATCGATCGCTCAGCAGCTCGAGCGTCGCATCATGTTCCGCCGCGCGATGAAGCGCTCGGTCGGCAACGCGATGCGCCTTGGTGCCCTGGGTATCAAGATCAACGTCTCCGGTCGTCTGAACGGCGCCGAGATCGCTCGCTCCGAGTGGGCCCGTGAAGGTCGCGTTCCGCTGCACACCCTGCGTGCGGACATCGACTACGGCACCGCCGAAGCCAAGACCCAATACGGCATCATCGGTGTCAAGGTGTGGGTCTACAAGGGTGAGATCTTCGATCTGGCGGCTGCTACGGCCGAGTCGAAGGAAGACCAGCAGCCTCAGCAGTCGCGCCGCGATGGTGGTGAAAACCGCCGCGAGCGGACGGCCAAGTAAGGAGTGTTGCCATGTTGCAACCTAAGCGCACCAAGTTCCGCAAGCAGTTCAAGGGCCGCAATGACGGCCTGGCGTTCAACTCCAACCTCGTAAGCTTCGGCGAGTACGGCCTCAAGGCGACGACGCACGGTCAGCTGACCGCGCGCCAGATCGAAGCGGCCCGTCGTTGCATCACGCGTTTCGTCAAGCGTGGCGGCAAGCTCTGGATCCGCGTGTTCCCGGACAAGCCGATCACCCGCAAGCCGATCGAGGTTCGAATGGGCGCCGGTAAGGGTAGCGTCGAGTTCTGGGTCGCTCCGATCCAGCCCGGTCGCATGCTTTATGAAATCGAAGGTGTCGACGAGACGACGGCACGCGAAGCGTTCCGTCTGGCCGCAGCCAAGCTGTCCGTCCAGACCCAGTTCGTCTCCAGGGCGGTGATGTAATGGCCAGCAAAGATATCAACCAGAAGTCGGCGGAAGAGCTTAAGCAGGATCTGCTGGACCTTCGCAAGGAGCAGTTCAATCTGCGCATGCAGAAGGGCTCCGGTCAGCTCACTCAGCCGCACCAGCTGCGCCGCGTTCGGCGTGACATCGCCCGCACGAAGTTCGTGCTCGGCGCTAAGAAGTAAGGACGGCGGACATGAGTGATAACACGAAGACGGCGCGCACCCTCACGGGGCGTGTCATCAGCAACAAGATGGACCATACCGTAACGGTACTGATCGAGCGTCAGGTGCAGCATCCGCTGCTCGGCAAGATCATCCGCCGCTCCACGAAGCTCCACGCACATGACGAGACCGGTGCGAACGAGGGTGACCTGGTGCGGATCGCGGAATGCCGTCCGCTGTCGAAGACCAAACATCACCGCGTGGTCGAAATCGTCACGCGCGCTGAAGTCTAAGGAGAAGAGCAGCCATGATTCAGGTGCAGAGCTCGCTTTCCGCCGCGGACAACAGCGGTGCGAAGGAAATGATGTGCATCAAGGTGCTGGGCGGCTCGAAGCGCCGTTATGCCAGCGTCGGTGATGTGATCAAGGTGACCATCAAGGACGCCATTCCTCGCGGTAAGGTCAAGAAGGGTGAGGTGTACAACGCCGTGGTGGTTCGTACCGCCAAGGGTGTGCGCCGCGCCGACGGTTCCGTGATCCGTTTCGACGGTAACGCAGCCGTGCTCCTCAACAATAAGCTCGAGCCGATCGGTACCCGTATTTTCGGGCCGGTTACTCGCGAGCTGCGCAACGAGAAGTTCATGAAGATCGTCTCGCTCGCGCCCGAAGTGCTCTGAGCGGAGGCCAGACATGAACCGTATCCGCAAGGGTGATAACGTCGTCGTCATCACCGGCAAGAACAAGGGGCAGCGCGGCGACGTGCTGCGCGTCGATGGCGAGCGCGTCGTCGTCTCGAACGTCAACCTGGTCAAGCGTCACACCAAGCCGAACCCCCAGGCCAACCAGCCGGGCGGGATCGTCGAACGTGAGGCCTCGATCCATATCTCCAACGTACAGCTCTTCAACTCCGCCACCAACAAGGGCGAGCGCGCTGGCACCAAGACGCTCGAGGACGGGCGCAAGGTGCGCGTGTTCCGCTCCGGCGAAGAAGTCGACGCGTAAGGAACCGAAGTCATGACCCGTCTTGAAACGTTTTACAAAGAGTCGGTAATGCAGAAGCTCACTGAGCGCTTCGGTTACCAGAACGTCATGCAGGTGCCCCGCATCACGAAGATCACGCTCAACATGGGCGTCGGCGAAGCTGCCGGTAACAAGAAGATCCTCGACAATGCGGTCGCCGACATGACCAAGATCGCCGGCCAGAAGCCGATCACGACGAAGGCCCGCGTGTCGGTCGCTTCGTTCAAGATCCGCGACGGTTGGCCGATCGGTTGCAAGGTCACGCTGCGTCGTGCCCAGATGTGGGAATTCCTGGACCGCCTGATCAACATCTCGCTGCCGCGTACGCGCGACTTCCGTGGTGTCTCGGGCCGTGCCTTCGATGGCCGTGGTAACTACAACTTCGGCATCAAGGAACAGATCATTTTCCCGGAAATCGACTTCGATCAGGTTGACGCGCTGCGCGGTATGGATATCTCCATCACCACCACCGCCAAGACCGACGAAGAAGCCAAGGCGCTGCTGGAAGCTTTCAGCTTCCCGTTCCGCAACTGATCACAGGTAGAACATGGCCAAGACCTCGATGGTCGAGCGCGACCTCAAGCGCACCAAGCTCGTCAAGAAGTACGCTGCCAAGCGTGCGGAATACAAGGCGATCGTCCTTAGTGCGACCGCTTCGTACGACGAGAAGATGGAAGCCCAGACCAAGCTGCAGAAGCTTCCCCGTGATGCGAGCCCGTCGCGCCAGCGTAACCGCTGTGCACTGACCGGTCGTCCGCGCGGCGTCTACAGCAAGTTCGGCCTCGGTCGCAACAAGCTCCGCGAAGCCACCATGCGTGGTGACGTCCCGGGCCTGCGCAAGGCCAGCTGGTAAACCAGCCTCCGCTTCGGCGGGGTAGGGCGCTCCTGGACAAAACTTGTCCGGGGCGCCTCTTGCTGCTATAGTCGTCGGTCTGCGCAATGCAGACCGACGTTATGTCGGCACTACAATTCAAGATTTCCGGTCATACGGATATCGGTACTCTCAAGGGTTTTTCTTATGAGCATGACTGATCCCATCGCCGATCTGTTTACGCGCATCCGTAACGGCCAGGCATCTGGCAAAGCGGTTGTCCGTATGCCGTCGTCGAAAGTGAAGCTGGCCCTGGCCAAGCTTCTCCAGAACGAAGGCTATATCCTCGACGCCCGTACCGCTGACGAAGCGGGCAAGCCGGTCCTCGAGATCAAGCTGAAGTATTTCGAAGGCCGTCCGGCCATTGAAACCATCTCCCGTGTCAGCCGTTCCGGTCTCCGCGTCTACCGCGGCAAGGACGAACTGCCGAAGGTCCTCGGCGGCCTGGGTATCTCGATCATCTCGACTTCCGCCGGTCTCCTGACCGACGCGCAGGCCCGTTCCAAGGGTCTGGGCGGCGAAGTCATCGGCCAGGTGGCGTAAGGAGTACCGACATGTCACGTGTAGCCAAGCTCCCCATCACCCTCCCGAAGGGCGTTGAATTCGCCGTTGCCAATGGCACGGTCTCGGTCAAGGGCCCGAAGGGCACCCTGACGACCCACGAGCTGCCGGGCGTTTCGCTCTCGCAGGAAAACGGCGTCGTTTCGATCGTCCTCGCCGATGGCGCCGACGACAAGTTCGGCGGCACCGCCCGCGCGATCATCGCCAACATGGTCACCGGCGTCGCCCAGGGCTTCGAGAAGAAGCTCGAGCTGGTCGGCGTGGGTTACCGCGCGCAGCTGCAGGGCAAGGCCGTCAATTTGTCCCTCGGCTTTTCGCACCCGGTCGTGTTCGACGCGCCGGAAGGCATCACCATCGAAGTCCCGACGCAGACGGAAATCCTTATCAAGGGTGCCGACAAGCAGCTCGTGGGCCAGACGGCCGCCAAGATCCGTGCTTTCCGTTCGCCGGAGCCCTACAAGGGCAAGGGCGTTCGCTACGCCGGCGAGAAGATCATCCTGAAGGAAGCCAAGAAGGCCTAATCGGCCTATCCGCTTTCTGGAGACGAGACGATGAACAAGAATACATCCCGCCTGCGCCGCGCCAAGTCGACCCGTGCCCACATCCGTGAGCTCGCCGTCGCCCGCCTGAGCGTGCACCGCACCGGTCAGCACATCTACGCCCAGGTCTTCGCGCCGAACGGCACTGTCGTGGCAGCTGCCTCGACCGTGCAGAGCTCGGTTTCCGAAGGTCTCAAGAGCAAGAAGAACGTCGAGGCCGCCACCACGGTGGGTCGCATCGTTGCCGAGCGCGCCAAGGCCGCCGGTATCGAAGCCGTCGCGTTCGACCGCTCGGGTTTCCGTTATCACGGTCGCATCAAGGCTCTCGCCGATGCGGCACGTGAGGCCGGCCTCAAGTTCTAAGAGGCGTCAGGCCACGGCATCGGCCCTTCGGGGCCGGTGTCGCCCGATGTACCTACAACTCCAAGCGGCGACCAAGCCGTAAACAGAAGTCCCGGCTAACCATCATTCCGGGCTATCAGGAAAAGAGATGTCCTCGACAGATCGCGAAAATTCGGACGGCATGCTTGAAAAGCTTATCGCCGTCAACCGCGTGGCCAAGACCGTCAAGGGTGGCCGCCAGATGAGCTTCACCGCGCTGACCGTCGTCGGCGACGGCGAAGGCCGCGTGGGCTTCGGTTATGGCAAGGCGCGTGAAGTGCCGGTCGCCATTTCCAAGGCCATGGAACGCGCCCGCCGCAACATGGTGTCCATCGAACTCAACAACGGCACGCTGTGGTACGCCATCAAGGCCAACCACGGTGCGGCTCGCGTCTACATGCAGCCTGCCTCGCAGGGTACCGGCGTCATCGCCGGCGGCGCCATGCGCGCTGTCCTCGAAGTGGTTGGTGTGAAGGACGTGCTGGCCAAGGCCGTCGGCTCGCGCAACCCGATCAATCTCGTCCGCGCGACGATCAAGGGTCTGCAGGCCGTCGCCTCGCCGAAGCGCATCGCCGCCAAGCGTGGCAAGACGATCGAAGAGGTCCTCGGCAATGGCTAAGAAGAATGAAACCGCCGCTGGCGGTACTGTCCGCGTGCGCCTGGTCAAGGGTCTGCGTGGCGTGCAGGGTCGGCATCGTCTGAGCGTCAAGGCCCTGGGCCTGAGCAGGATCAACGATGTCCGCGAACTGAAGGATAGCCCGCAGGTCCGTGGCCTTATCAACACGGTCTATTACCTGGTTCGGGTCGAGGAGTAAGTCATGCGTCTTAACGATCTCAGGCCCGGCAAGGGCGCTCGCAAGACCCGTACCCGCGTCGCGCGCGGTATCGGTTCCGGCCTCGGCAAGACCGCCGGCCGCGGCCACAAGGGTCAGCACGCCCGTGCGGGTAACACGCACCGCGTCGGCTTCGAAGGCGGTCAGATGCCGCTGCAGCGTCGCCTGCCGAAGGTGGGCTTCCGCTCGCTGAAGAAGGCCGACACGCAGCAGGTCATGCTGTACCAGCTCGCCACCATCCAGGCCGACACGATCGACCTGATCGCTCTGCACGCCGCCGGTCTCGTGACCAGCCGCGCGAAGAAGGTCAAGATCGTCCTGAAGGGTGAAATCAATCGCGCGATCAAGCTCTCGGGCGTGCTTGCGACGGCCGGCGCCAAGGCGGCTATCGAAGCCGCCGGCGGCAGCGTGGAGTAATCAGGTGGCAGCAGCGCAGGGCACAACGCTCGGCTCGCTGGGCAAACTGACGGAACTGCGTCAGCGCATCTTCTTCTTGATTGGTGCGCTGATCGTCTTCCGCCTCGGTTCGTTCATTCCCGTTCCGGGCGTGAATCCCGAGGCGATGACGAGCCTGGTGGAAGGTGGTGGCGGCCTGCTGAACATGGTCAACATGTTCTCCGGCGGTTCGCTGTCGCGTTTTTCGGTGTTCGCGCTTGGTGTGGTGCCGTATATCTCGGCGTCGATCGTGGTGCAGATGATGGGCTCGGTCGTACCGTCGCTCATGGCTCTGCGCAAGGAAGGCGAGGCGGGTCGTCGCAAGATGACCATGTACACGCGTTTCGGCACGGTCGGCCTGGCGGCATTCCAGGCTTTCGGTATCGCGGTCGCCCTGCAGAAGCAGGTCGGCGCCAGCGGTCCGGTGGTCTACATGCCGGGTGCCGGCTTCGTCATGGCATCGGTCGTCGGTCTTACCGCCGGCACGATGTTCCTGATGTGGCTGGGTGAGCAGATCACGGAGCGGGGTATCGGCAACGGTATCTCCATGCTGATCTTCGCCGGTATCGTCGCGGGTCTGCCGGGTGCCATCGCGCACACGTTGACCATGGCGAACAACGGCGAGCTGTCGGTCCTGAAGCTGCTCATGGTTACGGCACTGATTCTCGCGGTCACCGCCTTCGTGGTGTTCATGGAGCGCGCCCAGCGGCGCATTACCGTGAATTACGCGAAGCAGGGCAGCCAACGTCAGTTCCAGCGCCAGACCTCGCACCTGCCGCTGAAGATCAACATGGCGGGTGTCATTCCGCCGATCTTCGCGACCAGTCTTCTGCTCTTTCCGGCAACAGCCGCGACCTGGTTCGGCTCCGCCCACCAGTCGCGCTGGTTGCAGTGGCTGACCACGGCGCTGAGCCCGGGTGAGCCGGTCCACGACATCGTGTTCGCGGTGCTGGTGATCGGGTTCGCCTTCTTCTATACGGCGATCGTGTTCAACTCGCAGGAAACGGCCGATAACCTCAAGCGTTCGGGCGCGCTGATTCCGGGCATTCGTCCGGGTCGCGCCACGGCAGACTACATCGATGGCGTCATGACCCGGCTTACCGGTGTTGGCGCGATTTACATCGTACTGGTCTGCCTGGTGCCCACGTTCATGCAGAACGCCTGGCACGTCCCGTTCTATTTCGGCGGCACTTCGCTGCTGATCGTGGTGGTGGTGGTGATGGACTTTACGGCTCAGGTCCAGGCCCATCTCGTGAGCCACCAGTACGAGAGTCTGCTCAAGAAGTCCAATCTCCGCCGTGGCTGAGATTGGACGTTAAGCCCCCAAGTAGGGGAGCCCTTGGCGCCCAGCGCCGCAGGACTTCCCGTTTAGGTTAATTCAGGTTAGAATTGCGCGTTTACCGCGCACGAAACGCATCGGAGACAGTACATCATGGCGCGCATCGCGGGTGTCAATTTGCCGGTCCAGAAGCATGTCTGGGTCGGCCTGCAGAGCATTTTCGGAATCGGCCGTTCGCGGGCGAAGCAGGTTTGTGTGGATGCCGGCGTGGTTCCGACCACGCCCATCAAGTCGCTCAGCGAAGGCGAAGTGGAGAAGATCCGCGCCGAAATCGCTAAGTACACGGTCGAAGGTGACCTCCGCCGCGAAGTCGGCATGGCGGTCAAGCGCCTTATGGACCTGGGTTGCTATCGTGGCCTGCGCCATCGTCGCGGCCTGCCGGTGCGCGGCCAGCGCACGCGTACCAACGCCCGTACCCGCAAGGGTCCGCGTCGTCCGATCAAGAAGTAACGGATACCGATTATGGCTAAGCCGGTTAAAACCAAGAAGAAGATCAAGCGCGTCGTCACGGATGCCGTGGCCCACGTGCAGGCTTCTTTCAACAACACCATCGTCACGATCACCGATCGCCAGGGCAATGCCCTGTCGTGGGCGACGGCGGGCGGCGCGGGTTTCCGCGGTTCCCGTAAGTCCACCCCGTTCGCTGCCCAGGTTGCCGCCGAAAAGGCTGGCCGCGCTGCAGGCGACTACGGTGTGAAGACGGTTGAAGTTCGCATCAAGGGCCCCGGCCCGGGCCGTGAGTCGGCCGTGCGTTCACTGAATGCGTTGGGCTACAAAGTGCTCAACATTATCGATGTCACGCCGATTCCGCATAACGGCTGCCGTCCCCCCAAGAAGCGTCGCGTCTAAGGAGCATACCCATGGCCCGTTATCGTGGAGCTACCTGCAAACTTGCGCGTCGTGAAGGTGTCGACCTCGGTCTGAAGAGCCCGGCTCGCGCGCTCGATTCCAAGTGCAAGCTCGAAACCAAGCCCGGTCAGCATGGCGCCAACAAGCGCGCCCGCCTGTCCGATTACGCAGTGCAGCTGCGTGAGAAGCAGAAGGTCAAGCGCATCTACGGTGTGCTTGAGCGTCAGTTCAGCAACTACTACACCAAGGCTTCGACCCAGAAGGGCAACACGGGTGAAAACCTGCTGCGCCTGCTGGAAAGCCGTCTCGACAACGTCGTGTTCCGCATGGGTTTCGCGGTTACCCGCGCCCAGGCTCGTCAGCTCGTGGCCCACAAGGCCGTGACGGTCAATGGCAAGAAGGTCAACGTACCTTCCTACCACGTCCGTCCGGGCGACGAAGTCTCGCTGACCGAAAAGGCTCGCACGCAGTTGCGCGTCCAGGAAGCAGCGACGGTTTTCGACACGATGGACCTTCGTCCGTCGTGGGTCGAGGTCGACAGCAAGAAGTTCGCAGGCACGTTCAAGGCTGTGCCGGATCGCGGTGATCTGCCGGCCGATATCAACGAAGCCCTGATCGTCGAGCTTTACTCGAAGTAATCTTCACCGGAGCCTTGCATGGCAGTTTCGTCAACTAGTGTGCTGCGGCCTCGTGGCCTCAGCGTCGAGCAGCTCGGCGCCAACCGCGCCAAGGTGGTGGTCGAGCCGCTCGAGCGTGGCTTTGGTCACACCCTGGGCAACGCGCTGCGTCGCGTGCTGCTCTCTTCGATCCCGGGTAGCGCGATCGTCGAGGTCGAAATCGACGGCGTGCTGCACGAGTACACCACTCTGGAAGGCCTGCAGGAGGACGTGATCGAAGTCCTGCTGAACCTCAAGGATGTCGCCATTCGTCAGCATAGCGGTGACGAAGTCACCCTGACGCTTTCGAAGAAGGGCAAGGGCGTGGTCACGGCAGGCGATATCGCCGTCGACCATTCCGTTGAAATCGTCAACCCGGACCATGTGATCTGCCACCTCACCAAGGATGTGGCCCTGAACATGCGCCTGAAGGTTCGTCGCGGCGTCGGCTACCAGCCGGCCAGCGCGCGCCAGCATCCGGATGACGAGACGCGGCCGATCGGCCGTCTGCAGCTCGACGCGTCGTTCGCGCCGGTCCTGCGCGTGGCTTACGAAGTGGACGCCGCTCGTGTCGAGCAGCGCACCAACCTCGACAAGCTCGTGCTCGACATCGAGACGAACGGCACGATCGGTGCTGAAGACGCTGTCCGCAAGGCGGCTGAAATCATCAACGACCAGCTGTCGGTGTTCGGCGATTTCTCGCGCCGCGAGAGCGATTCGACCAAGGCGGAGAAGGGCGGGTTCGATCCGCTGCTGCTGCGTCCGATCGACGATCTCGAACTGACGGTCCGTTCCGCGAACTGCCTCAAGGCCGAAAGCATCTACTACATCGGCGACCTGGTCCAGAAGACCGAAGTCGAGCTGTTGAAGACGCCGAACCTTGGCAAGAAGTCGCTGACGGAAATCAAGGATGTCCTGGGCGGGCGTGGTCTCGCACTGGGCATGAAGCTCGAAAACTGGCCGCCGCCGGGTCTTTCCCACGGCATGCAGCTGGGCTGATCCACACGGGGCGATCGCTTTTCGATCGCCCCGTTCCTTTGCGCCATCCGGTGGATGCCCTGTGCACTTCCATCGTGAATCGACAGCGGTCCATAGAGGCCGCCCTCTTATAACGAGGCGTACTGACAGCCTCGCATCAGCGGGTAACCGCGGAACGTCGGTCCATCCGGCCGGCTTTTCATAACAACAGACTTAGAGAGTACACGTCATGCGTCACCAGAAATCCGGTCGCAAGCTCAACCGTACGAGCAGCCATCGCGAAGCCATGTTCAAGAACATGGCGTCGTCGCTGATCAAGCACGAGCTTATCCGTACCACGCTGCCCAAGGCCAAGGAACTCCGTCGCGTTGCCGAGCCGCTCATCACGCTCGCCAAGACCGACGGCGTCGCCAACCGCCGCCTCGCCTTCTCGCGTCTGCGCGACAAGGTTGCGGTGGGCAAGCTTTTCGTCGAACTCGGTCCTCGCTACCGCGAGCGTCCCGGCGGTTACCTGCGTATCCTCAAGTGCGGCTTCCGTCCGGGCGACAACGCTCCGATGGCCTATGTCGAGCTGGTGGATCGCCCGACCGCTGCCGAAGCCGTCGACGCCGAGTAAGCGCCAAGGTTGTCCCAAAGAACCCCGGCCGGGTGACCTGCCGGGGTTTTTTTTATGCAAGTGATTGAATTACGGTTACAAACGAAACTTCACGTGCTTGCTGACAAACGCATGCACATCGGGTTAACGTGGTTGTCCTGACACCTATCCGTTACCCATGGCTCTCTCCTCCCTGACGTTCCGTTCGCGTTACCTGCTGGCCTTCCTCGTCTGCGTCGGCCTGATGGCCTTCGCCTTGTATTCGCAGTATGTGATGCACCTGGATCCGTGCCCGCTGTGTATTTTCCAGCGTATTGCGGTGTGCATCATGGGTCTGTTCTTCCTGCTGGGTGCCCTGCATGCGCCAGCGACGCGACGCGGCCGATCCATCTATGCAGCCCTCATCACCCTGGGTGGTCTATGGGGCGTGGCGACCGCGGGTCGTCATCTGTGGCTGCAATCGCTGCCTGCCGATCAGGTTCCCGCCTGCGGTCCCGGGCTGGGCTACCTGTTCGACGCCTTCCCCTTCATGAAAATGCTGAAGCTGGCGTTCACGGGTTCCGGCGAGTGCGCAAAGATCGAACCCATCCTCGGGCTGCCCATGCCGGCCTGGACGCTGCTCTGGTTCATCGCCTTGATCGTCTGGGCGCTTGTCGCCCTCCGTCGCACCGTTCGCTGATTTCTCCTGCGCCGCTCCAGGCGCCATTACGAAGGCACCACCGTCATGCAGCACTCCCTCAAAGCCGTAGTTCCCCCGTCCGCCGACTGGACGCCGGGTTCGTGGCGTTCGAGGACCGCCCTCCAGCAGCCGACGTATGAAGACGCGGCGGAGCTCAACCACGCCCTGACCCAGCTCGGCGAATTGCCGCCGCTGGTCACCTCGTGGGAAGTCCTCACCCTGAAGCAGCGCATTGCGGAAGCGCAGGACGGCGAGCGATTCCTTTTGCAGGGCGGCGATTGCGCCGAAAGCTTCGCGGACTGCAACAGCCCGATCATTTCCAACCGGCTGAAGGTGCTGCTGCAGATGAGCCTGGTGCTGGTGCACGGCATGAAGAAGCCGGTGCTGCGCGTCGGTCGCTTTGCCGGCCAATACGCCAAGCCGCGCTCCGCCGATACCGAAACGCGCGATGGCGTTACCCTGCCGGCCTTCCGCGGCGACCTGGTCAACAGCCCCGAGTTCACGCCAGCCGCGCGTCGCGCCGATCCGCAGCGGCTCATCAAGGCGCATGCCCGCTCCGCGATGACGATGAACTTCGTCCGCGCGCTGATCGACGGTGGCTTTGCCGACCTGCACCACCCCGAGTATTGGGACCTGGCCTGGGTGGATCATTCGCCGCTGGCTGCCGAGTACAAGCGCATGGTCGCCACCATCGGCGATTCGCTGCGCTTCATGGAAACCCTGGCCGGCCAGTCGATCTCCAGCTATTCGCGGGTGGATTTCTACACCTCGCACGAAGCGCTCCTGCTGCACTACGAGGAAGCGCTTACCCGTCAGGTGCCGCGCCAGGACGGCTGGTTCAACCTGTCGACGCACTACCCGTGGATCGGCATGCGCACGGCCGCGCTGGACGGCGCGCACTCGGAATACTTCCGCGGTATCCGCAACCCGATCGCCGTGAAGGTCGGCCCGACGGTGCAGCCGGACGAACTGCTGCGTCTGATCGACGTGCTCAACCCGAACGAGGAGCCGGGTCGCCTGACCCTGATCCATCGCATGGGCAACGACAAGATCGCCACGCAGCTGCAGCCTCTGCTTGAGGCGGTCAAGCGGGAAGGTCGCCGCGTGCTCTGGGTCGCCGATCCGATGCACGGCAACACCGAGAGCACCAGCAACGGCTACAAGACGCGGCGCTTTACCAACATCGCGGGCGAGCTGGACCAGGCGTTCGACATCCATGCCGCGGCCGGCACCCGCCTGGGCGGCGTGCACCTGGAGCTGACCGGCGAGAACGTCACCGAGTGCCTCGGCGGTGCTCGTGGTCTGGTGGAAACGGACCTGGACCGCGCGTACAAGTCGATGGTCGATCCCCGGCTCAACTACGAGCAGTCACTGGAACTGGCGATGCTGATCGTGAAGAAGTCGGGCGGCATGGCCTGAGCTTTTTCATGAGGCAGCCGTCTCGCGGTTGTTCATCGGCGGCACTCCCACTGGGTGTCGCCGTCGCTCTTAGCTTTGCGCTCGCCACATCCGTGGCGTGGGCAAAGGATATGGCCCACGCGGCTTCAGGCGTGCGCAGCTCCGCTACACACGGCGCCACGCCATCCGGCCGGATCACGGCCACCCAGGCGCTCGATGGCGTCATGGCGCTGATCCGATCGCACAGGAGCGTGGCGGAACTGACGCCGGAGTCCATGGGTCAGGCCCTTGGCGTACCTGTAACGCGAGTAAGCGCCGACCACTTCGGCTACGCCCAGCAACTTCCTGGCGACTGGTCGTTCAGCGTGCAACGCCAGCTGGTGCCCTCGATCGGTCCACGGGTGGACCTCGCGTTCTCGCCCATCGACGAGGCTGAGCCATCGCCGCAGGCCATCTGCTCACCCGACTTCGCTCATTTCACCGCAGCGCTGGAGCAGTGGGGTTTCACCCGGCAGACATCGCGTGGCGAGCACGGTCGATGGACCTTCGATGCGTTCGACCGACCCGGCCAGCATGTCGAGGTTTATCCACTGGTCCATGTGGGCGACACGCGGGGCACGGACCTCACGTGCGTCGGAAGGGTCTCGATCCGGTAATTCTCGACGCGGTAAGTCGTGCAGGTGTCGCGCGCCTTGGACGAGTGGGAGGTGTGCGCTCAGCCGTCTGCGGCATGCCGGCCCAATGCCCACGCCACGTGTTCGCGCACGATGGGTGATGGATCGTCCGCGCGTGCGCGGAGTGCGGCGACGATCTCGTCGGAGGTGGGGGCGTTGCCGAGGCCCACGGCCAGGTTGCGCAGCCAGCCTTCGTAACCGGTGCGGCGGATCGCCATGCCCTCGGTACGCGAGAGGAAGTCCGCTTCGCTCCAGGCGAACAGGTCGATCAGGCGCGGGCCGTCCAGGCTATGCCGTGGGGCGAAGTCGGGCTCGGTGGCTTCCTGCGCGAACTTGTTCCACGGGCAGATCAGCTGGCAGTCGTCGCAGCCGAAGATGCGGTTGCCGATCGGCGCACGCAGTGCTTCGGGGATGCTGCCCTTCAGTTCGATGGTCAGGTAGGAAATACATTTGCGTGCATCCAGCCGATAGGGCGCGACGATCGCCTGCGTCGGGCAGATGTCGATGCAACGCCGGCAGCTGCCGCAGTGCGCACTGGCCGGCTGATCGACGGGCAGGGGCAGGTCGGTATACAGCTCGCCGAGGAAGAAATAGGAACCCGCGCGCTTGTTGATCAGCACCGTGTGCTTGCCGATCCAGCCGAGGCCGGCATTGCGGGCCAGGGCCTTTTCGAGCACGGGAGCGGAGTCCACGTAAGCGCGGTAACCGAAGTCGCCGATGCGCTCGCCGATCCGTGCCGCCAGCTTCTGCAGCCGGTTGCGCATCACCTTGTGGTAATCGCGACCGAGCGCATAGCGCGCGACGTAGGCCTTTTCGCCATCCTCGATCACGTCCCAGGCATTGGACGTGCCGGGCGGGATGTAATCCATCCGTACCGAGACCACCCGCAGCGTTCCCGGCTCCAGTTCGGCCGGGCGGCTGCGTCGCGTGCCATGGCGCGCCATGTAGTCCATTTCGCCGTGGTGACCGTCGTCCAGCCAACGCTGCAGGTAGGCCTCGTCGTTACCCAGGTCGGTGCCGGCGATGCCGACATCCGCGAAGCCGAGTTCGCGCGCCCAACGCTTGATGTCGTCGGCGAGTGCGGCGTAGTCGGTGTCGGGGGGTGCGGGCATGCGTGCATTCTACTTGCCCCTCCTATAATCCTCCGATGACTTCGCCCAACCTCGATATCGCTCTTTTCACGTCCGCGCAGGCCCGCACTATCGACCAGCGCGCCATCGGCGACCTCGGTATCCCGGGCTTTGCGCTGATGACGCGCGCGGCTGCCGCGGCGTTCGGCATGCTGCGCCAGCGCTGGCCCCAGGCCCGGCGCCTCCGCGTGGTCTGCGGCGCCGGCAACAACGGCGGTGACGGCTACCTCGTGGCTCGCGACGCGCTGGATCTCGGCCTCGCCGTCGATCTCGTCGCGCTGGAAGCCCCACGGGGGACGGACGCCATGCAAGCTCGCGACGCCTTCGTCGCCGCGAGTGGCAAGGTGTTGTCGTGGAACGCCTGGGCCGGACTCGCTCCCGCCGATGTCATCGTCGACGCTATTTACGGCACGGGCCTGAACCGGGCGCCCCAGGGCGCGGCGGCCCTCGCCATCGAGGCGATCAACGCTGCCGGCCTCCCCGTACTCGCCCTGGACGTGCCCTCGGGGCTCGACGCCGATACCGGCGATTGCCCCGGCGTCGCGGTGCAGGCCGTGGCGACGGCTACGTTCATCGTGCACAAGCGCGGCCTGCATACCCATCGCGCCGCGCTCGCCGGCGACGTCGAACGGCATGGCCTGGACCTGCCCGGCAGCATCCTGGAAGCGCCCGACGCGCGCCTGCTGGTAGAAGCCTCCCTCCCGAGACGCCCGCGGGATTCGCACAAGGGCAACAACGGGCACGTCCTGGCCATCGGTGGCGACCACGGCACGGGCGGTGCGGTGCGCATGGCCGCGGAGGCCGCCCTGCGCACCGGCGCGGGGTTGGTCAGTGTGGCCACGCGCGAAGCGAACGTGCCGGCGATGAACGCGGCGCGTCCGGAACTGATGGCGCATGGCGTCGACGGTCCGCAGGCGCTGCAGCCCATGCTCGACAAGGCATCCGTGGTTGCGCTGGGGCCCGGCCTCGGCCAGGCCGCCTGGGGTCACGCGCTGTGGACCACGGCGCTGGACGCCGGCCTGCCGACGGTGCTGGATGCGGACGGCCTCAACCTGCTGCATACCCATGCGCGCGCGCTGCCGGAGAAGGTCGTGCTGACGCCGCATCCGGGCGAGGCGGCCCGCCTGCTTGGCCGGGATACCCGGGCCGTCCAGACGGATCGCTTCGCCGCGGTCCGCGAGCTGGCGCAACGCTACGGGGCGGTTGTGGTGCTCAAGGGCAACGGCAGCCTGATCGCCTCGCCGGACGGCCAGGTCTCGGTCTGCCCCTGGGGTAATCCGGGCATGGCCAGCGGCGGCATGGGCGATACCCTTACCGGCATCATCGCCGGCTTGCTGGGGCAGGGTTGCGAGCCTTACGAGGCCGCCTGCCTGGGCGTGGCGCTGCACGCGCGCGCGGCGGACGTGGCCGCACGGCAGGGCGAGCGGGGGCTGCTGGCCGGCGACCTGCTGGAGCCCTTGCGCCGGCTGGTCAACGGGTTGCCCGCATGAGTGGCGAAGAACGCGTCCTTGCCGACGAAGACGCCACGCTGGCCTTTGGCCGCGAACTGGCCGTGGCCCTGCAGGGTGGCCTCGTCGTGTTCCTGCATGGCGACCTGGGGGCGGGCAAGACCACGTTCGCCCGGGCCTTCCTCCGCGCCCTTGGCGTGGGCGAGCGGGTGAAGAGCCCCACCTACAGCCTGGTCGAGGGCTACGACATCGGCGACCGACGGGCCTTCCACCTCGATCTGTACCGCATCGCCGACCCCGGCGAACTGGAGTGGCTCGGCCTGGACAGCCTGGCGGAGCCCGGCGCCGTCGTGCTGGTGGAATGGCCGGAGCGCGGCGTGGGCGCGTTGCCGCCGGTCGACCTGGAACTCCATTTCCGCCACGCCGACGGCGGCCGTGCCGTGCGGCTGGAGGCCCGCTCGGTGCTCGGGGAGCGCCTCCTTGCGGGGTTACCTCGCTGACACGTGTCCTCGTTTGGAAGACATTCCTGTACGGACGTTGACGAAGGTTTCGCAGGTTATGGATTATCAAGGGAAAACATATTGCATTCGTCGGGCGCATGGAGTTCAATCCGGGCCGTATGAGGGGAATCATCTTCAAATTCCGTGGATTCGTGTGCGCGATCGCCCTCGCGACGCTGGCGCCTGCCCTGGCTTTGGCCGCCGACGTCAAGTCGGCGCGGGTGTGGGCCGGTCCTGAATACACCCGTGTGGTGTTCGATCTGTCCGGCCCCGCCACGTACAAGATGTCCCAGGGCGATACGCCCGGCAGCGTAGTCCTCGATATCGCCGGGAGCACCGTGGCGGGCAACTTCTCCGCGCCGGGCAAGCAGGGCCTGTTCCAGTCCATGACGGCGGGGAAGCAGGGCGGCGGCGCCCGCGTGGTGGCTACCGTGGACGCCCGCGCCAAGCCCAAGAGTTTCCTGCTCAAGCCGGCCGGCGATTACGGCTATCGGCTGGTGCTCGATCTGTACCCCGGCGGCCAGAGCGATCCAGGCGACAACAGCCCGTCGGATACGGATGCGCCGTCGCTCGCCACGGCTATCGCCGAATCCCCCACCGAGGCGCCCGCTGTGGCTCCCCTGCGCGGCAGGCGCGGCAAGGCGGGCAAGACGATTCCGGCGGGTTCGCCGCCGATGCTCGGTGGCGAGCGCAAGGTGGTCGTGGCCATCGATGCCGGCCACGGTGGCGAGGATCCGGGCGCCCGCGGCGCCACCGGCTTGCGCGAAAAAGATGTCACCCTGCAGGTGGCGCGCGAGCTGGCCGACCAGATCAACCGCCAGCCCGGCATGCAGGCCGTGCTGACCCGCAACGGCGACTACTTCATCCCGTTGAAGCGCCGCTACGAGATCGCCCGCGAGCACAACGCCGACATGTTCGTGTCGATCCACGCGGATGCGTTCAAGAACGGCGACGCGAAGGGCTCGTCGGTCTGGGTGCTGTCGCCGCGCGGCAAGACGTCCGAAGCCTCGCGCTGGCTGGCCGATCGCGAAAACCGCGCCGACCTGGTCGGCGGCGTGTCGCTGGACGACAAGGACGACTCGCTGGCGGCGGTGTTGCTGGACCTCCAGCAGGGCTACGCCATGCAGGCCAGCGAATCCATCGCTGGCAACGTGCTCAAGGCGCTGGGTCGCCTGGGTCCGACGCACCGCGGCTACGTGGAGCGCGCCAACTTCGTGGTGCTGCGTTCGCCGGACGTGCCGTCCATCCTCGTGGAAACGGCCTTCATCACCAACCCGGAAGAAGAACGCCGCCTGCGTGACGACGGCCATCGCCGCGAGCTGGCTACCGCCGTGCTCGGTGGCGTGCGCAATTATTTCGAATCCATGCCGCCGCCGGGCACCTGGTTCGCGGCGCAGGCCGCGCGGCGCAACGGCACCTCGCTGGCCGCGACGGCCGCGTCCGCACCCGCGGCGCCTGCCGTGGCGTCCGACGCCGGTGCGGTGGCCTCCGATGCCGTCAAGGCGGCTTCGCGCGTGGCGACGCCCGGCCGTAAGGCCCTTGCCAAGGCCGAGGCCTCCCCGTCGCCCGCACGGAATCGCGTCGAAACGCGGTCGGGTCGTGCCGACGAGAACGTGCGCGACCTCCACCGCGTCAACCGCGGCGAGACCCTGACCGGCATCGCCCAGCAGTACGGCGTATCCGTCGGCGCACTCAAGATCGCCAACAAGATGAACGACAACAACGTCCGCGTCGGCTCGGTCATGGTCATTCCCGCGAGCTGACGCCGCGCCCTTGGGCTATGCTTTCAACCTGAACGCAGTCAGGTTGTCATCCATGCCCATCCGCCCCCTGCCGCCCGAGCTGATCAACCAGATCGCGGCCGGCGAAGTCATCGAGCGACCCGCCTCGGTAGTCAAGGAACTCGTCGAGAACAGCATCGATGCCGGTGCGCGCCGGATCGAGGTCGACATCGAGCAGGGCGGCTCCCGGCTGATTCGCGTGCGCGACGACGGCGGCGGCATTCCGCGTGACGAACTGGCCCTGGCCGTCGCCTCGCATGCCACCAGCAAGATCGGCAGCTTCGACGACCTGGAGCGCGTGGCCAGCATGGGCTTTCGTGGCGAGGCGCTGGCCTCCGTCTCGTCCGTGGCGCGCTTCTCGCTCACCTCGCGGCATGCGGGGCAGGACGCCGCCTGGCGCATCGACGTGGACGGCGGTCGCCTGCAGGATGCGCGGCCCGCGCAGCATCCGCCGGGCACCACCATCGAGGTGCGCGACCTGTTCTACAACGTGCCGGCCCGGCGCAAGTTCCTCCGCGCCGAGCGCACCGAGTTCGCGCACATCGACGACCTGCTGAAATCGCTGGCGCTGGCCCGCGAGGGTGTCGATATCCGGCTCTCGCACAACGGCAAGCCGGTGCGCCTGCTCAAGCCGGCACGCGACGAACACGCGGCGCTGGCGCGCGTGGCCGAAGTGCTCGGCCCCGAGTTTCCCGGCCAGGCCCTGCGCGTGGACCACGAGGCCGCGGGCCTGAGCCTGTCCGGCTGGGTCGGCCTGCCTACCGCGTCACGCTCGCAGGCCGACCAGCAATATTTCTACGTCAACGGTCGGCTGGTCCGCGACCGCATCGTCGCCCACGCCGTGCGCCAGGCGTATGCGGACGTGCTGTTCCACGGTCGCCATCCGGTGTTCGTGCTGTTCCTAGCGCTCGATCCGGTCGGCGTGGACGTGAACGTGCACCCGGCGAAGAGCGAAGTGCGCTTCCGCGAGCAGCGGCTGATCCACGATTTCCTGTTCCGCACGCTGCACGAGGCACTGGCGCAGACGCGTGCCGGCATCGGCGCAGCGCCCTCGACCGATGCGCCGTCAGGCATGGCCGGCGGCACCGACGCGGGGCAGGGGACAGCGCCGGGGGCATTTGCGGGCGGTGGCGCGGGATCGCGCATGGCATCGATGCCCGCCTGGCCGCAGGCAGGCAGCCAGTCGCGACTGGGCCTGGGCGTGCGCGACGAGCCCCTGGCCGACTACAAGACCCTGTTCGGCGCCACGACGTCCCTGTCGACGCCGCGGCCGTCGACTTCCTGGACGCCGCCGGCCGCCGGCGACGAACCGGATACGGAGGGTGGCATCCCCCCGCTGGGCTACGCCATCGCGCAGCTGAAGAGCATCTACGTGCTGGCCGAGAACGAACACGGCATGGTGCTGGTCGACATGCACGCCGCGCACGAGCGGATCACCTACGAAAAGCTGAAGAACGGCCGCGTCACCTCCAGCCTGCGCTCGCAGATGCTGCTGGTGCCGCTGTCGATCGCGGTCAGCGCGCGCGAGGCCGCCGCCGCGGAAGAGCATGCCGAGGCGCTCGCCGACTGGGGCCTGGAGCTGTCGCGCAGCGGTCCTTCGGGCGTGGTCGTGCGGCGCGTGCCGTCGTTGCTGGAAAGCGCCGATGTGGCCCAGCTCACCCGCGACGTGCTGGCCGAACTGGCCCAGCACGGCAGCTCGCGCCGGCTGGAAGAACTGGAAAACGAACTGCTCTCCACCATGGCCTGCCATGGCTCCGTGCGTGCCGGCCGGCGCCTGGGCCTGCCCGAAATGAACGCGCTGCTGCGCGAGATGGAAGCCACCGAGCGCTCCGCCCAGTGCAACCATGGCCGTCCCACCTGGGTGCAGCTGTCGCTGGGCGAGCTGGACCGGCTGTTCCTGCGCGGTCGATGAATCGATGTATGCTGGACGGATAGACGTCCAAACCGGGGTTTCGCCATGATCCGTTCGCTTGCCTTCGCCTCCGTCGTCGCGGTCACCACCGGCAACGCCATTGCCGGCGACGCCTACACCGCCGCCATCGAGAAGGTGCGTGCCGCACGCATCGACGCACTGAAGGCGCCGGACGGCTGGCTCAGCCTGGTCGGGCTGGACTGGTTGCAGCCCGGTGCCAATCGCATCGGCAGCGCCGCCGACAACGATATCGTCCTCAAGGCCGGCCCCGCCCACCTGGGTGTCGTCACGCTGGACGACGGCGGGGCGGTCACCATCGAGCTGGCGCCCGGCAGCGGTGCGCTGGTCGACGGTCGCGAGGTGCAGCGCGCCACGCTCGTCGACGATGGCGGCGCCGGCGGCAAGCCCACGGAAGTCCGCTTCGGCTCGGCCCGTTTCTTCGTCATCGCCCGCGACGGCAAGAAAGCCCTGCGCGTGAAGGACGACAACGCCGCCACGCGCACGCACTTTGCTGGCCTGGATTACTTCACCGTCGATCCGACGTGGCGCGTGGAAGCCCGCTGGGTGCCGTTCGATCCGCCGCACGAGCTGGAAATCGGCTCGGTGCTCGGCACGATCGACAAGGAGAAGGTGCCGGGCAAGGCGGTGTTCACGCGCGATGGCCACACCTTCGAGCTCTACCCCATCCAGGAAGAACCCGATTCGCTGTTCTTCGTCTTCGCCGACCGTACCAGCGGCAAGGAAACCTACGGCGCGGCGCGCTTCCTGGATACGCCGCTGGCCAAGGACGGCAAGCTGGTGCTGGATTTCAACGAGGCGCGCAACCCGCCGTGCGCGTTCACGCCGTATGCCACGTGCCCGCTGGCGCCGCCGGAAAACCGGCTGGACGTGCGCGTGACCGCGGGCGAGAAGAAATACGCCGGCGGCCACGACTGACGCACCACGGGCGCCGTATCAGGCGCCCTTGAACACCGGCTTGCGCCGTTCCAGGAACGCGCCGGTGCCTTCACGCATGTCCTCGGTGGAGAACGCGATGGCGAAGCCCTGTGTCTCGAAGGCCAGGCCCTGGTCGATCGCGCATTCGCCGCCTTCGATCACGGCCTCCAGGATGCCCTTGAGGGCCAGCGGTGCCGCGGCCGCCAGCTGGTCGGCCAGGTTATCCACGGCGGCGTCCAGTTCGTCGGCCGCCACCACGCGGGTGACCAAGCCGGTGCGCTCGGCGCGGGCCGAATCGATTTGCTGGCCCAGCAGGCACAACTCCAGTGCCAGGCCCCGACCGGCGAGACGGGTCAGGCGCTGCGTGCCGCCGAAACCGGGAATCAGACCCAGGCCGATCTCCGGCTGGCCGAAGCGTGCCTTTTCGCTGGCTACGCGAAGATGGCACGCCATGGCCAGCTCCATCCCGCCACCCAGGGTGTAGCCCTGGATCTTCGCGATCACGGGCTTGCCCAGGCGCTCTACCGTCAGCATCAGGTCCTGCCCGGCGCGTGACGCGGCCTGCGCCTTCACGGGCGACCAGTCGGACATTTCGGAAATGTCCGCGCCGGCGACGAATGCCTTCTCACCCGCACCAGCCAGCACCACGACGCGGATGGCGTCGTCCTGCGCGGCCTGCCGGAAGGCCAGGGTCAGCTCGCCGATGGTCTCGCAGTTGAGCGCGTTGAGCTTGTCGGGGCGGTTGACGGTGATGTGACGGACGGCGCCGCGATCGGCGGTGACGAGGGTACGAAAGGCCATGGAGGCTCCTGGCGGTGGGGCAAGGCGGCGGATGGTAGCAGGGGAACCTTTACCCCTTCCGCGGCGTCTGAGGGTGTACGGACGGGGCAGCGGCCGATGGATTATCCTCCACGCACGCCCAGGGTTCCGGGTTCTTGGAGAACGGGATGCCATCCTCGCGTTTGCTGGTCACGATCGCCGCCTTGCTGTGCCTGCCCGCCATCCCGGCGTTGGCCCAGGGGCCGGCCACGGCAAACGCTTCCGCCGCACCGGCCATCGACAAGACCCGGCTGTCGTACGCCATCGGTTACCAGATCGGCACCCAGTTCGCCAACAGCGCCCAGCCCGATGTCGACATCGCGGTGCTGGTCAGGGCGCTCCAGGACGGCTACGCCAAGCGCGCGCCGGGCGTGCCCATCGATGTCATGCAGCAGCAGTTGGTGAACTTCGACGCCAAGGTGCAGCGCGATTCCGTGGTGGAGTTCCGCCGTGTCGCCGCCGCCAACGCCAAGCGCAGCAGCGATTTCCTCGCCCGCAACCGGGTCCGACCGGGCGTCACCACGCTGCCTTCCGGTATCCAGTACGCCGTGCTCAACAAGGGCCGCGGCGCGCAGGCGAGCGTCACCAGCACCGTGGTGGTCAATTACCGCGGTGCGTTGATCGACGGCACCGAGTTCGATAGTTCCTACGCGCACGGCAAGCCCGTGACCTTCACGGTCAACCGGGTGATTCCTGGCTGGCAGGACGTGATCCCGCGCATGCGCGTGGGCGACAAGTGGAAGGTCGTGATTCCGCCCGCGCTGGCGTATGGCGAGCGCGGCGAACTGCCCCGCATCGGCCCCAACGAGGCGCTGGTGTTCGACCTCGAGCTGATCGACGTCAAGCCCTGAGGGTCGCGCTAGAATGGCCGACGGTATGTCCCCGGTCCCTTCCTCCTCGCTCCCCCTTACCCCGTGCACCGGCGTGTGCCGCCTCGACGCGCGCGGCCTGTGCGTGGGTTGCCTGCGCACGGGCGACGAGATCGCCTGCTGGTCGTCGCTGGACGACGACCGCAAGCGCTGGCTGATGGACGAGGTCCTCCCGACCCGGCAGGCCGGGTAATGGAAGACCTCCTGGCCCGTTTGCGTGGCGCGTTGTTGCCGCTGGACGCACCGCCCGGCCCGCGCGGCTGGAACCACCACGACATGGCTGAACTGATCGGCGACGGTCCGCGCCGTGCGGCTGCCGTGCTGATCGGCATCCGCGACGATCGCGAGCAGAACGTCGTGCTCACGGTCCGTACGGACACGTTGCAACAGCACGCGGGGCAGGTCGCGTTTCCCGGCGGGCGGGTGGAAGACGTCGACCGGGACGCGGTCGCCACCGCGCTGCGCGAGAGCCACGAGGAAATCGGGCTGGACGCGCGCAAGGTCACGCCGCTGGGCTTCCTGGACGCGTTCGAGACGATCAGCGGCTACTCGGTCACGCCGGTGGTCGCGCGCATCGACGCCGATGCCGTGCTCCGGCCGGATCCCGGCGAAGTGGCCGAGGTGTTCGAGGTGCCGTTCGCGTTCTTCCTCGAGCCGGACAACCTGCGTCGCTACACCATGGAGTTCCGCGGCCATCGTCGTGACATGGTCGAATTCCTGCATGCCGGCTACCGCATCTGGGGCGTCACGGCGGCCATCCTCCTCAACCTGCTGAAACGGATGGGACACCACCCATGCTGATCTCGCGCACGCTCGTCGATGCCGGCACCGCCGCCCACCTCTCCGCGCACGACGTGCTGTTCGTCGATGCCCGTTTCGACCTCGCCCACCCCGACCAGGGCGACGCGGACTATGCACGGGCGCATGTCCGCGGCGCCGTGCGTGCCGATCTCGACCGCGACCTGGCCGACATGGCGACGCCCGCGAACGGCCGCGGTCGCCATCCGTTGCCCTCGCCCGAGCGCTTCCAGGGCTGGCTGGCGCGCTCGGGCTGGCGGCCGGACCTGCAGGTGGTCGTCTACGATGCGGCCGGCGGGGCCCTGGCAGCCGCGCGCTTCTGGTGGCTGGCGCGGCTGGCCGGCCTAGACAACGTGGCCGTGCTAGATGGCGGCTGGGCCGCCTGGACGCGGGCCGGGTTGCCCGTGGATGCCGAGGTGCCGCAGCGCGAGGCGACGGCTGTGCATGTGGCCTTCGACGAAGCCGGCACGGTGGATGCCGACGCCCTGGCCGAGGGTGTGGCGTCGGGACGGCTGGTCCTGCTGGATGCGCGTGCCACGCCGCGTTATCGCGGCGAGGTCGAGCCGTTGGACCCGGTGGCCGGGCACGTGCCCGGTGCGCGCAACCGCCCGTTCGCGGACAACCTCGACGCCGATGGCACGTTCCATTCCCCCGAGAGCCTGCGTCGGGCGTTCGAGGGTGTGATCGGTCCGCACCCCGCGGACGATGTGGTGCACATGTGCGGATCCGGCGTCACCGCGTGCCACAACCTGCTCGCCATGGAGCACGCGGGCCTGTGCGGTTCGCGCCTGTATGCACCGTCATGGAGCGGCTGGGTCAGCGACCGCTCCCGTGGCGTGGCCACCGGCGATGCCCTATAGCACCACCGTGCGTCGTTCGCGTGCGCTCACCTGCGCCGCCTCGATCACGCGGATGACGTCGCGCGATTCGCGCGGGTCCACGGGTACCGCCGATGCCCCGCGGATGGCCGCCGCGACGCCGTCGTAGTACGCGGTGTAGCGGCCAGGCAGGGTGTCGATGACCGTGGTGCTGCCATCGGCATCGGTGAAGCGACCGAACAGCGTGGGATCGTCGTCGCCCCAGTGCTCGCTGCCCGGACGGCGACCTTCGCGCAGGGCGGCCTCCTGCCCGTCGATGCCGTACTTGACGAAGCTGCCGCCATCGCCGTGCACCAGGTAACGCGGCCCCGGATCGCGGACCAGTGCCGACGCGTGCAGCACCGCGCGGCGGTGACCGTAATCCAGCACCAGGTGGAAGTAGTCATCGGTTTTGGCGGCCGCGCGCTGGCGCATGACATCCGCGGTGATCGCGCGGGGCAGGCCGAACAACACCAGGGCCTGGTCGATCAGGTGCGCGCCGAGGTCGTACAGCACGCCCGACCCGGCAACGTCGGTTTCCCGCCAGCCCGGCTTGATCTCGGGCCGGAAGCGATCGAAGTGGGTTTCGAAGTAGACGACTTCGCCCAGTCGGCCGTCTTCGATCAGGCGGCGTACCGTCAGGAAATCGTTGTCCCAGCGACGGTTCTGGAAAACCGAAAGGCGGCGCTCCACCCGGTCGGCCAGTTCGATGAGCGCGTCGGCTTCCGCCGTGTCCAGGGTGAACGGCTTGTCGACCACGACGTGCTTGCCGGCTTCCAGCGCGGCACGTGCCAGCGGGGCGTGGCTTTCGTTCGGCGAGGCGATGACGATCAGTTCGAGCGAGGGGTCGGCCAGCAAATCATGAGGATTTTCGTAGGCCTTGGCCTCGGGAAAGTCACGGGCGATCTGGTCGGCGCGGCGGCTGCCGATGGCGGCAAGGTGCAGGCCCTCCGCAGCGGCGATCAGTGGTGCATGGAAGAAGGCGCCTGCGGTGCCGTAGCCGATGAGGCCGGTGGGGATCGCGTGCATGGTCGCTCCTTGGGCTGTCGAATGACCTAGCGTAACGCGGGGCGCCTGAGCGTTTCGTTTAGCATCCAGCGCTTCTTCGTAAGCCGCGGAAACGCCCATGACGCCCATCGCCGATGCCGCCAGCCCGCCGGAGTGCATGCCGCGGCAGATCGCCTACATCATCGGTAACGAGGGGTGCGAGCGCTTCAGCTTCTACGGCATGCGCAACATCCTGACGCCGTTCCTGATCACTTCGCTGCTGCTGTACCTGCCGGAGGCGGAGCGTGCGGGGGCGGCCAAGGACGTGTTCCATACCTTCGTCATCGGCGTGTATTTCTTTCCGCTGCTGGGCGGCTGGCTGGCCGACCGCTGGTTCGGCAAGTACCGCACCGTGCTGTGGCTCAGCCTGGTCTACTGCCTGGGGCACCTCTGCCTGGCCATGTTCGAGCACAGCGTGGCAGGCTTCTACACCGGCCTTGCGTTGATCGCCCTGGGCGCGGGCGGGATCAAGCCCTGCGTCGCGGCGTTCGTCGGCGACCAGTTCGACGAGGGGAACCGACGCCTGGCGAAGGTCGTGTTCGATGCGTTCTACTGGATCATCAACGTCGGTTCGTTTCTCGCATCGGTGTCTATGCCCTTCTTCCTGCGCCATTACGGCGCAGCCGTGGCGTTTGGCATTCCCGGTGCGTTGATGTTCGTTGCCACCGTGGTGTTCTGGTGCGGTCGGCGTCACTACGTGATGGCACCACCCGCGGGGAACGATCCCCACGGTTTCATGAAGGTGGTGCGCACCGCGTTGCTCACCCGTCGCGAAGGGCAGGGCCGGCCGGGTTTATGGGTCGCCGCGGGGTCTGTTATGCTGGCGCTGGCGGCACTGGCGACCACGCCGGTGCTCGGCATCGTCGCGGCGCTGTGCCTCGGGCTCGTGGCGATCCTGGTCGGGGGTGGCATCGGTACGCGCATGCAGCTGGAGCGGGCGCGCGGTGCTCACCCCGACGAGGCGATCGACGGCGTGGCGGTGGTGCTGCGCGTGCTGGTGGTGTTCGCCCTGGTTACGCCGTTCTGGTCCCTGTTTGACCAAAAAGCCTCGACCTGGGTGCTCCAGGCTGGCGCGATGCGTGCGCCCGACTGGCTGCACCCCGCGCAGATGCAGGCGATCAATCCGCTGCTGGTGCTGCTGCTGATCCCCTTCAACAACCTCGTGCTCTTTCCGCTGCTGCGCAAGGCCGGCATCGAGCCCACGGCCCTGCGTCGCATGACGGCGGGCATCGTGTTTTCCGCGCTGGCCTGGGTAGTGGTCGGCGTGTTGCAAATGGCGTTGGACGGTGGCGACGCGCTGTCGATCGCATGGCAGGTGCTGCCGTACGTGTTGCTGACCATGGGCGAGGTGCTGGTCTCGGCGACCGGCCTGGAATTTGCCTACAGCCAGGCACCGCCGTCGATGAAGGGCACGCTGATGAGCTTCTGGACGTTGAGCGTCACCGTCGGCAACCTCTGGGTGCTGCTGGCCAACGCAGGTGTGCGCAACGAGGCCGTGCTGGCGGGCATCGCGGGCACGGGCATGGGGGCTACCGCGTTCCAGATGTTCTTCTTCGCCGCCTTTGCTGCCGTCGCCGCGCTGGCGTTCGGCCTGTACGCACGCGGCTATCGTCCCGTGGACTATTACCGCGCCGCGTGACGTTCCCTGCACGGCGTCGCGCGGAGCATCGAGGCCTTCCGGCAGGAGACACGACCCATGGCGGCAGCGAACAAGGCGGCACCCCTTCCGTCGACGGGCACCGGCGAGTGGCCCGGCAAGGTGGTGCTGGTGACCGGCGGCGCGCAGGGCATCGGCAAGGGCATCGCCGAGGCCGTGCTGGACGTCGGTGGATCGGTGCTCATCGGCGACCTGGATGCCGACGCGGGAAGGGCCTGCCTGGAGGAATGGGACGCCGCCGAGCGTGCCGCCTTCCTGGTGCTGGACGTGTCGAAGGAAGCCAGCGTGAAACGCTTCGTGGCCGCGGCGCTCAAGCGCTTCGGGCGCATTGACGGCCTGGTCAACAACGCGGGCATCGCCGATCCCACCAGCGGTCCGCTGCACAAGCTTGACTGGAGCGAATGGAAACGCCGCATCGATACCAACCTGGGCGGTACCTTCCTGTGCAGCAAGCATGCGTTGCCGGCGCTCACGCGCAGCAACGGCGCGATCGTCAACATCGCATCGTCGCGCGCGCATCAGTCGGAGCCGGACACGGAGGCCTATGCCGCCAGCAAGGGCGGCATCGTCGCCTTTACTCATGCGCTGGCGATCAGCGCGGGGCCGGTGCGCGTGAACGCGATCAACCCCGGCTGGGTGGTCGTGGACGCGTGGAAAAAGCCGGGCCTGCGCCGCAAGGCGCGGTTATCCGCAGCGGATCATGCGCAGCATCCCGTCGGGCGCGCCGGCCTGCCACCGGATATCGGTGCACTGGCCGTGTTCCTGCTGTCGTCGCAAGCCGGCTTCATCACCGGTGAGAACATCACGGTGGATGGCGGCGTCGCACGGAAGATGCACTACGTGTGACGGTCAGCGGTGCAGCGGAATGGTGGTCTTGCCACCGGGGTCGAACCGGCCGTTGGCCTCGTTGTAATCCCAGTGCTCCACCACGCAGCTGCCCGGGTCGTTCGCGGGATCGTGGTGGATGACGTTGAACGAGTTGCTGATGCCGTCACGGATGCGCGTGGACAGCGCCGTACCGGCCTGCACGGACCACAGTTCGCTGGCCAGGGCACGTTTTTCCGTGTTCAGCGGCCTGACGTAGGGCAGGTGGATATGGCCGCCCAGGACGAGATCCGCACCCGCCGCGGCCCAGGCGGTGATCGCGCGCTCGTGGTTGATCAGCAGGTTGGCCACGTCCGATTCGCGGATGACGTGCACGGGTTGATGAGTGACGACGATACGTAATTGCCCCGGGGTGGCCTCGCGCAACCGTCGGCCGACCCGCTCGATCTGCGCGTCGGACACCTCGCCGTTCTTGTGCCGTGCGGCACGCACGGTGTTCACGCCGATCACCAGCACGTCGTCGCTGGCGTGCACCGGTTCCAGGTCGTGACCGAACGCACGACGGTAGCCACCGAACGGATCGAACGCACGCGCGAACACGTTCAACAGTGGCACGTCGTGGTTGCCCGGAATGGCCAGGACCGGGCGGCCGCACGCATCGATGAAGCGCCGCGCCGCGTCGAACTGGCTGCGCCGTGCGCGCTGCGTCACATCGCCGGAGAGGATGACGAGGTCGGGTCGCAACGAGGCGATCAGTTCGCCCAGGGCGGCGACCACGGGCGGGCGCTCGGTGCCGAAATGGGTATCGGAAATCTGTACCAGCAGGCTCAACCCGGATCCTCCCCGGGCTGGCGCTCACCGTCGGTGAGAAGCACGAGGGGACGCGGCGCGGCGCGGAACACGATGGGTGGGGCGAGCCAGACGATCTCGCCGTCGATCGCCACCTTGATCTTCGTGTGCCGGCGCCGCGGCGTCACTGTGATCTCGCGGAACGGAAAGCTCACCACATGCTCGGCTTCGCCCAGCTTGCCCAGCGCACCGCTGAGGATCAGCCGCAGCATGGTCAGCTTGCCGATCGGCTTGAGGACCAGCCCGGCCAGCGTGCCGTCGTTGCGATGCACGTCGGCAGCCTCGTCCAGGCCGATCTTTTCCAGCTGCAGGGCGTTGTTGCCGACGAACAACGTGGGCGTGCGCAGCTGGCGCGCCTGCGATCCGTCGGTGACCTCGATACGCAGTGGCCGGTAGTCGCGCATCAGCGTGGCCAGGCCCGACCACAATGCCACGATGCGGTGACGGCCGAAGCGCTGCTTCCAGGTTTCGCGATCCTCCAGCACCTGCGGGTAGAGACCCAGGCTGGCGTTGACCATGAACATCCGGTCGTTGACCATGCCGATCTGCGCGTCGATCGGCGTCGACCGCACCAGGGCCTCGGCGGCGCCACGCGTGTCGGTGGGAATGCCGTGCGTGCGCCCGGTGAAGTTGAACGTGCCCTGCGGCAGGATGCCCATGGTCAGTTGCTCGCGCCAGGCGGTCTGCGCGACGCAGTTGATGGTGCCGTCGCCTCCCGCCGCCACGATGGCGCCCTCGTGCTCTTTTGCATAGGCGGTCGCCTCGCGGACCGCTTGCTCGATCGGATGCCCGTCGTCGATCAGGAAAAACGCATGGGGGCGACCGGCGGCCTCCAGGATCGAGGCGATCTCGTCGCGCGCGGCGTCCGCGTCCTGGCGGCCGGAGCCGGCGTTCATGACGATGGCAAAAGCGAGTGGGGTGGGCATGGGCGAGGATCGAAGCACTCGCCTCGTCACGGTCGCATGAATTTACGTGGTGGCACGGCGGCCTTCGCGGAGGCGCAGGTATTCGGCGCTGCCCACGCAGAGGGTCACCCAGGCCAGGCCCGTGGCGTAGCCGGCCATCACGTCGCTGAAATAATGCACCTGGAGCAGGATGCGACTGATGCCGACGACGGTGATCATGGTGACCGCGCCGATCACAATGGCGCGATGCCAGCGTGGCGGGCACAGCACCAGCAACACGTAGGCAAGCATGCCGTAGAAGACCATCGAGCCGGAGGCATGCCCGCTGGGAAAGCTGTAGCTGCGCTCGACGATGAAGCCGTGGTCGTGCAGGGGGCGCTCGCGATGGAACCACGCCTTGAGAGCGCTGTTGATCAGGGCGGTGCCGACCAGCGTGACGATCCAGGTCGCGGCGAGGCGGAAATGACGGCGCAGCAGCAGGGTCAGGAAGACCACGCCGGTGGCCGCGCCCACCACGACCGGGTCGCCGCTGTGCGTCACCCACGCGATGACCCGCAGCATGGGCAGGGGCAAGTTGGCCCGCAGGTCCGCCGCCAGTCCGGCGTCGAACACCGTCAACCCGGCCTGCTCGCGCACTTCCACCGCGATCACCGTGGCGACCAGCAGCATGGTCACCACCACGACCAGCGCAGTGGTCGGCCGGAGAAAGGCGCGTGCGGCCGGGTCGAGGCCTTCACGTCGGCGCACGGCGCGTCGCCAGGCCACGTCCGAGCCGACCAGGGCCACCGCCAGTAGCAGGGCCCAGATCGACAGGGCGTGTGTGCTGATCCAATCCAATGGCACTCGGTTCACCTCGCGTATCGTGGCAGGATCGGCATGTTGCCACGCCGCGCGTCGCGGCCGATAAGGGGAAACGCATGTCCATCGGTTCACCGTTCCGCGCGGTTCTCGCGCTGGCCCTGCTCGCGGGTGGCTTCGATGCCGTCCATGCGGACGAGGCGCCAGCGGTCCATCGCATCGTCCGGGTGGGTTTGCCCGCCGCCAGCCCGGGCACGTCGGGCCGCCTGCTCCTGTTCGCCATGCCGGCCCCGGCCGCGAAGGACGGCAAGCCCGAGGCCGTCGACACCAACCCGTTCCGGCCGACCGCGGTCTCCGTGGCCGCCCGCGACGTGACCTGGATCGGCGGCGGCCAGACGGTCGACATCGATACCGACGGCGAAGCGTTCCCCGCCGGGTTCTCCGCACTGCCGCCGGGCGATTACCTGGTCCAGGCCGTGCTGGATGTCGGCCACGACTACAACTACCACGGCCGTGGCGCGGGCGATCTGCTCAGCGCGGTGACGGCGGTGAAGCTGGCCCCGGGCGGCACCGTGCCCACCCTGGTGCTGGACAAGACCGTTCCGGCGAAAGATCCCTGGTTGCTCTCGCCGCGGGTACCGCAGGCGGTCCGCGATGCATTGCCCGAGGCGCGCAAGCACGCGCACGCCGAGATCATGCCCAGCGCCGCGCTGACCGCCTTCGCCGGGCGCCCGCTGGCGATCCGCGCCTGGGTACTGACGCCGCCGGGTTACGACGCCAAGGCGAGCACGCGCTATCCCACCGTCTACGTGACCCACGGCTTCGGCGGCGGCTTCGACGAGTACGCGGGCACGATCGCCTCGCTGTGGTCGGCCATGGCCAACCGGCTGATGCCGCCGATGATCTGGGTGCTGCTGGACGAGTCCGGCCCCACCGGCACGCATGAGTTTGCCGACTCGGTGAACAACGGACCCTGGGGCCAGGCCCTGACCACCGAGTACATCCCCTGGCTGGAAGGCCGCTACCGGATGGACGCGAAGGTGGGCGGCCGGTTCCTCAACGGGCATTCCTCCGGCGGCTGGGCCACGCTGTGGCTGCAGACGCGTTACCCGAAGGTGTTCGGCGGCACGTGGTCCACCTCGCCCGACCCGAGCGACTTCCACAACTTCACCAACATCGACCTCTATGCGCCGCACGCCAACGCCTACAAGGCGCCCGACGGCACGGCCTATCCCCTGGTGCGCGACGACGGCAAGGTGATCGCCACGTTCGAGACCTTCGCCCGTCTGGAGCGGGTGCTGGGTGCCTACGGCGGGCAGCTGGCCTCGTTCGATTGGGTGTTCTCGCCCCGGGGCACGGACGGGCGTCCGCAGCCGATGTTCAACCGCGACACCGGCGCGATCGATCCGGACGTGGTGGCCTACTGGCGTGATCATTACGACATCGCCCAGCGCCTGCGCACGCAGTGGCCCACGTTGAAGCCCGACCTCGACGGCAAGATCCACCTGATCGTGGGTACCGCGGATACGTTCTACCTCGATGGCTCTGCGAAATTGCTCAAGGAGACGCTGGATGGCCTGCACGCCCGCAGCGATATCCGCTTCCTGCCCGGCAAGACCCACTTCGATCTCTATGTCGAGGGCGACGACCGCCAGGCGCTGATGAAGAAGATCGCCTGGGAAATGTACGGCGTGGCGCGCCCAGGGCAGGGCAGGTAATCCCCAGGGAGACGCGTACGCCGCGGCGCAGCAAGGCCTATTCACGCGGCTGCGCTAAAATGCGCGTCTTTACCCCGGAGCATTCCATGGCGCAGCCTTCCTCGGCCGGTGGCCGTTTCCGTGCCGCCCTTGCGGCCGAGCGGCCCCTGCAGGTCATCGGCGCGATCAACGCCAACCACGCGCTGCTGGCGAAGCGCGCCGGGTTCCAGGCCATCTACCTGTCCGGCGGCGGCGTGGCCGCCGGCTCGCTGGGCCTGCCCGACCTGGGCATCAACACGCTGGACGACGTGCTCGTCGACGTGCGCCGCATCACCGATGTCTGCGACCTGCCGTTGATGGTCGACATCGACACCGGCTTCGGGCCCAGCGCGTTCAATATCGCCCGCACCGTCAAGAGCCTGATCAAGGCCGGCGCCGCGGCCTGCCACATCGAGGACCAGGTGGGCGCGAAGCGCTGCGGACATCGTCCCGGCAAGGAGATCGTCACCACGGGTGAGATGGCCGACCGGGTCAAGGCCGCGGCCGATGCGAAGACCGACCCGGACTTCTTCCTCATCGCGCGCACCGATGCCATCGCGGTGCTGGGTGTGGATGCCGCCATCGAGCGGGCGATCGCCTGTGTCGAGGCGGGCGCCGATGCGATCTTCGCCGAGGCGGCCTACGACCTGCCGACCTACCAGCGCTTCGTCGACGCGGTGAAGGTGCCGGTGCTGGCCAACATCACCGAGTTCGGCCAGACCCCGCTGTTCAGCACCGAGGAACTGGGCAGCGTCGGCGTCGGTATCGTGCTGTATCCCCTCTCCGCGTTCCGCGCCATGAACAAGGCGGCGGAAAACGTCTACACCAGCATCCGCCGCGACGGTCACCAGCGCAACGTCATCGACACGATGCAGACGCGCGAGGAGCTCTACGACCGCATCGGCTACCACGAATTCGAGCGTCACCTCGACGCGCTTTTCTCTAAGCAGGGTTAAGGAGAGTCACGCATGAGCGACACCGCAACCACGACCGGCCCGAAGCCGAAGAAGTCCGTCGCGCTATCGGGCATCGCCGCCGGCAACACGGCGCTGTGCACGGTCGGCCGCAGCGGCAACGACCTGCATTACCGCGGCTACGACATCCACGACCTGGCCGCGAAGGGCTCGTTCGAGGAAGTGGCCTACCTGCTCGTGCACGGCGTGCTGCCGAACTGGATGGAGCTGAACGCCTATCGCGCCAAGCTGAAGCGCCTGCGCGGCCTGCCGGCACCGGTCAAGGCGTCCTTGGAGCTGCTGCCGGCCGCCACTCATCCGATGGATGTGATGCGCACCGGCGCCTCGGTGCTGGGCACGGTGCTGCCGGAGAAGGACGACCACAACGTCACCGGCGCACGCGACATCGCCGACCGGCTCATGGCCAGCTTCGGCTCCATCCTGCTGTACTGGTACCACTTCAGCCACAACGGCAAGCGCATCGAGACCGAGACCGACGACGAGTCGATCGCCGGCCACTTCCTGCACCTGCTGCACGGGCGCAAGCCGAGCGAGCTGCATTCGCATGCACTGGATCGTTCGCTGGTGCTGTACGCCGAGCACGAGTTCAACGCCAGCACCTTCGCCGCGCGCGTCATCGCCGGCACCGGCTCGGACATGTACTCGGCTATCACCGGTGCCATCGGCGCGCTGCGTGGGCCGAAGCACGGCGGCGCCAACGAGGTGGCGATGGAAATCATCGCGCGCTACCGCGACGCCGCCGAGGCGGAAGCGGATATCCGCGCACGCGTCGAGCGCAAGGAAATCATCATCGGCTTCGGGCATCCGGTGTACACGGTGTCCGATCCGCGCAACGAGATCATCAAGGAGATCGCGCGCAAGCTGTGCACCGACGGCGGCAACCCGCGCCTGTTCGAGGTGTCGGAAAAGATCGAGAAGCTGATGTGGGAACTGAAGAAGATGTTCCCCAACCTCGACTGGTACTCGGCGTCGGCTTACCACATGATGGGCGTTCCCACCGCCATGTTCACGCCGCTGTTCGTCATTGCGCGCACGTCGGGCTGGAGCGCCCACGTGATCGAACAGCGCCAGGACGGCAAGATCATCCGCCCGAGCGCGAACTACACCGGGCCGGAAGACCAGACCTATACGCCAATCGAGAAGCGTTGATGTAGTGAGGCGGCTTCGCCGCGGTGCCTCCATTCGCGCACATCGTGCGTTATCGGAGGCGGCTTCGCCGCGGCGTTTTCTGTTCGCGCACATCGTGCGCTCCTACAACGCGGCTGTCGTAGGAGCGCACGATGTGCGCGAATGGGGGCACCGCGGCGTAGCCGCCACATCCAACGCACGATATGCGCGAAGCAGGATGCCGCGGCGCGTTGACGCCGTAGCCTGACTCACATCCCCGCCGCCATCCTCGTCGCGCGGTCGATCGCCCGCTTCGCATCCAGCTCCGCGGCCACATCCGCGCCACCCACCAGTCGTACGTCGACGCCGCGCGTGACCAGGGCGGCATGCAGCGCGCGATTCGGCTCCTGCCCGGCGCAGACGACCACATGGTCCACGGCCAGCACTTGGGCCTCGCCCCCCACGGTCACATGCAGGCCGGCATCGTCGATGCGCTCGTAGGTCACACCGCCGATCATCTTCACGCGCTTGTTCTTCAGCGTGGCGCGGTGCACCCAGCCGGACGTCTTGTTGAGGCGCGCACCGGGTCGCCCCTCGCTTCGCTGCAATAACCACACCTCACGCTCGGGTTTCTCCGGCTGCGCTGGCATCAGGCCGCCGGGCGTGGCCATGGTCATGTCCACGCCCCATTCGCGCGTCCAGCGTGCGATGTCCGTCGTCGGCGAGGGGACGCTCTCGGTCAGGAACTCGGCGACGTCGAAGCCGATGCCGCCGGCACCGATGACCGCGACCCGGGCACCCACCGCCGCATTTCCGTGGAGGACGTCGATATAGCTCAGCACACGGGGGTGATCGGCACCGGGGATCGACAGTGGCCGGGGCAGCACGCCGGTGGCGAGGATCACGGTGTCGAAGCCGCCGGACGCCAGCATGTCCGCGTCGGCATCGGTGCCCAGCCGGCGGGTCACGCCGGTCTCGTCCAGGCGATGGTCGAAGTAGCGCAGCGTTTCGCTGAATTCCTCCTTGCCCGGAATCCGCTTGGCCATGTTGAACTGGCCGCCGATCTCGTGGGCACGATCAAACAGCGTCACGGCATGCCCGCGCTGGGCCAGGGTGGTCGCGGCGGCCAGGCCCGCGGGACCCGCACCGACTACGGCGACACGGCGCGCGACGGCGGCCGGCGTGATCGTCAGTTCCGTTTCGTGGCACGCCCGAGGGTTGACCAGGCACGACGCCCGGCGATTCTCGAAGACGTGATCGAGGCAGGCCTGGTTGCAGGCGATGCAAGTGTTGATCGCCTGTGGCCGGGACGCGCGGGCCTTGTTGACCCATTCCGGATCGGCGAGCAGCGGCCGGGCCATCGAGACCATGTCGGCATCGCCGTCAGCCAGGATGCGTTCGGCTACGTCGGGCATGTTGATGCGATTGGTGGTTACCAACGGTATCCCCACCTCACCCTTCATGCGTCGGGTCACCCAGCGGAATGCGCCGCGCGGCACACTGGTCACGATGGTAGGGACGCGAGCCTCGTGCCAGCCGATGCCCGTGTTGATGATCGTTGCGCCGGCGGCTTCCACCGCCTTGGCGAGGGTGACGATGTCATCCCACGGCTGCGCGTCGTCAACGAGGTCGAGCATCGACAGGCGATAGACGATGATGAAGTCCTTGCCGACCGCTTCGCGCATGCGCCGCACGATCTCGATCGGGAACCGCATGCGGTTCGCAGCCGAGCCGCCCCAGCGGTCGGCGCGTTTATTGGTACGCGAGGTGAGGAACTGGTTGATCAGGTAGCCTTCCGAGCCCATCACCTCGACACCGTCGTAGCCGGCGTCCCGGGCCAGCTTCGCACTGCGCACGAAGGCGTCGATGCTGCGCTCCACGCCGCGTGAGCCCAGCGCCCGTGGCGTGAACGGCGTGATCGGCGACTTGATCCGGGACGGGGCGACCGACAGGGGGTGGTAGGCATAACGACCGGCATGGAGGATCTGCATGCAGATCTTGCCGCCCTCGGCATGGACGGCCGAAGTGACCTTGCGGTGGCGACCCACGTGCCAGGGCATCGACATCGTGCCCGACATCGGTTTCAGCCAGCCCTGGATGTTGGGTGCGATGCCGCCGGTGACGATCAGGCCCACGCCGCCGCGCGCGCGCTCGGCGAAAAAGGCCGCCAGCTTGTCGTAGTCGGCGGCCTTGTCTTCCAGCCCCGTGTGCATCGAGCCCATCAGGACACGGTTGCGCAGGGTGGTGAAGCCCAGGTCCAGCGGGGCAAGCAGGTGGGGGTAGGACACGGCGATATCCGGTTCAAACGATCGTTCGAATGATCCCCGGATCAGGCCACGGGAGCAAGGGCGGTCGCAGCACCGTGACCCCATCGGGGCGACTGCACCAGGCAGGAAGTCGCCCTTCGGGGAGCGAAGTAAAGCAAACGTTACGTCAGCCTGTGACGCACATCACGTTTGGCGTGAGTTCCTGCGAAAGGGAAAAGGGCCCTGCAACGCCGTTTCGCCGGTGTTTCAAACGCAAAACAGTATCCGTGCACAAAACGCACACACTTGCGTTTGTTAAAATTTCAAACGGGGGTACTAACAACTTTGAAACATTTCCAGGGAGTTTTGTTCATGCGCACAGGTCAATTCCGTTACGGCAAGCTCACTGTAGGCCTTGCCATCGCTTCGCTCGCCGCCTTCGGCGCGGCCGCGCATGCGCAGGACAGCAGCGAGAAGAAGTCGCAGTCTCCCGCCCTCGACAACGTCAGCATCTGGTTGGGCGGTTACTACACCAACAACGACACGACGATCGGCGCGAAGACCGGCATCCTCAATACCAGCGGCGACGTCAACCTGGAAGACGACCTCGACTTCAAGAAGCACAAGACCGTGCCGCGCGCACGTCTGGACTTCCTGATCGGCGAGCACCAGGGCTTCACCTTCGACTACTACGAAGTGAACCGCTCGCACGCCAAGAGCCTCGATACCTCGATCAACTTCCTCGGCAACCCGATCGACGCTACGGCGCGGGTCAAGGGTGACCTGAAGTTCACCTTCGGCAGCGCTGCCTACAAGTGGTGGTTCGGCACGGGCAACGACGTGTTCGGCGTCGGCCTGGGTGCGGCTTACTACAAGGTCCAGGCCAGCATCAGCGGCACGGCGTCCGGCTTTGGCCAGACCGTCTCGGACCGCGCTTCCAGCGACGTCAACGCCTGGGCACCCAACCTGCAGCTCGGCTGGCGCCACGCGTTCAACGACCAGTGGCGCATGTACTTCAATGCCTCGGGCGTGAAGAAGAACGGCGGCAGCGTCTACGGCCACATCTGGGACGCCGCGCTGGGCGTCGAGTGGTTCCCGTGGCAGAACGTGGGCTTCGGTGCGGAATACGCCTACACCCGCATCAAGCTCAACCAGGACAAGCGTCGCTACGACCTGGATCTCGACATGAAGCTCGACGGACCGGCCGCTTACGTCCGTTTCCGCTTCTGACCAGCCGGTTGGCGGTCGGCTTGCGCCGTCCGCCTCGCCGGGGGGAATCCTGGGCCGCCTTCGGGCGGCCTTTTTTTGTGTTTTTGCTGGGGGAGGGCTCGCCTTCGGCATCGCGTTGGGCCTTGGGTCGTGGAGCAAGAGCCGGCGGGTGCCACCCTCGCGGCCACGCCTGCGGCGACCCGAAAGGGAAGGGCCGCTGGCGCGGCCGTTTTCTTATTGCCCTTCGGGCGGCGGGTCGGGCTTCGCACGGGGATTTTTGCTGAGCCATGGATGGCGAATCAAAAATCCCCGTGCGAAGCCCGACCCGCCCCGTAGGGCAATCCATAAACGGCCGCGCGTAGGAGCGCACGATGTGCGCGAACCAGATACACGGCCGCGCTAGCGGCCTTTCCTCCGGGTCGCCGCAGGCGTGGCCCCGAGGGGGCTACCCGCCGGCTCTTGCTCCACGACCCAAGGCCCAACGCGATGCCGAAGGCGAGCCACTCACGCTGATCATCCCCGCGCCCGACGCCCCCAAAGCCAACCACCGCCGCAGATGCCCAGCACGAGCACCGCGTCAAGGACCCAAGGCGCCCACGGCCGCGCATCGAACCAGGGCGCCACCAGGCCGTCATGGGCGATCATGCGCGCCGCGGTCCAGGCGATGGCCGCGGCACCGATGTAGACGACCGCAGGGAAGCGCTCGATCAGTTTAAGGATGAGGGTGGAGCCCCACACCACCAACGGCACGCTGATGGCCAGCCCGAGGACCACCAGGCCCATGTGGCCCTTGGCCGCGCCGGCGATTGCCAGCACGTTGTCCAGGCCCATCAGCGCATCGGCCACCACGATGGTGCGGATCGCCGGCCAGAAGCCCGACGCGGCATCGATGTTCGGATCGTGGTCGTCGTGCTTGAGCAGTTTCCAGGCGATGGGGATGAGCAGGGCGCCGCCGACCAGCATGAGACCGGGCAGCTTGAGCAGCCAGATCACCGCGAAGGTCAGCACGATGCGCAGGGCGATCGCCCCGAACGTGCCCCAGAACACCGCTTTTTTCTGCAATTCCCGGGGCAGGTTGCGTGCGGCCAGGGCGATCACGATCGCGTTGTCCCCCGCCAGGACGAGGTCCAGCAGGACGATGGCGGCAAGGCCGGAGAAGAATTCGGGTGTGAGGAAATCCATGGGTGGCGGCCTTTGCGCGTGGTGAGATCGAATGCGGCGGCCACGGGCACGCGCGCCCGCGGTCACCACAAAAGTCTCGTTCCTGGCGCAAGCCACCGCGACGACCGGGATGCATGGGGCACCCGTATTGACGACCGTCGCGCACGAAACCCCGGAGGGACTTCGCGGAACTACTCCCCTTCGGGTTGGTAGTAGGGCGCATTGTGCGCGGTTGGGATGCACCGCGGCAAGACATTGCCCCGGGGTCACCGGTTAAAATCGCCGGCTATCCCAACCCCGCGAGTGACATCCATGAGCGCACACGACATCCGTTCCGCCACGCGTCCCGATCCGGACCAGCCGCTGGTGGACATCGCCAACTACGTCGCCGACTATCGGATCGACTCGCAGGAGGCCTACGACACCGCGCGTTACATGCTCCTGGATTCGCTGGCGTGCTCGGCCCTGGCGATGAAATTCCCCGATTGCGTCAAGCACCTCGGGCCGCTGGTGCCGGGCGCGGTGATGCCCGGTGGCTCCCGCGTGCCGTTCACTGCGCACGAACTGGACCCGGTGCAGGCCGCCTTCGCCATCGGCACGCAGATTCGCTACCTGGATTTCAACGACACCTGGCTGGCGGCCGAGTGGGGCCACCCCTCTGACAACCTGGGCGCCATCCTCTCCGTGGCCGATTACCTCTCGCGCAAGGCGGTGAAGGAAGGCAGCGCGCCGCTGACGGTGCGCGACGTGCTGGGCTATGCGATCAAGGCCCATGAAATCCAGGGCTGCTATGCCCTGAAGAACAGCTTCAACCGCGTCGGTCAGGATCACGTGATCCTCGTCCGGCTGGCGTCCACGGCGGTCACCACGGCCATGCTCGGTGGCGACAAGGAGCAGATCACGACGGCGGTCTCGCACAGCTGGATCGACAACGGCGCCCTGCGTACCTATCGCCATGCGCCCAACACGGGTCCGCGCAAGAGCTGGGCCGCGGGCGACGCCTGCCGCCGTGCCGTCACCCACGCCATCAACGCGGTCTACCGCAACGTGGTGGGTTATCCGTCGGCGCTCACAGCCAAGACCTGGGGCTTCTACGACGTGGCCTTCAAGGGCAACGCGTTTGAGTTCGAACGTCCGTTCGGCAGCTACGTGATGGAAAACGTGCTGTTCAAGATCAGCTTCCCGGCCGAATTCCACGCCCAGACCGCGGTGGAATGCGCCATGGCGCTGCACGAGCAGGTCGCCTCCCGCGTGGACGAGGTCGAGAAAATCGTGATCGAGACGCAGGAAGCCGGTGTCCGCATCATCGACAAGACCGGCCCGCTGGCGAACTACGCCGACCGCGACCACTGCATCCAGTACATGGTGGCCGTGCCGCTGATCTTCGGCCGCCTCACCGCCGACGACTACAACGACGCCGTGGCGGCCGATCCGCGCATCGACGCCCTCCGGGACAAGATGACGGTGGTGGAGAACCCCCAGTTCACCCGCGACTACTTCGACCCGGAGAAGCGCTACATCGGCAATTCGGTGCAGGTTTTCTTCAAAGATGGTTCAAAAACCGAAAAGATTTCGATCGACTTTCCCATCGGTCATCGCAATCGCCGCGCCGAAGGCATCCCGGTCCTGCTCCGCAAGTTCGAGGCCGCCCTGCGCGCAGAGTGGCCTGCAGAGCGGGTTGAGAAGGTTCTGGAGGTCACTTCGTCGGCCGAAAAACTCGACGCGATGCCCATTCACGAGTTCATGACGCTCTTCACGGCTTGATAATAGCCGTGACTCAAGTATGAACGGCGGTTTTTAGCACGTGTTCAATTGTTTGATTTTTGCTAAACTGCCGCCGCCCGTTGAAGGGATATAAAAGCGAGGGACGGCTGAAGTCCCCGGATTAGATTTTAGATTTACGCGCGATTCCGTTTGGGGTGGAGCGCGGAAGCGAATACCAATAATGAGGAGACACCGATGAAACGTAAGGGCTTGTTTTTGCTGATCGGCTTGGCCCTGGGCGGCGTGGGTGCCGTTCATGCGCAGGAATCCGCTGCTGACACCGCGGGTAACGGCTATGACGGCCGCTGGTACATCGCACCGACGGTGGGCGGTTACTACAACGACACCGACCGCAACACCAACAGCCGTCAGGTTTACTACGGCCTGGGCTTCGGTAAGTTCATTTCGAACAACGCGTCGATCGACATCTTTGCCGATCGCACCAAGCGCGACAACGACGGTAACGGCCACTGGTCGAACAACAGCTACGGCGTGGCAGCTCGCTTCTACGCTGGTGCCTGGGACAGCTGGCGTCCGTACCTGCTGGCTGGCGTGATGGGTTCGTACCACCACAACCCGTCCGACAACGGCTGGTCCCCGGCTGCTGAGCTCGGCGTCGGCGTGTCGAAGACCATCACCGACAGCTCCGACTTCCGCGTCGAAGCCGGCTACCGCTACGACTGGGACGACAAGACCGTCGAGAGCGAGAATGGCTACGGTGACTGGTTCCTCGGCTTCTCGATCGTCTCGCGCTTCGGCGAGCCGCCGGCAGCTCCGGCTCCGGTCGCTGCTGTCGCTCCGGCCGCTCCGGATTGCTCGACGCTCGACAGCGACGGCGACGGCGTGAACGATTGCGACGACAAGTGCCCGGCCACCCCGGCTGGCACGATCGTCGGCCCGGATGGTTGCCCGCAGAAGGTCGTCATCGACCTGCGTGGTGTCAACTTCAAGTTCGACCGTCCGAAGAAGGGCGAGACGAACATCGGACCGACCCTGCAGGAGCCGACCAGCGACTCGCTGGGCGTTCTCGACCAGGCTGTCGACACCCTGCAGCGTTACCCGGCCGTCAAGGTCACGGTTGCTGGTTACACGGATAGCGTCGGTAAGGACGCTTACAACCAGGGCCTGTCCGAGCGTCGCGCCAAGATCGTGTTCGACTACCTGACCTCGCACGGTATCGGTGCGGATCGTCTGGAAGGTCCGATCGGTCACGGCGAAAGCAACCCGATCGACACGAACGACACGGCCGAAGGCCGCGCTCGCAACCGTCGCACGGAACTGCAGGTTCAGCAGTAATCGTTGCAAGATCGGTAAGTGCAGCATGAAAGAGCCCGGCGAAAGCCGGGCTCTTTTTTTGTGCAGGCCAAAGGGTCGGCCAACGTTCCCAGGGTCCAGCAGCCCGGCGGTTGTAGGAGCGGACGATGTCCGCGAACCCTCGACACGTCATTTCGCGAATGATGCGCTACGTCCGCAGGAGCGAGCGTTCTAACCAGGTGCCTGCGTGGCGCGCCGGGCGATATCGGACCGCCTCGTTCGGCAGATATGGAAACGCCCGGCGTGGGCGGGGCGCGGCATCGTTCGTTTTAGCAGTGTTGAGGGTTCGCGGACATCGTCCGCTCCTACATTGGCCTGTACCGTAACCGTAACCGCGACCGCGACCGGGACCGGGACCGGGACCGGGACCGGGGCGACCTCGGCGGCGGACGCAGCGCACATCGCCGGGTGGCGGGATTACCAGGCGTAGCGGAGCCGTCCGTACCAGTACGCGCCGTTCGAGCCGATCGGGGAGATCACGTCGTAGGGGAAGTTGCCGGCGTAGGCGATGTCGGGGATCGAGCGATCGGGGTACTGGTTGGTGATGTTCTGCCCGCCCAGCGCGAGGGAAAGGCGATCGGTGGCGTGCCATTCGGCTTCCGCGTCCAGCTGCCAGCGTGCCGCATAGGTCTGCTTCGGCACGAAGCCGCCGCCGAAATCGAACACCCGTGTGGTGCTGCCCTGGCGTGTGGCGCGGCCCAGTAACGACCAGCGCGAGTTGTCCCAGCGTGCGGTGAACGCGCCACGCTGGCGCGGGGCGGCATCGGTGAGCGTGTTGCGTTCTTCCAGCCCGAACAACACCGCATCCGCGCCGAGCGCGGCCAGTTCCGGTGGCGTGTCGCGGACGTGGCGGATCGACGTGCGGTTGTAACTGTAAGTGGCGGTGAGCGTGAGGTTGCCGCCGAAGGCCGGTTGCCGGTAGTTGGTGACCAGCTCCGCGCCGCGGGTGCGCGTGTCCACGGCGTTGGTGAAGAACGCCACGCTTTGGACACCCGGTACGCCGAAGCGTGCGTCGATGTAATTCTCCAGGCCGTCCGGCGCGATGGTTTCGGACAACGTGACACGGTGGTCGACATCGATGCGGTACACATCCAGCGAGGCGTCGAAGCGCTCGCCCAGGCGGGCGGTGAGCCCGAGACTGTAGTTGCGGGATTTCTCGGGCCTGAGGTCGCGCGCGCCCAGCCCGCGCGCGATGGGATTGTTGACCGAGAGCACGCGGCCCTGCACGAGGGTGCCATCGGCACCGTATCCCGTGGAGGTGGATTCGAAACCGACCTGGCTGAGCGACGGTGCGCGCAGGTTGTTCGATGCCGCGCCGCGGATGGCGATGGCGTCGGTGATGGCGTAACGGCCACTGAGCTTGCCCGTCCACGCGGAGCCGAAGTCGTCGTAGTGCTCGTAGCGCCCCGCGGCATCGGCGAAGAAGCGATCCGTGACGTCGCCGGAGAGATCGACATAGGCGGCGCCGATGTTGCGATGCAGGTCCGCCGTGTCCTGGGGTGTCAGGCCGCCACCGGCCTGCGCGCCGGTCGGTGCGCCCACGATCGGCCCCACCGCATAGGAGGCCGGATCGCCCGCATAGGTCCGGAAGCCCTCGTGGCGGAACTCCGCACCCGTTGCCAGCGTGAACAGCTTCGAGCCCCATTCCACGGATCGGCTTAAGTCGAGGTTGGCGGTGCCCTGCGTGCTGTCGTACTTACCGATGTCGAAGCGCGTGGGGCTTTGCTCGCCCAGCGACACGTTGACGGTGTCGCGCAGGTCGTAGTCGAAGGTGTTGCGACCCCAGGTCAGGCTGCCGTCGATATCCCATTCGCCGGCGCGGCCGCGCGCGCCGGCGGTCAGGTTGACGTCGCGGTTGTAGCCGAGCGATTCGGGCCGATAGCCTTGCGGGTAGAGCGCCGGTACGTTCGCGTCGCTGTCGGGATAGCGGAAATAGTTGTCGCCGACGGTGCGGCGCTGGGTATACATGCCAAAGGCATAGCCGCGCACGGTGTCGCCGAACGGCAGTTCGGCGTTGAACCAGCCGCTGTAGTTCTCGTTGCGCGGGTCGCCGGCGGCGTAGTTGCGCTTGCCGCGCAAGGCCAGGTTTTCCGGCGAGGGGTTCTCCCAGGAGGGGATGTCGTCACGGCCGGCCCGGTTGGTCGGCTGGCGGTTGTTGCCCTCGATGCCGGCACGCACGAAGCCACCGTCGCCTCCCAGCTTCGCGCCCGCCTTGGCGCTGACGTAGCCGCTCTGGCCATCGGTGATCTCGCGGTCGCCGGGACGGAAATTCGTGTGGTAGGCGCCATAAGTGGCGTCCACCTCGCCGCCCTCCGGGGCATCGTCGAGGATGATGTTGACCACGCCCGCGATGGCGTCGGATCCGTATTGCGCGCCGGCACCGTCGCGCAGCACCTCGATGCGCTTGATCGCGCTGATCGGGATGGCGTTGAAATCCACCGGCGTGGTGCCGCGGCCGATCTTGCTGTCGCTGTTGACCAGGGCGGAGGTGTGGAAGCGCTTGCCGTTGACCAGCACCAACACCTGGTCCGGGCTCATGCCGCGGAGCTGGGCGGCGCGCACGTGGTCGGAACCGCCCGAGTTGGACTGGCGGGGAAAATTGAAGGAAGGCAGCAGCGTGGCCAGGGCCTGGCCGAGCTCGCCGTTGACGGCGCCGGCCGAGCGCAGGTCCTCCGGCGTGAGCACGTCGATCGGTACCGGCGAATCCAGTACCGTGCGGTCTTTGGCGTGGGTGCCCGTGACCACGATCTGGTCGAGCGTGGAGGCGGCGTTGCGGTCGGCCTCCTGCGCGGCGGCGGGAAGGGCGGCAAGACCGAGCAGGACGGCGGAAGCGAGGCGGGACGGGTACATGGATGATCCTGGCGGGCACGCGGGGAGGTCACCGCGGCGACACGGGCGACGATGGCGGAGCATGATGGTTCCGGCGGCCGCAGTAACGTGCGAACCTTGCACTATTTGTTGCATTGCAGTGTACGCTGTGTCAATAGGTCGGACGCCTAGCCGTATGGACGTCCGTTTCGAAATACTCGTGCAAGGGGTTTCCATGAAGGTGTTCGCTGGTCTTTTCCTCGCCGTCTCGCTCGTGACGGCCGCCTGTGCCGGCCCCGCGCAGCGCGGCCCGGCCGCACCTTTCGCGGCAACGCTGCAAGGCGATGTGGCCCATCCGGATGCCACCCGTGGATGGGTCCGCACGGAGCTCTACTTCGGGCTGGGCCGCGCGGATGCGCACGACGGCGTGGACGAAGCGGCGTGGCGCGGTTTCCTCGACAAGGACGTGACGCCGCGCTTTCCCAGCGGCCTCACCGTGGTCGACGCGTACGGCCAGTGGCAGGGCAAGCAACAGGCACAGCCCGAGCGCCTCCGCTCGAAGATCGTGGTGCTGCTGTATCCCGATACGCCGGCGGCGCGGGCGTCGGTCGACGCCATCCGCGCGGCATGGAAGGCGAAGACGGGCGACCAGTCCGTGCTGCGCGTGACCCAGCCCGCGGACGTGTCGTTCTGATGGCGGCGGTCCCCGCACCGCGTCGTCGCTTCGGCGGCGGCGACCTCAACGGCGTCCTGGGTCTGGTTGTCGACAACCTGTCGTTGCTGGCCTTCCTGGCCACGGCGCTCATCGGCATCTTCGGCATGCCGGCCGACCTGGTGTTCCGGCGCATGTTCCCCGGCACGGCACTCGGCGTGCTGCTGGGCAATCTCGCCTATACCTGGATGGCCCGCCGCCTGGCCGCGCGCACCGGCCGCCACGACGTCACGGCCATGCCGCTGGGGATCGACGCGCCGACCACCATCGGCATGGCGCTGCTGGTGCTGGGCCCGGCTTTCGCGGGCTACCGGCAAGCCGGCATGGATGCCTCCGCCGCCGGGGAGGCCACCTGGCACCTGGGCATGGCGTCGCTGGTGGTCATGGGCGTGCTCAAGTTCGTGCTGTCGTTCTTCGGGGCGTGGGTGCAGCGTTCGGTACCGCGGGCGGGCCTGCTGGGATCGATCGCCGGCATCGCGCTGGTGCTGATGGGGCTGCTGCCGCTGGTCGAGATCCTGCGTGTACCGGTGGTGGGCTTTGCCGGGCTGGGTATCGTGCTGTACGCACTGATCGCCCGGCGCCGCCTGCCGTTCGGCATCCCGGGCGTGCTGGGCGCCTTCGTCGTCGGCGTCGCGCTTTATTACGGGCTGGGCCCGGTCGGATTGCTGGGCAGCGGCTACCACGCGCCCGCGGGCTGGACATGGCGGCTGGGCCTGCCGCTGCCCAACCTCGGTTTCCTCGACGCCTTGCCGGCCACGCTGCCCTACCTGCCCCTCATCCTGCCGTTCGGCCTGCTGATGGTGGTGGGCGGCATCAACGTGACCGAAAGCGCGCGCGCGGCGGGGGACGATTACTCGACCCGCGACATCCTGCTGGTGGAGGCACTGGCGACGCTCGTGGCGGGCATCTGCGGGGGCGTGGCGCAGACCACGCCGTACATCGGGCAGCCGGCGTACAAGGCCATGGGAGCACGCACGGGCTACACCCTGGTCACGGGTCTGGTCATCGGCCTGGGCGGCGTATTCGGTTACCTGTCCAACCTGGTGGAACTGCTGCCCGTGGCGGTGCTCGCGCCGATCCTGGTCTTCGTGTCCGTCAGCATCACCACCCAGGCGTTCGAGGCCACGCCGCTACGCTACGCGGGCGCCGTGGTCTTCAGTTTCTTCCCGGCCATCGCGCGGCTGCTGGCCATCAAGCTGGGCGATCCGACCATCGTGGACCCGGCGCATTTCGCGGCGCTGTACGCCGACAACGCCCACGGTATTTCGGCCATGGCGGTCATCGTGATCCTCGGCAACGGCTTCATCATCACCTCGATGGTCTGGGCCAGTTTCGTGGTGGCGATGATCGACGGGCAGGTGCGCAAGGCGGCGGGTATCGTGGCGCTGGGGGGCGTGCTAACCGCGTTCGGGGTGATTCATTCGGTGGCACCCATTGGTTCGGTGTACCTGCCGTGGTCGCTGGATGTGGCGGCGCGGGCGGTGGTGTGGCAGTTCGTGGCGGCGTATGGGGTGTTGGCGGGGGTGTTGATGGTGCTTTCGGTGGGGGAGGTGGACAGACGGGCGGGTGGTGCTTGAATTGCTTGGGGTGGGAGGCCACCCTTGGACATTGTCCCGAGGAAATTCCCCATGTCCCTTTCCGACCTGACCTCACTGCCGGGCGTGACCGCCGCGCCGGACGCGGTGACCCATGGCTACGTGTTCAACCATACGATGATCCGGGTGCGCGACCTGGACGTGTCGCTGGACTTCTATACGCGGGTGCTGGGCTTTACGCCGGTGTACCGGCAGGTGCACGAAGAGGCGGCCTTCACCATCGTCTACCTGGTGCTGGTGGGCGATCGTGCGCTCATTCCGGATGACGACGCGGAGCGCAAGCGCTGGGTGCTGTCGCAGCCGGGCGTGCTGGAGCTGACGCACAACCACGGCACGGAGAAGGATGCCGCCTTCGCCTACCACAACGGCAACGGCGAGCCGCGCGGCTTCGGCCACCTGTGCGTGAGCGTGCCGGACGTCAACGCCGCCTGTGCGCGTTTCGAGGCGATGGGCGTGGCGTTCCAGAAGCGCTTGAGCGACGGCCGCATGCGCCATATCGCCTTCATCCGCGACCCGGACCAGTACTGGATCGAGATCCTCCAGCCCACGCCGTTCACCGCCTGACGCGCCCGCCACCATGCCGACGAACCTCCCCCCGGTCACCCGCAACCTCCTGATCGCCAACGTGCTGGTCTTCATCGCGCAGACGCTGCTGGGCGACGAACAGACGCTGGCGGTCAGCCGCTGGTTCGCCTTGTGGCCGATCGGCCACGACCTCGCCGTGGACATGGGGGGCGGCGATATCGCCGGCGTCGGTTTCCGCGTGTGGCAGCTGGTGACCTACGGCTTCATGCATGGAAGCATCATGCACATCGTGCTGAACATGTACGCGTTGTACATGTTCGGCGGCCTGATCGAGCGCGTGATGGGCCAGCGGCGTTTCGTCATCTATTACTTTACCTGCCTGGTCGCGGCGGCCGTCGCGCAGTTAGCGGTGGTCTATTTCTTCGAGCCGGGCCGCATGTACCCGACGGTCGGTGCGTCCGGCGCGGTGTTCGGCCTGCTCGGCGCGTTCGCCATGCTGTTCCCGCGCGAGAAGCTGATGCTGATCCCGATTCCCATCGGTATCCCGGCGTGGCTGTTCGTCACGCTTTACGGTGCCGCCGAACTGATCTTCGGCGTCACCGGCACGGTCTCCGGCGTGGCGCATTTCGCCCACCTGGGCGGCCTGTTCGCCGGGCTGGCGTTGCTGTGGGCGTGGGGCGTGAGGCCGCCGCCACGCTCTTCGTTCTGAGGGGAATCAACGTAGCGCGAGGAAATCCGGGCTGACCACGAAGCGCACCGCGTCGAGGCGGAAACGCGCGTCGGGGATGGCCGCCAGCAGGGCATCGCGTTCGTTCTCCACCGCTTCCAGCTCCGCGTCCGTGATCGACGGATTGACCGCGTGCAGGGCGACCAGCCGCGCGTATTCCGTGTCGAGTTCCCGCCGTGCGGTTTCCATCGCTTCCGCCTTGATCACTTCGGCACGGGCCTCGGCGAGGTCCTGCGCGCGTTCCAGCATGGGCGGGACGAGCTTGGAAAGGAACTTGCGATAGCGTGGCACCTCGATGTTGCGATCGGGGGCGCGGCGCATGGCGACGTCGCTGGGGCGGAAGCCGGGGCGCTCACTCAGCTTGGTGTCCACCGTCAGGGCCAGCGGTGTCGTGGGCAGGAAGCGGCCCGGATCGAGCGTGCGGTCGGCGATGATTTCCAGCACGAACACTGCTTGCAACAGGGCCGTGCGCACGGGCAGGGCATCGTCGACGAGGAAGGCGGCATTGCCGTTCTCCCCCGAGACCAGCAGGTCCACCGCGGCCAGCACCATCGGGTGGTCGAGACGCAGCAGCGGCAGGTCTTCGCGCGCTAGGGCGAGGTCGCGCGAGAACGTGACCGACAATGGACCATCGGCGAAACCGGTGAGGCCGTCGGTGGACAGGTATTGTGGATCCAGCAGCACGATGTCCTTGGCCAGTTCTTCCGCGTGCACGCCGAAGGTCTCGAACAGGCGCTGGATGAAGGCATCCCGCGCTTCGTCGGCGTCTTCGGCGGCGAAGCTGCCGGCGAGGTCGTCCGCATGCGGGTCGCGGCTGGCGGCCAGTTCGAGCAGGTGGTCGCGGCCGGCGTGGATCAGGGCGGCCAGTTCCTCGTGGGCGCCACGGGTCTCGGCGATGAGCGCATCCAGTTCCTGGTCGCGCGCGTCGTCCTCGCGGGCGTGCTCGTCGGCGAGCGTGGACAACAGCTCGCCGAACCGACGCAGCAGTTCGCGGCCGTCGGCGGGGCTGGAACGGAACGCGTCCATGCCTTCGTCGTACCAGCGCGCCAGGATGTGCTGCGCGCTTTGCTCGACCACGGGCACGTGGATGCTGATGTCGTGTTTCTGGCCGATGCGGTCCAGGCGACCGATGCGCTGTTCGAGCAGGTCCGGATCGAGGGGGAGATCCCACATCACCAGGCGGTGGGCGAACTGGAAGTTGCGGCCTTCCGAACCGATCTCGGAGCACAGCAACAGGCGCGCGCCATCGGGCTGGGCGAAGAACGCGGCGTTGCGGTCGCGCTGCACGATGCCCAGGCCTTCGTGGAAGCGGGCCACGCCCACGCCACTCTTCGTGCGCAGGGCTTCCTCGATCGCCAGCACCTTGGCCTGGCTGCGGCACAGCAGCAGGAACTTGTCCGCCGGATGCGCGTCGAGCAGGCTCAGCAGCGCGGCCAGGCGCGGGTCGTCGTGGTAGTCGAATTCCAGTGGTGCCGGTGGCTGTTGCAGGTCGGAGCGGAACTCTGCCAGCAGGGCGTCGCGGCGGCCGGGCTCGAGCGCATCGGCATCCAGCACGCGGATGTGCGGCACACGGTGCGGAAAGCCGCCGATGCCGGCACGGCGGTTGCGGAACATGGCGCGGCCGGTGCCGTGGCGATCGATGAGGGCGGCCAGCAGGGCGTCGTTGGCGTCGTCGCGCTCGACCAGGCCGAGCAACTCGCGGTCGCCGGTGAAGCGAGCCTTGAGCACCTCGCGATGCGCCGTGCCGAGTGTCTCGCCCGCGGCCAGCACGCTGGCGACTTCGGACAAGGCGCCATAGCCTTCCGCCTCGCCGAGGTAGGTGTCCAGGTCGCTGTAGCGCTGCGGGTCGAGCAGGCGCAGGCGGGCGAAATGCCCGGCGCGGCCCAGCTGCTCGGGCGTGGCGGTGAGCAGGATGACGCCCGGCGTGGCGGCGGCGAGGGTCTCGACCAGGCGGTAGCGGGGGCTGGCCTCGTCCGGGGTCCAGGCCAGGTGGTGGGCTTCGTCCACCACGATCAGGTCCCAGCCGGCCTCGGTCAGCTGCGCGGCGCGCTTCGGCGAGCCTTCGAGGAAGGCGAAATCGGCGATCACCAGCTGTTCGTCCTCGAACGGATTGCGGCCGTCGCTGGCCTGTTCGATCGCCTCGCAGCGTTCTTCGTCGAAGATCGAGAAGGACAGGTTGAAACGGCGCAGCAGCTCGACGAACCACTGGTAGACCAGGGTTTCCGGCAGCAGCACCAGCACGCGACCCGCGCGCCCGGCCGCCAGCTGGCGCGAGAGGATCATGCCGGCCTCGATCGTCTTCCCCAGGCCGACCTCGTCCGCCAGCAGCACACGGGGCGGGCGACGCGCGGCGGCGATGCCGGCCACACGCAGCTGATGCGGCACCAGGCCGATCCGCGCCGATTCCAGGCCCCAGGCCGCGGAGCGACGGGCATCGGCACGCCGGCGCAGGGCTTCCAGGCGCAGGTCGAAGCGGTCGTTGGTGTCGGTACGGCCACCGATCAGGCGGTCGTCCGCCTGCGACAGCGCCTGTTCGTCGTCCAGCTGGCCTTCTTCCAGTTCGCGGCCTTCGCCACGGTAGACATAAAGGCCCTCACGTTCCTCGATGCGCTCGACCAGGAAGGCGATGCCCTTGCCCGATACACGCTGGCCGGCGCGGAATTCCGCACGAATCAGGGGGGCGCTGTCCGACGCATAGGGGCGCAGCACGCCCGCCTTGGCGAACAGCACCTGCACGCTACGTCCCTCGACGCGAAGAACGGTGCCGAGACCGAGCTCGGGCTCGGCGGTGGAGATCCAGCGTTGACCGGGTTGGAACATGCGAGGGGAGCCAGGACTGCAAGGGGGCGTTGATTATCCGCCGCCCGGCTCCGGATGCCTACCTTTGTGAGATCAGGTCTCGGCCCAGCGTCGCAGGAGGTTGTGGTAGACGCCCGTCAACCGCAGGATCGCCGGCTGATCCGCGCCCGCCGCCGACAGTTCGCGGATGGACGTATCGAGCTCCAGCAGCAGCCGCCGTGCACCATCGTCGCGGACCAGGCTCTGCACCCAGAAGAACGCGGCGATACGGGCGCCACGCGTCACCGGCGTCACCCGGTGCAGGCTGGACGAGGGATAGACGATGGCGTGGCCGACCGGCAGCTTGACCTCGTGCTCGCCGTAGGTGTCGCTGACGATCAGTTCGCCGCCGTCGTACTCGTCCGGCTCGGACAGGAACAGCGTGCATGAGATATCGCTGCGGACGTGTTCGTCGCCGTGGCCGGTGGACATCACCGCGCCGTCGATATGGAAACCGTATTCGCCGCCGCCTTCGTAGCGGTTGAAGCGTGGCGAGATGGTGCGCAGCGGCAGCGCCGCCGCGTGGTAGAGCGGGTGGCGCGTGAGCGCCGCGACCACCTGTTCACCCAGCTGGCGCCGCAGGGGCGATGCATCGGGCAGCTGCAGGTTGCGCTTCACCTTCGCGCCCTGCGGACCGACGGTCTGCCGACCGTCGGTCCAGTCGGCATCCACCATGGCGGCACGCATTCCCGCGACCTGTTCGGCGGTCAGGACATCGGGGATATGCAGCAACATGGCGGATTCCTCCGGTGGATCAGAAACGGACGTTGGCGGTGAGCATCGCCGAGCGCGGCATCCCCGGAGTGTAGCGGTAGCCGCTCTTGTTGATCGCCGCCACGTAGCGCTTGTCGAACAGGTTGTAAACGTTGAGCTGGAGGTCGATGTTGCGGTTGATCGGGTAGCTGGCCATCGCGTCGAACACCCAGTACGCCTTCGTGTATTGCGGTGTGCCTACCGCCCCATCCGTGCCGCGCAGCAGTTCACCGGAATAGCGTGCGCCGCCGCCAACGGTCAGGTCGAACGGCAGGTGATACGTGGTCCAGGAGGTGAAGGCCTTCTTCGGCGTATACGCCAGATCGTCCGAGCCGTTCTGCGTGACGTTGGTGCCCTTTTCCACGGTGGCGTCCATCGTGGTGAAACCGGCGCTGATCGCCCAGTCTTCGGTGAGCTTGCCCAGCGCGGAGATTTCTATGCCCTGCACGCGCTTCTTGCCGATCTGGTAATAAAGCAGGTCGGTCGGATCCTGCACCAGTTCGTTGGTCACCGTGGTGCGATACAGCGCGCCGGTCAGCAGCAGTCGCGAGTCGAGCAGGTCCCACTTGGTGCCGATCTCGGCGGTGCGCGCCTTCTGCGGGTCGAAGTTGGGGTTGTCGGCGCTGTTGGTGGACGCGGACAGCGTGAGCGTGTTGCCACCCGGCGGCTCCTGCGACTGGGCCACGTTGATGTAGATGCTGCCGTTGGCCGCCGGCTTGTACAGCACGCCCACCTTGTAGTTGACCAGGTTGTCGCTCTTGGTGGTGTCCACGCCGGGCAGGATGCTGCCGGCCGGCAGGCGACCGCAGGCGGGACCATTGCGTGCACCGCAGACCACGAGGCTGCTGAAGTCGGTCTTGTAGTGGTCGAAGCGCACACCGGCATTCACCTGCCAGTTCTCGCCGAACTTCAGCGTGTCGAACAGATAGGCCGCGGCCGTGTTGGTCTTGCCGCTCGATACCGCGCCGGTCTCGCGGTAGCGGAGGCCACCCACGTCGGAATACGGCTTGTAGAGGTTGGCCGCCGGCCAGGTGCTGCCGGTGACGGGACCCAGGCCGATCGTGCGCGCCTGTTCGTTGGTCAGTTCGATCCCGGCGCTGATGTTCTGCGTGACCGCACCCGATTCGATCGTCGCCGTCAGGTTGGTCTGGTTGGTGGCGATGCGATTGGACTGGTGCTTGAACGTCGGCGTGCTGCGTGCCAGCGTCCAGGTGGACGGATCGGCCGGGTTGGGCGTGAGCAGGTTGGCGGTGGTGCCCATGAACGAGGTCAGCAGGTAGTCCTGCGTGGTGCGCGCCCAGCGCGACGTGTTGTGCAGCGCCACGGTGTCGCTGAAGTCGTGCTCGACGATGACGGTGAACATGTCCTGCGTGACATGGTCGTGGTCCTGGTTGGTGCCGTAATAGTTGTCTTCGTCGACCTTGTCCGCACCGGTGAGGAACGCACGGCGATCCGGTGAGGTGTAACCCGGCAGGCCGATGGTCGGCACGCCGCCGTCGGGCACGTTGTTCTGCTTGATGTGCAGGTAGTCGAGGTAGACACGGGTCGGTGTGCCCAGTCCGAACGCCAGCGACGGGGCCACGCCCCAGCGGTTGTTCTCGATCCGGTCGCGTCCGGCCACGTGGCTGTCCTGGCCCATGACGTTGAGGCGGAACGCGGCGTCTTTGCCCAGGGCCTGGTTCCAGTCGGCGGTGCCGCGGCGGCGCTGGCCGCTGCCGACCTGCACCGAGCCGGAGACGCCGTTGCCGAGCACCGGCTGCTTGGTCACGAGGTTGACCGCGCCGGTGGGGGCGGTGCGGCCGTACTCCGTGCCGTCCGGTCCCTTGGTGACTTCCACCTGCTCGATGTTGAAGACATCGCGCGACACGGTGCCCAAATCGCGCACGCCGTCGACGAAGATACTGCCCGAGGTATCGAAGCCGCGCATGTAGATGGAATCGCCGGTGTTGGTCGAGCCGTTCTCGCCGACGAAGAAGGTGCCCACGCCCGGGCTGTTGCGCAGCGCCTCGGTCAGCGTGGTGGCACCCTGCTGCTGCATCAGGGCACGGTTGATCACCTGGATGGTCTGCGTGGTGTCCAGCAGCGACTGGGTGAACTTGGGCGAGGACACCTTGTCCACGCGGTAATCGCTGGAACGATCGGCCTGCACCTGCATGCCGGGCAGGGCCTGCGCATCGTTGACCTTGGCCTGCTGCGGCGGTACGACATCGACCGGCGCATCGCCAGCGACAGCGCCGTGGGCGAGCGAGAGGAGGACGGCGGCGCCGACGGTGCGCACCGTGGGTGCGGCGTGCTTGCGGCTGGTGATGAAGGCCATGGGGATCCTTGCGAGAGACGATGACGAAAAGGCTGCGGCCCAGGCTGCGCGCACGCGGCCGCATCGCGCTAGGCGATGACTGGCGCGGAAGACGGTGACTGCCCTTGCGATGCGTGCCGCGCAGGTAAGCGTTAACCCGGCGTGATGCACATCGTAAACTTAATGAGAACGATTCGCAATATTCATGTAAGGGATCTCCAAGGATTCGCCCATCCCATCGTCGCCATCCCGTCGAGGAGGGCGCTTCGCCGACCGGCTCAGCGCAATCGGTCGAGGCGCAGTCGCTGCCGTTCGTCGGTCAGGTGCGATATCGCCAGGAACGCGGTGCCGACCGCTGTCAGGCAGCTAGAGCCTGCCAGCAGGATCAACAGCAGGATCTGGTACTTCACGGCGTTTACCGGATCGGCGCCGGCAAGCATCTGGCCCGTCATCGTCCCCGGCAGGGTGATGACGCCCGCGGCAGCCATCTGGTTGATCACCGGGACCATGGCACTGCGAACGGCGCGGGTCACCAGCGGCGCGGTGGCCTCGCGGAAGCTGCGACCCAGCATGAGTTGGGCTTCGATGCCCTCACGTCGCAGCGTCACGTTGTCCAGGACGCCGGACAACGCGATGCTGCCCGCGTTGAGGATGCTGCCGAGCAGGATGCCTACCAATGGGATGGCGTAGCGGGGGTCGTACCACGGTTCGGGGCGTATGGCGGTCATCAGGGCGAAGGCGGTCGTCAGGAGCACCACACCGACCACGTTGGGCAATGCCACCCGCGCGTTCCCGCCGCGCAGCCGGCGCGACGGTCGCACGGCCACCTCGCGTACCGCAACGAGGGACATGGCAAGCAGGATGGCTGCGGTCAGCCACGGCGAGTGACCGGCGAACACGTAACGCAGCAGGTAACCCACGGCAACGAGTTGTAGGACCATGCGTAGCGTCGCGATCGCCAGCGCGCGATGAAAGCGCAGCCTTAGCCACACCGATAGTGCCCCGTCGATCAGAAGCAGTATCCCGGCCCACGCGATATCGGCGGTGTGCAAGCTGAGCGGCGTCATGGCCGCACCAAGGTGCCGTTGCGCATGACCAGGGCGTCATCGCCGAGACGATCCGCCTGCGCGGCGTCGTGCGTGACGAGCACCACGATCAGGCCTTCTTGCATCCGGCAGCGCAGGACCGCTTCCACGGCGAGTGTCGCCGTCGCATCCAGCGAGGCCGTCGGCTCGTCCAGCAGCACGACCTTCGGCCTGGTGAGCAATGCGCGGATCAGGGCGAGTCGCTGGCGCTCGCCCGTGGACGTTTCATCGACCGGCTGGTCGAACAGTCGGTCGGCGAGCAACATGTCGCGGGCCAGCGCGCCGCGTTCGTCGGCCTGCCTGGATGCGAAGTGCTCGTCCACACGGTCCGCCCACCAGCCGCTCCTGGCCGGAAGCAGGGCCACGCGGCGGCGCCATGTCGTCGGCGACATCGTGGCGCGGTCCTCGGCGTCGAGCGATACGCGACCCTCGCAGGGATCGAGGTCGGCCAGCATGCGCAGGAGCAGGCTCTTGCCCGAGCCGGAAGGGCCGGTGATAGCCAGGCATCGCCCGGAGGGCACATGGAAATCGAATGGCCCGGCGAGGCTGCTGCGCAAGGCTTGGACATCGAGGCTCAAGGAAGGTGTCCGTGATCATGGTCAGGTCGGGATCGCTCACGATAAACGCGGGCACGGTCTGCTCACGGACAGGGTCACCCATGCGACTTATCTGAAGCTTACGCCGGTACTCAGCCACTTCTAAGCAGGCGGCTTGAATAATGCGTTGGCTTTGCCGAATACGTGACCCAAGCCGCGCGCATGGATGCGATACCTGATGTCGTTGTGTGCCGAAGAGGACGTGATCGATGAACATTATCGTGGTCGAGGACGACGCGCGGTTGGGCTGCGCCATCAAACGGGCGCTGGAACATCTGGCTTACACGGTCACCTGGCTGCGCAACGGGGCCGAAGGCCTCGAGGCGTTGCGTAACGAGTCGGTGGATCTCGTGCTGCTCGACCTGGGCCTGCCGGAGAAGGATGGCATCGAAGTCATCACGGAAGCGCGCCGGCTCAACGTCAAGACGCCCATCCTGGTCATGACCGCTCGGGACAGCGTGGAATCGCGTATCCAGGGGCTCGATGCCGGTGCCGACGACTACATGACCAAGCCCTTCCATCTCGATGAACTGGCGGCGCGCATCCGCTCGCTGGCCCGACGCGCGCGGGGACTGGCCGACAACCAGCTGGATGCGGGCGCCCTGTCGCTCAACCTCAGCACCCTCGAGGTGACCTACCAGGCGCGCCCCGTCGAACTGACCCGGCGCGAGTTCGCGTTGCTGCGTATCCTCATGGAGCGCCACGGCAAGATCGTCCGCCGCGAGACCATCGAAGGCTCCGTCTATGGCATGGAATCGGACGTGGGCCCGAACGCGCTGGAAGTCCTCGTGCATTCCCTGCGCCGCAAGCTCAGCGCCGAGGCGATTCGTACCGTGCGCGGTTTCGGTTACATGGTGCCGCGCGACCTCGCATGATCGTGCCGCGCTGAGGCGCGGCCATCGAAGCGGGCGTCATTCCGGCCTGTCGTCACGCCGGATGCCCGGCCAAAGATTGCGCTAAGCCGGCATGTCTAACCTGCGGGCCATGAAAGCCGCCGGATGGAATGCGTTGCGTCACTTGCTTGCCCTCGTCGTGGCGACCGGTCTGGTGGGCTGTGCGACCTATCGCCCGCTGCCGCTCGTCACGCATGCCACGCTGGCCCATCGTGTCGAGCACCTCCAGGGTGGCAAGGGCACGGCCCTGCCGCTGGACGAGGTAGCCGTCCAGCGCCTTGTCCTGCTCAACAATCCCAGGCTGGCCGCGACGCGCGCCCGCCATGGCGTCGGCCGGGCGCAGGTGCTGGACGCCTCGACCCTGCCGAACCCGAGCGTGCAGGCCAACCTGGGCTTCCTGGTGGCCGGTGCAGGCGACGTGCCGGCGTGGGGCGCCAGCTTCGCACAGAGCCTGCAGGGTCTGATCGTGCGCGGTGCCCGTCGCGACGAAGCGCGTGCCTCGGCCTCGGCCACCGACGCACAGCTGCTGTGGGAGTCCTGGGTCACGTTGGCGCGGGCGCGCCAGCTCGTCGTCGACGTGGTTGATGGCGAGCGCCGCCTGACCCTGCGCGATCGCCTGGCCGACCTGATCGAAGCACGCGCGGCATCGCTGCGCGCCGCCGTGGCGCGAGGCGATGCGGACACCGGTACATCCAGCGTCGTTTTCGCCGCGGCGGTCGACGCACGCACGGCGGCCAGCGACGCGCGACAGGTCGTACAAGCGCAGCGTGCGGAACTGTCGGCGCTGTTGGGCCTCGATGCCGGCGCGCCCTTGCCGCTGGCACCGCTGCCTGCGCTGGGGCCTTTCGATCTGACGCAGGCGACTGCGGCAGTCGCTTCGATGGGCGAGCACCGTCCCGATCTTGCCGCGCTACGCTTCGCCTACGCCGCGCAGGAGGCGCGCCTGCGCGGCGCGATCCTCAGCCAGTTTCCGCCGTTGTCGGTCGGCGTGGACGCCGCACGCGACAGCAGCAAGGTGCTCGACATCGGTCCTTCCGCCTCGCTCGAGTTGCCCGTGTTCGATCGCCAGCAGGGCAAGATCGCGGTGGCCGAGGCGACGCGCCAGCAGCTGCATGACGAATACACGGCACGCATCGACGAGACCGTGGTCGAAGCGCACGCCTTGATCGCCGCGGTGGTCGCCGCGGAGCGGGCCGCGGCGCGCACCACCACGGACACCGTGGCGATGGATGCAGCCAGCCGCGCCTTCGCCCGCGGCGACATCGATGCCGCCATCTACGCCGATCTCAACGTCGCCGCGCTGGGGCAGGATGTCGACCGGATCACCCGTGACCTGTACCGGCGCGAGCAGCGCATCGCGCTCGACGCACTGACCGGCGCGGGATTGCCCAGCTCGCTTCCGCCCGGGATCGCGCCATGATTCGTTTTCTTTTCCGCGCCGCCGTGGTGGCGATCGTCGTCGCGCTTGGCGGCTGCGATACCGGTGCCGATGCGGGCACGCCGGGGGCGATGATCCCGAGTGCCGTGATCCGGCAGGTGACGCCGGTGCGCGGCCACTTCGACGATATCGTCGTGGCCTATGGCCAGGGTGCGGCGGGCAGCGGCGGCACGCGCGCGTTGACGTTGCCGATCGACGCGACGCTCACCGGGGTCGATGTCGCCGCGGGGCAGCATGTGAACGCCGGGCAGGTCCTGGCGTCGTTTGTGCCGACGAAGGCGGCCGCCGCGGCACGTGTGGCGGCGCGCTCGGCCGTTGCGTTGGCACGGGCGCAACGTGAACGCACGGCACGCCTGCTCGCCGACCACCTCGCTACGAACGACCAGCTGGCCCAGGCGGACAAGGCCATGCATGACGCCGAAGCCGCATTCGCCGCCCAGGACACGCCGCACGAGAAGCTGCAGGCACCCGCCGATGGCACGGTGCTGACCATCGATACGCTGCGTGGTGCACAGGTCGCCGCGGGCGGGACGATCATGACGCTTGCCGATACCGACTGCACCGGCTTTGCGGGTGGCATCGAGCCCGCCGATAGGGCCCGTGTGCACGCGGGTGACACGGTGGCGCTGCACGCGTTGTCGGGAGGACGCGAGCTGCCCGCCCGGGTGGCCACGGTGGCTGGTGCGGTCGATCCGCAATCGCGTCTGGTCGGGGTTACGGTCTCGACGTCATACCCGCTGATCCAGGGCATGGCCTATCGCGCCGATATCGTGGTCGGTTCGCTGGCCGGCTGGCAGTTGCCTGCCGATGCCGTGACGGGCGAGGAAGGCGCACGTGCCGTGTGGCAGGTGAGGCAGGGACAGGCGCACCGTGTCCCGGTGACCGTGGTCGCGCAGCACGGCGACCAGGTGCTGGTGGCTGGCGCGATCGAGGCATCGCTGGCGCTGGTGACGGTCGGTGCCACACAACTGGACGAGGGTATCCAGGTGCGCCCCATGGATACGCCATGAGCGGCGACGGCTTCCTTGTCCGTCACGCAAGGACCTTCATCCTGCTGGCGATGGCACTCGCGATCGCCGGTGCCGTGGCCGCCTGGGCGCTACCCGTGGGCCTGTTTCCGCAGGTCGCGTTCCCGCGTATCGTCGTCGATCTGGATGCCGGCGACCGTCCCGCCGATACGATGGCGCTGCTGGTGACCCGCCCCGTGGAAGAGGCGATCCGGACGGTGCCCGGGGTCGAGAGTGTCCGCTCGGAAACCTCGCGAGGTGCCGCCCAGGTCTCGGTGGACTTCGGCTGGGGGCGAGACATGATCGCATCCACGCTGCTGGTCGATGCGGCCATCGCGCGCGTCGTCACCAGCCTCCCCGCAGGCATCACTTACGACGTCCGGCGCATGGACCCGACGGTGTTCCCGATCATCTCGTATGCGTTGCGCTCGGACAGCGTGTCTCCTGCGGGCCTGCGCGATCTTGCCCGGTTCCGCATCGCCCCGGCGCTGGCTTCGGTACCCGGCCTGTCGAGGGTCGACGTGCAGGGCGGCGACACACCGGAAATCGAGGTGGAAGCCGATGTCCGGAAGCTTGCCGCGCATGGCTTGTCGCTCGACGACCTGGTCGGGGCGATCGGCGGCGCCAACGTCGTCCGTGCGGTCGGCCGCGTCCAGGACCGCAACAAACTCTTCCTCACCCTGGTCGACCAGCCGATCCGTGACGTGCGCGACATCGGCGCCGTGGTGGTGCGACGTGCGGACAGCGGCTGGATACGCGTATCCGACGTAGCCACGGTGCGCACGGGTGTCGAACCGCAATGGACCCGGGTTGCCGAAGACGGCCGACCCGCGGTGTTGTTCAACGTGTTCGAGCAGCCCGACGGCAACGCGGTGGCGATCGCCGCGGAGGCCAGGGCGCGCCTGGCCGGGCTGGCGCTGCCGAAGGGCGTCACGTTGCGCAAGTGGTACGACCAGAGCGAGCTGGTGACCGATGCCGCCGCCAGCGTACGTGACGCCATTGCGATCGGCCTGCTGCTCGCGGCGGTCGTGCTCTGGGCGTTCCTGCGCAACATGCGTATCGTGGCGATCGCCATGGTCGTCGTGCCGGCGACCCTGGCGATCACGGTCCTGCTGCTGCGCGGGATGAACATGAGCTTCAACATCATGACCCTCGGTGGCATGGCCGCGGCCGTCGGGCTGGTGATCGACGATGTCATGGTGATGGTCGAGCACCTTGCCCACCGCACTGCGCACGCCGCGGGATCCGAAGCGCGGGACGGCATACAGCGAAGCCTCTTTCGCTCGGCGCGCGACTTCCTGCCGCCGCTGTCCGGCTCAAGCGCGGCGACGTTGATCGTGTTCGTGCCGATGGCGTACCTGGACGGCGTGACCGGCACGTTCTCGCGTGCGTTGTCCATCACGATGGCCTGCGCGCTCGCGGTGTCGTGGGCCATGACCGCCTTCATCGTGCCGTATCTCGCCTCGCGCTGGATCGATGTGTCGCGCTGGAGCGATCCGGGCGTGGGCAAGGCGCGCGGCCTGGTTCGCTGGCATGGCGCAGCCTACCGTACAGCGGTGCGCCGGCCCTGGTGGGCCGCCATCGTCATGCTTTGCCTGTTCGTCGCAGGTGCCTTCGCGGCATCACGGGTACCTACCGGTTTCATGCCCGATGCCGACGAGAGTGGCTTCGTCCTCGATTACTACACGGCGGCGGGCACGTCGCTCAGCGAAAGCGAACGCCAGGTCGCCCAGATCGAGACCATCCTGCGCACGCGGCACGATGTCGAGACGTTCTCGCGTCGTCTCGGCACCGGGCTTGGCGGCGACCTCGGCCAGGCGCATCACGGCGACGTGTTCGTCCGGCTGAAGCCCGATCATGCGGCGCCGACCCGTGAGGTGATGGAGGACGTGCGCGAAAGCGTGTTGCGAAACGTTCCGGGCGTGGAGGTGGAGGCCGCGCAGTTGACGGAGGACCTCATCGGCGACCTGATCGCCGTGCCGCAGCCGATCGAAGTGAAGCTGTATGGCGACGACGAGGTGGCCTTGCGCGCTACGGCGACCCGTGTCGCTGAAAAGCTGGCGCACACCGACGGCCTGGTGGATATCCAGAGCGGCGTCCGCATCGCGGGAGATGCACTGGACATCCGTCTCGACCACGATGCGGCGGCTGCGGAGGGCGTCGACGCCGATCTGGTCGGACGCAGCGTCGGTGCCGCGCTGGACGGCGTCGTTGCTACCACGCTGCCCCTGCTTACCCGGGCGGTCGGCGTCCGCGTGTCGATGCCCGGCGCGCGGGAGTGGCGCATCGCCGATCTCGCCGACTTGCCACTCAGGGCGCCCGATGGTCACGTCTTTCCCCTGCGTCGCATCGCGTCGCTCGTGCCGGTGAGCGGACAGGCGCAGATCACCCGCGAAAACCTGCAGACGATGGTACCGGTGACCGCGCGTATCGCCACCGGTGGCATGGACGCCGCGGTGTCCGGCGTTCGTGCCGTGCTGGCGCAGCCCGGCCTGTTGCCGGCCGGCACGCGCTACGAACTCGGCGGCCTCTATGCGCAGCAGCAGGTGGCGTTCGCCGGTCTGCGCAAGGTGTTTGCGGTGGCCATGGTCGCCGAGTTTCTGCTGCTGATGCTGCTTTACCGCAGCCTGTGGCTCTCGGGTCTGGTGATCGCTGCCTCATTGCTATCGGCGTCCGGCGTCTTCCTCGCGTTATGGATCACCGGGGTAAATCTCAACGTCACCGCCATGATGGGCCTGACCATGGTCATGGGCATCGGTACCGAGATGGCGATCTTCCTGGTCTCCGAATACGTGGCCCGTCGCCGTACGGCGACGCCGGTGGCAGCGTTGCGGCGGGCGGTGCGCCTTCGTGTAAGGCCGATCAGCATGACCACCTTCGCGGCGATCCTCACCTTGTTGCCGTTGGCGCTGGCGATCGGCCGCGGGGCGGGCATGCAGCAGCCGCTGGCGATCGCCATCGTCGGCGGTCTGGTGGTGCAATACCCGTTGGTCCTGCTGGGCTTGCCCGTGGCCATCGGTGCCGTGGAGCGCGGGCGCGAACGGATGTCGAATCGTCATGCAGCGGACAGGAAGATCTAAGGGAGTTGCGGCATCGTGGGTGCCTGACTTCCGCCGGAGCCTGTCATGTCTCCCTTCGCATCCGCCCCCGCCGCTTCGTCGAGTGAGGCCGCCCGCGTGCCATGCACGGTAACATCGCGCTCTGGCGCCGCCGTATGGCCACATGGCTGGTGACTTAGCGCACATCGTGCGCTCCTACAACCGCACGTCCGGTAGCAGCGCAAGATGCCCTGTAGGAGCGCACGATGTGCGCGACAATGTCGCCCCGGTCGCGATGACACCGCATTGGACCATGAACATCATCGTCGTCGAGGATGACGCCCGACTGGGCGCTGCCATCAAGCGTGCGCTGTAGCACCTCGCTTACATGCTGAGCTGGTTGCGTAACGGGGTCGATGGCCTCGGGGAATTGCGTAACGAGTCGGTCGATCTGGTGATGCTCGACCTGGGCCTTGCCGATAACCAGCTCGACGCGGGAGCCCTGTCGCTCAACTTCAGCACGCTGGAGGTGACCTTCCAGGAACAGCCCGTCGAACTGACCCGCCGCGAGTTCGCCCTGCTGCGCATCCTGATGGAGCGCCACGGGAAGATCGTCCGCCGCAAGCTTTGTCCTGACGTCATCCGCACCGTCCGCGGTTTCGGCTACATGGTGCCCCGGGACCCGATATGAACGGCGGTGGGTGGGACATCGAATCGTCATCTCGCCGACAGCAAGATCTAAGGTAATTGCGGCATTGTCGGCGGCAGCCCTCCCAAGAGCCCGCCCTATGCGCCCGATCGCATCGTTTTCCCCCGCCACGTCAGCCGAGCCCACCCGCACCCCGATGCACGGCAAGGCGGCGGCATGGCGCCGTCACCTCGCCGCCTGGCTGGCGCGCCACCTGATCGCCCCGTCCAGGAATCTCGTCGGTGCGGGTGGGCTGCCCACCTCGGGCATCCAGCGCATCCTGGTCTGCCGGCCCAATCACCGGCTGGGCAACACGCTGCTGCTGACGCCGCTGCTGGTCGAGATCGAGCGCCGCTTCCCCGGCGCGGAGGTGGACCTGCTCTCGGCCGGTCCGGCCGCCCATGCGGTGTTTCGCGGGTTCGACATCGTCGGCGACTGCACGACCCTCGATCGTCATGCCGTCCGACGCCCGCTCGCCACGCTGGGTGCGTTGCGCAAACTGCGCTCGCGTCGCTATGACCTGGTGATCGACGCGGCGGCGGGTTCCTCGTCGGGCCGCATCGCCAGCGCCATGGCAAAGGCGCGCTACCAGCTTCGTACAGAAGCCATGCCGACCGACGGCGGCACGACGCACCTTGCCGCACGCCCGGTGCAGGCCCTGCGCTGGGCGCTCGGCGCGACAAGCGACGCCCAGGTCCCGCCTCTCGACGTACGGTTGTCGGACGCCGAGCGGCAAGGCGGTCGCGAGGCCCTGGCTCGCGTATTACGCGAGGTCGACGGACGGCACCTGCCGGTGCTGGCCATCTTTCCCAATGCCACCGGGTCCAAGCGACTTCCCGCCGACTGGTGGGGCAGCTTCATGCAGGCGTTGCTGGATCGCCTCGGCGAGAGCTGCGTGGTCGAACTCGTCTCCGCCGACGGCCAGTCGCGCCTGGGTGGCGGCTATCCCACCTATTACACCAGCGATCCGCGCAAGCTGGCCGCCTTCATCGAGGCGTCGGGCACGTATATCAGCGCGGATTGCGGCGTGATGCACCTCGCCGCGGCAACGGGGGCGACCACCGTCGGGCTGTTCGGCCCGACCGATCCGGAACGCTACGCACCGTATGGTCGCGACAATACCGCCGTGGCCTGCGACGACGGCTGCCCGCGGCAGGCGGCGGCACGTGTGGCTATGCATCTGCTGCGCCTAAGGCTTCAAGCACGAAGCACGTAGTAGGGAACGATGCCGTCGGTGCCGGTAGGCGCGACGCTGCGCTGTATCCGTAAACCATGGCGTGCCGCGCCTTGGTGGACGTCGACCAGCACCGGCGTATGGCCGAACAGGACGACAAGCCCTCCGCGTCGCACACTCGGTACCAGCCGGTCGAACAGGGCGTCAGCCTGCGCCCGCGTCACCACTTCCGCATTGAGAAAGCGGAGGACCAGGGCGTCGCAGGAGGCCGGCGGTACGAGTGCGGCATCGGCAAGGGAGAAGGTGACCGGCCCATCGGGGTGACGGGTACGCGCGGTCCGGATCATGTCCGCCGCCCGATCCGATCCCTCGAAGTGGAGCCGTGGACAGGCATGCGCCATGGCCACTACGAAATCCCCGGTGGAACAGGCCGGATCGCGTACCAGCGCGCCGTCGGGCAGCTCCGTACGCAGTGTGGCGGCACACAGCGCACGCATGTGGCGCTCGCCGGCTGCCAGGTCCTCGGCGCGTTCGGCCATGCGCGCCCAGAACGCCGGCGGACAGACGAACTCATGGCCCCATGTGCGCATCGGCGCGATGGGGAAGTGGATCACGGCGAGCGGATCGCGGCGCACGAGCGCCATGAAAGCCTTGGCCTCCTGACGGCGACGATGGGTCGCGCTCACCTCGATCGCGTCCGCATGCTCGTACAGCACGCCATCCGAGCCCAGCAGATGGTGCGGCCGGATCACGTTGCAGGCGTGCCGGGGCTCGTCACGCGTCGTCGGCGCGACATGACCGATCCAGCGATAAGCGCCGGCGCGCAGCAGAAAGTAACCGTGCGCGGATCGTGGGTCGTCGATCCGCCAGTGCCGCCGGCTCGTCGCCTCATTCATGGCCGGCGATCCGCGCGGCCGGAAAACCCGGAACGATGGGGTTGCCGTGGGCGACCAGGAAATAGCGATCGAAACCCGGCACGAGCACCTGGCAGACCACGACACCCCGGCAGGCCGCGTGGATCACGTGCAGCAAGGGGCGATAGCCTTCTTTCGCCAGACGATGTAACGCACGCGTGAGCAAGGCGCGCGGCGAGGTGTGTCGAAGGCGAGTGGGCAAGGGCACGGCGACCGTGCGTCGCTTGCGTAGCAGTGCAGGCAGGTCGGCCACGCAGGCGCGATGGGCACGCGGCCACGGACGCAACCGAAGCTCGGCGCGCTCGAGCTGATGAAGAACGCTTTCCTCGGCGCGGGCGAGCAGCTCGAGTTGTACCAGTTCGTGCAGGGCGCGCGACAGGGCGTGCCCAGGGCAGCCGGATGCGCCCGCGCCGTAGAGCTGCACCGGATGGGCGGCATGCTGCGTGAAGGCGAGGTAGCTGTAAGCGGCGCGATGCGTACCGATGTCCAGTACGGTGACGGTATAGCCCAGCATGTCTTCCGTGCCGTTCCACAGTCGGGTGGACACGGGGTCCAGCGTACTGCGATCGATCACGCGCACCGGTGCAATGGCATCGGCGTCATGGAAATGCACGCGAAGGAAGTGGGAGACGTCGTCGCGCTCGATGCACTCGTTGAGCGCATGCAGCGCGGCCTCCGTGAAGGTCGAACCGATGGCCGTTCCGCTGTTGCCGGCATAGCGGCGCAGGCCTGAATAGTCGAAGGTGTCGGCCTGCATGCGCCGGTCGATATACGTGGGACGAAACAAGGCGAGGGGATGCTCCTGTGCGCTCCCGTCGTGGAAGCTGGTAAATCGGCGGACGGCGAGCCGTGCCTCCGGCTGTGCATCCAGCAGCGCATCAATGGGCGCACCGAGGCCCCGCGTGACGTCGCGGGCGGTCGCGACCACCGACGTGAGCGAGCAGTCGTCGTGCAGGGAGATGAAATGCTCGAAGGCCTCGAAGAGCCCGCCGACCAGCGCGCTGTCGCGGTCGCCCTTGCCGACGCCACGACACACCGGGCGACCGGCGTCGTCGCTCAACTGAACGACGGTCGCAAAGGGGCCGGACCCATGTTCCGTCGCGTGCCAGCGCAGCCCTCGCGCGGCCAGTTCGTTGTCGATGCGTCGCCGCGCGGCTCCCAGGGGAACGTCGCGTTCGAATGGCAGGGTGGCGTTGGCCATCGGGTGGTTCCTCCATGAAAAAAGGCGAGGCCTCCTGGCCTCGCCCGGGTGGATCAGTCGTCGCTGGTGAGCGCCGCGGCTTCCAGTGGGGTGAGGTGTTCCACCGTCTCCGTGGCCGGCATTCCGGTGGTGTCTTCGTTGACATCGACGTAGGCGATGCCGCTCATCATGTAGCCCATGGTGGTGTTCCTTGTGAGTGGGAAAGGACGTGCCGGTGCGGTTATCGCACCGGCGCGCTCAGATTCGCGCACACGCACCGACATGGGCATCGGGCTTTTCGCTGAGATTCTGTAGGGGAATGCCGGGGGTGAGCAAAAGCATCCCGTACTTGCGATCGAAAGCGCTTGCCCGATCTTCACCTGTTTGTCGCCCGAGCGAAGCATCTCCGCGCAATGATTCAACCCCTGGGCGAAAGTAGATATAAGTCGTGGGATGGGTATGCGCCGATTCGGCCTGCGTCGTTCAACGCCATGAATCCGCACAGGTGTATAGCCGTGTGTCGAAAGCCGCGCAGTGGACGCGGCGAGTTGTGCCTGGAGTGAGCCGGCGATGTGTTCGGTTTAACGCCATTGGCCCCGGCGTGAGAATATATACCCAGCCTTCTGGCGCACAGGGCGGGCTCACATATGCGTGACATGGGTTGGAGCAACTTAAATGTTGCAAGGAGAGCCCTTGCCCGTGCTCATATGGAAGAGATGCACCATGTCATTCAACGCAGATAGCGCGTACTTCAATCCGGTATTTGATGACATCGCACAAGCATTCGTGGGAGAGTTTTACAGGCGGTTATGTGATCAGCCTGCTGATAGTTTGAAGTCGCTCTTCAACGTCGAGCTTTCTGTGCTGTCAATCGATGGGAAAGTCGGCAGAGGCAAGGACGGGATTGACTTGCTAGAGGCACGTTCCGCCGTGGTTTCGGGTGGCGGAGGCAGCTTCGGATTCAGTGGGCCCGTAACTGCTCTGCCGACGAGAGATGGCGGCGTGCTCGTCGTTGCTAGAGGGCGGTTTTCCCATGGATACGACGGCTCAGTTTTTACTGACGTATTCATCCTTTCGCCCAAGGGAACAGGCTTCTTTATCGCTAACTACATCAGCGTAAAGACATTGATGGATCAGTCGGCGTAACAGAGGACGTTGCAGCCGAGTTTTACGTGTATCCGTTTGGGGCTCTAGGCCGATAAATTCGGTCACAAGTCATCGCAAACGGCGCTGGCGACCGGTTGTCCAGTCGAGTCGATATGTTGTCTGGCTTGCGGTCCCATTAGTGTGGCCGTCGACTTATAGCGGAGATCGTGTTGCCCTATAAAACGAAAATGCCGCGCGACAGCGCGGCATTTTCGTCACCGAGCCCTTGGGCGAGCGGCGATTACCAGATCTTCACCTGCTTGTCGCCCGAGCGAACCATCTTCGCATCCGGCTTGCACTGGAACGCGGTAGCGAAGGCCTCCATGTTCGACGGCGCACCAATGGCGCGCAGCGATGCCGGGGCGTGCGGGTCGGTGTTGAGGTAGAGCATGGCCTGCTTCTCACGCACGCTGCCGCGCCACACGCGGGCCCAGTTGAGGAAGAAACGCTGGTCCTGGGTGTAGCCGTCGATCTTCGACTCCGCTTCCTTCGGGTTTTTCTTCAACGCTTCCTGCAGGGCGTCGTATGCCACGGCCGTGCCGCCCAGGTCGGCGATGTTCTCGCCCAGGGTCAGCTTGCCGTTGACGTGCAGGTCCGGCTTGTCTTTCAGCGGGGTGTATTCGTCGAATTGCTTCACCAGCTTGGCGGTGCGCTCGTCGAACTTGGCGCGGTCGGCCTTGGTCCACCAGTTGCTGTTGTTGCCTTCGCCGTCGAACTGGCTGCCCTGGTCGTCGAAGCCGTGGCTGGCCTCGTGGCCGATCACCGCGCCGATACCGCCGTAGTTGATCGCGTCGTCGCCGTTGGCGTCGAAGAACGGCGGCTGCAGGATGGCGGCCGGGAAGTTGATCGTGTTATCGGTCGGGTTGTAGTACGCGTTGACCGTCTGCGGCGTCATGCCCCATTCCATGCGGTCGGTCGGCTTGCCGATCTTGGCGATGTCGTAGTGGTAGTTGAACTTGCCGGCGGCTTCGACGTTGCCGTAGTAGTTCTCGCCATTGATGTCCAGGCCCGACCAGTCACGCCACTTGTCCGGATAGCCGATCTTGGGCAGGAAGGTGTTCCACTTGGCGATGGCCTTCTGCTTGGTCTCGTCGCTCATCCAGTCGAGCTTTTCCAGGCGTGCCTTGAGCGCGGTGCGCACGTTGTCGACCAGCTCGCTGGCACGTTGCTTGGCTTCCGGCTTGAACACCTTGGCCACGTACAGCTGGCCCAGGCCTTCGCCCATGGACGTATTGACGGTGCCGAGCACGCGCTTCCAGCGCGGCTTCTGCTGCGGCTGGCCGGCGAGGGTCTTGCCGTAGAAATCGAACTTGTTGTCCTGGAAGGTCTTGGACAGGTACGGCGAGGCACTGTCGATGGCGTGGAAGCGCAGGTAGGCCTGCCAGGTGGATACCGGCGTGGTCGCCAGCATCTTGTCGAATTCCTTGAAGAACTTCGGCTGCGACAGCGAGAAGCCCTTGTCGACGGTGACACCCTGGGCGGCAAAGAACTTCTCCCAGTTGAAATGCGGGGTGACCTTGTCCGCTTCCGCCACGCTGACGAAGTGGTACTGGTTTTCCGGTGCGCGCAGTTCCACCGGCGAGAGCGAGGCCGCGGCGAGCTGGGTCTCGAACTTCATGATGGCGTCGGCCTGCGTCTTCGCATCCGCGTCGGACACGCCGGCCAGGGTCAGCGTCTTGACGATGTAGTCGACATACGCCTTGCGGTTGTCGGCCTGCTTGGGGTCGGTGTAGTAATCCTTGGTCGGCAGGCCCAGGCCGTCCTGCTGGGTGAAGCCGATCTGCATCTTGGCGTTCTTGAAGTCGGCGCCGGCGCCGAAGCCGAACACGTAGCCGTTGCCGTCGTTGAAGCTGCTGTCGAGGAAATCCACGATGTCCTGCGGCGACTTCAGCGCATCGATCTTCGCCAGCTCCGGCTTCAGCGGTTCGATGCCGGCCTTTTCGATGGCGTCCTCGTTCATGCCGGAGCGGTAGAGCAGGCCGATCTTCTGTTCGATCGAGCCGGCCTTGGCGCTGGCCGCGCCCTTGTCCATGGCGTCAACGATGTCGTGCTGCGTGTTGAGGCTGGTTTCCGCCAGCTGGTCGAAGGCACCCCAGCGGGTGCGGTCGTCGGGAATCGGGTTGGCGGCCACCCACTTGGCATTGACGAAGCCGTTGAAGTCGTCGCACGCGTCGATGCCGGTGTCCAGGTCGGCCACGTTGAACGTGGGGCCTGCAGGCGCGGCGGCGGCCGTGGTGGCCGGGGCGGGCGCGCTGCCCGTCGCGGCCGGGGCGTTGGCGGCCGGCGCGGCGGTGTCGGCATCGTTGTGCTGGCTGCACGCGGTGCCGGCGAGCGCGATGCTCAAGGCCAGCGCGAGCGGCTTCAGGTACTGCTTGGTCATGGATGTCCCTCGATGGAAGTGACGTACATCGGCACCCCCCGGGCGCCGCACTTCCCGAGGATAACGGCTGGCGGGCCAGCGCAGGGCCAACCGTGACGAAAGTCATGGATCGGCACATTCCGCAAGTAATCGCGGCGAAGTGACGCCGGGCTGTCATACGCGTTTCGCAAACTGGAGGGCAATCGCGTCGCAGGGGGCGCGGTCCCCAGGCAGTGCGATCGTCATACCGAGGAATCATCGTCATGCGCAAGCTACTGGCTGCAGGCATCGCCTGTGTGCTCACCCTGTCCGCCGCGTCCATCGTCGTGGCCCAGCAGACCGCGCCCGCGGAGGCCACGTCCGTCGAGGATGCCCTGGGCTTCGGTTTCGGCCACGGCCATGGCAGGGGCCCGCATACGGCCACGCCGATCCGGCACCTCGTGGTGATCTTCCAGGAAAACGTTTCCTTCGATCACTACTTCGGTACCTATCCGTTCGCGGCCAACCCGGCCGGCGAACCCGCGTTCTATGCCCGGCCGTTCACGCCGCCGGTGAACGGGCTCACGCATCGGCTGCTCACCGCCAACCCCAATGCCGCCAACAGCGGCAATGCCGACGCCGCGATCAACCCGTTCCGGTTGAGTCGCGCGCAGGCGGCCACGGCCGACCAGGATCACGGCTACACATCGGAGCAGCGCGCCTTCGACGGCGGCCGCATGGATGCCTTCCCGCGCTACACCGGCCGCGGCGAGACGCTGCCCGGCGGCGACCCCACGGAAGAAGGCAAGGGCCAGGTGATGGGCTATTACGACGGCAACACCGTCACGGCCTACTGGAACTACGCCCAGCACTACGCCCTGAGCGACAACCACTACGGCACCGGCTTCGGCCCCTCCACTCCCGGCGCCGTGAACCTGATTGCCGGACAGACCGCCGGCGTGATCGACACGCTCAACGGTACCGGCGCGGAAACCGACGACGGTCACGGCGGCCTGACGATGATCGGCGACCCCGATCCGCTGGGCGACGTCTGTTCCTCGCCGACCGCCAACCAGGTGACCATGGGCGGGCGCAACATCGGCGACCTGCTCAACGAGCAACAGGTGACCTGGGGCTGGTTCCAGGGCGGTTTCGACCTGGGCGTGACCAACCCGGACGGCAGCACGGGATGCGGCCGGCATACCCTGTCCGCGGTGACCAAGGTCACCTCCAACGACTACAGCCAGCACCACCAGCCGTTCCAGTACTACCCCTCCACCGCCAACCCGACGCACGCGCGGCCCACGTCGCTGGCGATGATCGGCCGGACCGACGCGGCCAACCACCAGTACGACATCCACGACTTCTACGACGCGCTGGACACCGGGCACCTGCCGGCGGTGAGTTTCCTCAAGGCGCCCGCGTACCAGGACGGCCATGCCGGTTACTCCGATCCGCTGGACGAGCAGGCCTTCGTCGTCCACGTCATGAACGCCCTGCAGCAAAGCGACGAGTGGAAAGACACGGCCGTCATCATCGCGTATGACGACTCCGACGGCTGGTACGACCACCAGACGCCGCCGCGCCTCAACGGCTCGATCGGCAGCACCGATGCCCTCGATGGCGACGGTGTGTGCAAGGGTCACGGCACGTTGCCCGGGCTGGACGGCAAGACGCCGGCGCAGGGCCGCTGCGGCTTCGGTCCGCGCCTGCCGCTGCTGGTGGTGTCGCCGTGGGCCCGCGAGAACATGGTCGATCACAGCATCACCGACCAGAGTTCGATCACGCGCTTCATCGAGGACAACTGGCTGTCCGGCAAGCGTATCGGTGGCGGTTCCAGCGACGCACAGGCCGGTCGCATCGACGGCATGTTCGACTTCTTCCTGCCGCGTCTGTTCGACCGCAAGCTGATCCTGGACGAAACCACCGGCCAGCCGAAACAGGCCGGCGGCGGCTGGCCCGGCTGGCCGCAGTGGCCGAACGGGAAAGGTGGGCATGGTTGATCGCCGTCGGTTCCTGACGACGGCGGGTTGGGCGGCCGCGGCGGGATGGATGCCGTCACGGCTGCTCGCGCACGACATGCACGACATGCACGGGGCGCCCGCCGGCAAGGTGGGCAACACGTTGTGCATGCATCCCATGGGTGACACCAGCCGCATGCCCGGCCTGGTCGATCCGGCACGCCTGGCACCGTTCGTGGATACCTTGCCGTTGCCGCCCGTGCTGCACGCCGTACACGGCAAACCGCTGCATGTGCGCATGGCGCAGACCGCGCAGAAGCTGCACCGTGACCTGCCGCCCACGACCTTGTGGACCTACGGCGGGCACTATCCCGGTCCCACTATCGAGGCACGCACGGGGCAGCCGATCGATGTGATCTGGGAAAACGCGCTCCCGCGCAAGCATTTCCTCCCCGTCGACCACGCGATCTGCGGTGCCGAGGCGGACAAGCCCGAAGTCCGCGCCATCGTGCACCTGCACGGGGCCAAGGTGCCGCACGCGGACGACGGTTATCCCGAGGACTGGTACGTGCCCGGCGTCTCGCGCCGTCACCACTATGCCAACGCGCAGGATGCGGCGGCGCTGTGGTATCACGACCATGCCATGGGCATCAATCGGCTGAACATGTACGCCGGGCTGATGGGCATGTACCTGCTGCGCGACGAGCACGAGTTGTCGCTCGGCCTGCCCTCGGGCGAGCAGGAGCTGCCGCTGGTACTGGCCGATCGGCTGCTGCATACGGACGGCCGTTTGTATTATCCCGATTCCGGTGACGCCAAGGCCCCGTGGGTGCCGGAAGTCTTCGGCAACCTGACCCTGGTCAACGGTGTGGTGCTGCCACGGGCGGACGTGCAGCCGCGCCGTTATCGCCTGCGCGTGCTCAACGCGGCGAACGGGCGTTTTTATCACCTGCGCTTCCGCGATGGCCGGCCGTTCCAGGTCATCGGTTCGGACCAGGGCCTGCTGGCGTCGCCCTCGGCGATGAAGTCGATCTTCCTGGCGCCTGGCGAGCGTGCGGACATCGTGGTCGATTTCGCCGCGTTGCGCGGTGGCACGGTCGAGCTGATGAACGATGCGTTGCCGCTCATGCGTTTCGCAGTGGGGCAGGGCACGGTTCGCGACGACAGTCGCGTGCCCGACGTGCTGCGCGACCTGCCGCGCGTGACGGCATCCACCGCGTCGAAGACCCGCGAGCTGACCCTCGACGAATACAGCGACTGCGTCGCCACGCCCATGCTCATGCTGCTCAACGGAAAGCGCTGGCACGACCCGGTAACCGAGTCGGTGAAGCTCGGCAGCACGGAAATGTGGAGCCTGGTGAACCTTACCGAGGACACCCATCCGATCCACCTGCACCTCGTCCGTTTCCAGATCCTCGACCGTCGTCCGTACGACGTGGACGAATACATGGAGAAGAAGACGATCCGCTATGTGGGCCCGGCACAGGAACCGCCGCCGCACGAGCGTGGCTGGAAGGATGTGGTACAGGCGTATCCGGGCATGGTCACGCGCATCGTCGCCACGTTCGACGGCTTCCCCGGACGCTACGCGTGGCACTGCCATCTGGCCGAGCACGAGGCGAACGAGATGATGCGTCCGTTCGAGGTGGTGGCCTGAGCCGCCGTGTCTGGTAAGTCAGGCAACGGGCGCCGCGGTCAGCGCGGCGCCAGCGTTTGCAGCGCCGTGTTGTCCAGCCGCAGTACGGGGTAGGCGCCGACCTTCTGCACCGTGTACCACGGGCTGCGTTCGTAGAAGAAGGCCAGCCGGGCGCGCGGGCTGGCCGCGAACGCTGCGTCGTCCCGAAGCTTCCGGTCGAATTCGGTTTTCAGCGCAGGATCGTCGGCAAGCATCTTCCGGGCGAGTGCCTCGAGTACACGGGGTTCGCCGTATTCCTTCTGTTCGAAGATGCCGTTGAGGTAGCCCCAGCGCAGCAGGGAATCCGGCGCGCGCGCATCGAGCAGGTTCAGCGCGAGCACGGCATCGGCGTTGTCGGCGCGGACGATGACCGTGCCGGCAGGCAACACCACGTTCTCCCGGGCCGACGCGATCGCCACGTCCTTGAGCATGTGGTGACCTTCGAACGGCTTGTCCGCCCAGACCGGCTGGGTGAGCGTGTCGCGCGTGGCCTCGACCTTCATCGGCGCTGTCGTGCGCGTGTAGGGAATGCCATGCGCGTCGAGCCGCGCGACGATCGCCGTCCACTGCGGCGGAATGGCCCATGCCGCGGGCAGCGGTGCGGCGACATCGGGCAGCAGGTCGTTCCAGCTCTGGATATCGTAGGTCTTCCTGGCCGACGGATCGTAGCGGACCCAGGTGTCGCCGGAGATCTCGCTTTTGGTCTGCGTAAAGGCGAAGCCCTTGAGCTGGAAGGGTTGCGATGTTGGGTCCTGCTTGAACGTCACCGGTAGCGATGCGTCCGGTTGCGCAAGGCGTGATGCTGCCCAGGCGTCCGCCGCGCGTGATGCGGCAAGCAGGCCGGCGGGATCATCGTTCACCACCGCGAGCACGCTGCGCACCACATCGTACGTGGCGCGCACACGCACCTCGTACGACTTCAGCATGTGCGTCTCGATCAGCAGCCCGGACCGGTTGCGGATGGCCGCATAGCCCGTGGAAAAGCGCGGGCCGGAGCCGAAGTTTTCGATGCCCTTGGTGATATCGCGTCCGTCGCGGAATTCGAGGTAGGGCGAGGCGAGGTGGCCGAGTGCCTCGTAACGCGGCATCGTCTGGCCGGCAAACGCACGAGCCTGCCAGGCGGCGATCGACGGCGGCAACTTGTGTGCGTCCTCGGCATACCAGGTGAGGTCGTACTGGTAGTCCGCGCCGTCCGTCGTATGGATATCCACCAGCAGGTCGGGCTTCCATGTGTTCCACAGCCCCAGCCACGCACGGGTTTCCGGTGCGTCGGCTTTCACGTAGTCGCGGTTGAGATTGAGGTACTGCGACTGGCCGCGAAAGCCCATCTCCGCCGGGCCGTTCTGATTGATCCGGGAATAGGGGCCCGAATTCTCATGGCCATCCACGCTGTAGACGGGGATGTAAACCAGCACCGCGTGGTCCAGCAGGTGTGGCAGGCGGTGCAGCGTGGCGAAATCGCGCAGCAGCATCAGACCCGCGTCCTTGCCCTCGATCTCGCCCGGATGGATGCCCGCCTGCACCAGCACGATCGGCTTGCCGGCGGCCCGGGCGCGTTCGGGCGTGAGGTCGCCGTCGGTCGCGGCGATCACCACCGTCATGGGTCGACCTTGGGGCGTCGTACCGAAGGTCTCCAGGCGGATCGTCGCCGGCGCCGCATGGGCCAGCCGGCGCAGGAAGGCCAGCGTTTCCGCATACGAGGGCGTGGTGCGGAACGCGGAGGCTTCCGCTGGCGTGGTCCAGGTGTCTTTCGCGTGGATCGTCATCGGCAGCACCGCGATCAGGGCGAGGAGGAGTCGTACGGGCAGGGTCACGGGTGGCCGGGCCTTGGCGGGATGATCGGGCCATTGTGGCGCGATGGGCACGGCGCGCAAAGCCCGGCGTAAGCTGGTGCTAAGCGCTGGATGCAGATAATTTGCCCCTATCCCGGAGGGCGCCGCCTTGCACATCATTCTCGTCGAAGACGATGCCCGACTCGGCGATGCCATCCGTCGCGCACTGGAGCGCCTGACGTACACGGTCAGTTGGTATCGCGACGGCAACGAGGCGCTGGCGGCGCTGCGCGACCACGATGCGGACCTGGTTCTGCTCGACCTGGGCCTGCCCGGTCGCGACGGCATGGAGGTGCTGAGCGAGGCCCGCCGGCTAAGGGTGACCACGCCGGTGATCGTGATGTCCGCGCGCGATGCCCTGGACTCGCGTATCCGGGTGCTGGACGCGGGGGCGGACGACTACCTGGTCAAGCCCTTCCATCTGGACGAGTTGGCCGCACGCATCCGTTCGCTGGCACGCCGGGTACGTGGCGCGGCAGTCAACAAGCTGGAGGCGGGCGCGCTCAGCCTCGACCTGGGCAGCTTCGACGTGCACTGGCGCGGCGAGAAAGTGGAGCTGACACGGCGTGAATTTTCGTTGCTGCAGGCCCTGATGGAGCGTGCAGGTCGGATCGTCCGTCGCGAATCGCTGGAAACCTCGCTGTACGGTCCCGACAGTGCGATGAGTACCAGCGCACTCGAGGTGCTGGTGCACTCGCTGCGACGCAAGCTCAGTCCCGGCGCCATCCAGACGGTGCGCGGCTTCGGCTACATGGTGCCGCGGGAGCCGATGTGAGGCCGCTGAGCCTGCGTTCCCGATTGCTGGTGCTGATCGTGTGCATGCTGGCGGCGGTGCTGCTGCCGCTGGGCGTGCTCAGCGCGAAACGCACGCTGGAGGAAGTGGACGAGTTGTCGGACGGTCGCCTGGCCCAGGCCGCGCGCACGCTGGAGGTGCTGGTCGGTCGCATCGGCGTGGAGCGGTTGCGCAGCCAGCGCAACGCAAGCCTGTTGGTGCCCAGCGTGTCCAACCATCCGCAGGAACTGACCGTACAGGGTCGCACCTTCGAATCCGAGGTGGGCTTCCAGGTGCGTGATCGCGACGGTCACCTGTTGCTGGGCACGGAGAACCTGGCCGGTCTGCCCGATACCCACGCCGAGGATGGGGCGTTCGAGGATGTGGTGAACGGACGCTACGAGTGGCGCGTGTTCACGCTGATCATGGAGAGCGACGGCATCACCATCCGTGCGGGCGAGCGTTACGACAGCCGGCATGAGATCACCCGGGCGCTGTGGATCGAGCATGGCCTGCCCACCTTGCTGGGGTTGCCGCTGCTGGCGATCCTGGTCGGCTGGGCCATCCGCCGCGGGTTGCGCCCCCTGGAAACCCTGGCCGATGCGCTCTCCCGTCGCGAGTCCGGCAGCCGGGCGCCCATCCACCTGGCCGATGCGCCGACCGAACTGCAGCCTGTGGTCACCGCACTGAACGAGCAGATCGAGCGACTGGAAGGCGCCCTGGAGCGCGAACGTCGTTTCAGTGCGGACGTGGCCCACGAACTGCGCACGCCGCTGGCTTCGACCATGATCAACCTGGAAGACGCGATGGCCTCGGCGGACCCGGACGCGGCGACACGCGCCGCGCTGGAGGCGGCACGTGAATGCCTCGTTTCGCTGGCCCGGCGCACGGAGCAGTTGCTGGACCTGGCGCGGCTGGAAGCCGGCGCCGCCGCCGGGCCACGCAGTCGCGTGGACCTGGGCGAACTGGCGCTCCAGGTCATCGACGAACTGTCGCCCCTGGTCGGCAAGGGACACGTCGAACTGAGCGTGCGCGAGCTGCCGGCCCATCTGTTCGTGGAAGGCTACGGCGTTGCCCTGGGGGCGTTGATGCGCAACCTGCTGGAGAACGCGTTCCGCCACGTGCCGCCGGGAGGGCATGTGGAGCTGTCCATCGACGCGGCCGACGGCGTGGCCCGCATTGTCGTGACAGACGACGGCCCCGGCATTGCGCCGGAGCGTCGCGCGGCCATGTTCACCCGTTTCCAGCGCGGGGAGGATACGCACGGCGAAGGCCATGGGCTGGGCCTGTCGATCGTGCAGCGTGCGGCCCAGCTGCACGGCGCCACCATCGACCTGCTGGACCGCGAGGGCGGTTCGGGGTTGCGGGTCGTGGTGGGGTTGCCGGCGGGGTGATCCAACGGGTAGTGGGCTTTTGTCGCGCACATCGCGCGCTCCTACAGGTAGCGCTGCGCGGTATGGCGGTTGGCGTGGTTCAGGGGGTGGCGATGGCGCCGATCAGGTCCTTGCCGTCGCCGCGCACCAGGTGCGGGTATTTCAGGCCGCCGTGGTAGTCGACCTTGATCGTCGCGTAGTCGTCGGTGCTCTTGACCAGGAACTCGATGGGCGTCGATGTGCCCTTGGCGGCCGTTACCGCGTCCTTGAGCACCTGGGGGGAATAATCCTTGCCGTTGACGGCGACCAGTTGCACGCCCGGCACGAGACCCGCCTTTGCGGCGATACCGTCCCATTGCGCGTCAGTGACGATGCCCTTTTCGTTCACCTGGATGCCGAGCGAATAGGTGAAGTTGGCCGACTTGCGGATCTTTTCCCCGGTGATGACGAAGGGCGAGGGTTTGTCGTCGTACACCAGCTTCCAGCCGCCGCCTTCGATACCGTGCTCGGGCAGGGTATCGCCGGTGTAGTCGAGGCGCTGGCGCAGGAAACCCGCCCAGTCGAACGGCTGGATGCGGTTGAGGGTGGCGACGACATCCTCGAAGGTATAGGTCTTGGGGGTATAGCTGCCGTTGTCCATGCCGTAGAAGGCCTTGGCGAACTCGTCCAGCGTATGCTTGCCGCCGGAGAGCGTGCGCATCTTGGTATCGACGTCCAGCCAGAGCAACTGGCCTTCGGGGTAATAGTCGGAGCTGCGACGCAGGTTGTCCCAGCCCGGGCTGCTGCCCCGCGACGAGAGCGGAATGCCGTCCGCCGTGTCCTGCAGCGATCGCCACGACCGCCCCGTACGCGCCGACATGCTGGCGGCGATGCCCGCCAGCGAGTCGCGCCATTGCTCCGTGGTCCAGATGCCCGAGCGCGCGGTGAGTACGCCGGCCCAGTAGTCGGTCAGGCCCTCGTACACCCACAGCAGGTCGTCCTGCATCGGCTCGGCGAAGCTCGGGGTCCACAGGTCGGCCGGGCGACGGAACTTGCCGTTCCAGGAGTGGATGTACTCGTGCGGCAACAGCGTGCCCGCGGCCACGTTGACGTCGGCGTCGGTGAGGAAGTTGGCGAACAGGCGGTCGTCGCTGGACTGGTGGTGCTCCAGACCAAAATGGCCGGTGTGGTCGGACGTCACCAGCAGGAAGTCGTAGTGCGCGTAGTGATGCGCGCCGAACAGCTTGTTGGCCTGCACGATCAGGTTGCGCTGCGCCTGGATCTGCTTGTCGGTGGCCTTGACCCCCGCGGCGGTGTCGCCGGTGATGTTCAGGTGCACCGGCGTGGGCTGGCCGGGCGCCAGGTCGATGCGATTGAAATACTTGCCGCTCATGACCGGCGAATCCACCAGGTTCTCGTAGCTCACGGTCTTGAAATGCACGGTGTTGCCGCTCTGCGAAGCGGTATCCAGCGCCGAGGCGTAGCGCCATCCCGCCGGCAGCGTGACGCTCGGGTCCACCTTGATCTGGCTGGTGTAGTAGCCGGCGGGGTAGAACGACACCTCGTTGAACGACAGCGGCACGTAGTTGGGCGTGGCCGGTGCGAGGTAGACGAAGGACAGTTCGAGCGTGCTGGCGCCGTCGGGCACGTCGACGTGGAAGGCGTACATCTCCTTCGTGTCGCGGCGCCAGGGGATCTTCTTGCCGTTGGCCGTGATCTGGATGCCGGCGACATTCGACAGGGGACCTGCCGGGCCATGCACCCCCGGGATCCACTCGGGATAGTTGAGCACCACGTGGCCGGGCGTTACCGGAATCGTCTCCCTGACGCGGAAGATGTTCTTCGCGGCGTCGGACAGATCCACGTCGAGGGTCAGGTTGCCGGGGTAGGGGGTGTCCGCCGCGACCGGGATGTCGGCCGCGCGTGTGGCCGTGGCGGAGAAGGTCGTCGCGGCGGCGATGGCGGCGGCGAGGATGGCACGACGGAGCGGCAGGCGCATGGCGGCAGGTTTCCCCTTGGCGGACAGTAGCGTCCGATAGTCGGCAGCCTGCCGCCGGGCGGCCTGTGCCAAAGGTAACGGCGCGGCGTGATAAGCCCGGTGTTTTAAACGAGCGGCTTCGCCACGGGGCAGGCGGCGGCTAGCATGGCGGCTCGCGCAGTCCAGGTACCCCGCCCATGAAAGCCTCCACGCTCCGTCGCATCCTCAATGCATGGCCGCCGTTCCTGTTCACGGGCATCCGCGTGGTGACGATGGACGATTACCGCTATGCCCGGGTCAGGCTGACGCTGGCCTGGTACAACCGCAACTACGTGCGCACGCACTTCGGCGGCAACCTGTTCTCCATGACCGATCCGTTCTGGATGATCATGGTGCTGAAGTCGCTGGGCGACGACTACATCGTATGGGACCAGGCAGGCGAGATCCGCTTCGTCGCTCCCGGTCGCGAGGCTGTCTTTGCCGAGTTCCGTGTGGACGACGCGCTGCTGGATGAGCTGCGCGACGCCACGGCCGGCGGCGAGAAGTACCTGCGCTGGTTCGACACCGACATCCGCACCGCCTCCGGCGAACTGGTGGCCAGCGTGCGCAAGCAGCTGTATGTTCGCCGCAAGCGCCGCTGAGCCGGCCGCCCTTCAGAACACCAGCGAGGCCATCTTCCGGCGATACGCGCTGACCAGCGCGGCGTCCTCGAGGGTGGCGAACGCGGCGAGCAGGCGCTTTTTGGCCTGGCCGTCTTGCCAGTCCCGCTGGCGCCTGAGGATGTCCAGGAACTGGTCCAATCCTTCGGCGGCATCACCCTCGATCAGCAGGCGCACACCGAGCAGGTCGCGGGCCTCCCAGTCGGTGTCGTCGGTCTGGACCCGCTCGCGCAACTCGGCCATGGCCGGCGCCCCATCCAGCGCGCTGGCCAGTTCCAGCTGCTTGGCGAGGCGGACGGCGCGGGCATCCGTGGCCAGGTTGGCGGGCAGGGCGTCCAGTTCGGCCTGGGCCGGCTTCACCTGCCCGGCGCGCATGAGGGCCAGGGCGAGGTCGAGCTTGAGCTCGGCGCGGTCCGGCTCGGCGGCGATGGCCTGCTGCAGGCGGTTGATCGCCTCGGCGGCGGTCTCGGGCGCGGCGACCTCGGCCGGCGCCTCGACCACGGCTTCGGCGGGCGCCACGCCGTGCTTGGTCAGGAACTCGCGAATCTGGCCTTCGGGCAAGGCCCCGGCGAAGCCATCGACCACCTGGCCCCCGCTGATCAGGATGACCGTGGGGATGCTACGTACGCCGAACATCCCGGCCAGTTCCTGCTCGGCATCCACGTCGATCTTGGCGAGGCGGAAGGCACCGTTGTATTCGCCCGCCAGCTTCTCGAGGATCGGGCCCAGCGACTTGCAAGGGCCACACCATTCGGCCCAGAGGTCGACGAGGACCGGTGTTTCGAGCGAGGCCTGGATGACGTCGGTCTCGAAGCCGGCGGTGGTCGCGTCGAAGACGTGTTCACTGCGGGTCGGGGCACTGCTCACGGAGGACTCCTGGGACGATGGTCGATGGCCCCTTACGTCGGGGGAGGGCGGGAGCATATCAAGGTGCCGCGCGCTTTTCGGCCAGGCAACGCTTTTAGGCCGGCGCCTAGGGTTTTCATCATGCGCCGTCTACGCGAATTTGCGATCATGGGCGCCAGGGCCAGCCGGCCCGGAGCCGCCGGGTTGGCATGCGTAAAGGTCAGGACCTGATTATCTGCGAGCATTGCGACTCCGTTTACCGGAGGCGCAGCCTTGCGCGTGGGGAGGTTGCCGACTGCGTGGTGTGCGGCGCGGTGCTGGAGCGCCACCAGTGGCTCGGAGTGGATAGCCAGTTCGCCCTTATCGTCGCCGCGCTCATCGTCTTCGTCATCGCCAACGTGTCGCCCATCGTCACCCTGGGCCTGTCGGGCATGACCGCCGCCACCACCCTTTGGGGCGCAGTGATCGCCATGTGGCAGGACGGCGCCCAGATCGTGGCCGTGCTGACCGCGCTCACGCTGTTCTTCTTCCCGCTGGCGCAGATCCTCATGTTCGGCTGGGTGCTGCTGTTCGCGCGGAACGGGCAGCGGGCGCCGGGCTTTGCCTGGGCCATGTCCGCGCTGGTCCGGGTGAAGCCGTGGAGCATGATCGAGGTGTTCATGCTCGGCACCCTGGTCGCCGTGGTCAAGGCGCATACCTATTTCGACGTGGTGCCCGGTGCCGGCATCTGGGCCTTCGGCTTCCTCACGCTGCTGATCACCGTCTTCTCGGCCCACGACCCGCGCGGCCTGTGGGACCTGACCGGGGGCGCCAAGGCATGAGTACGCCGCCCCGCGCCGTGGATATGGGCATCATGTCCTGCCATGTCTGTCAGCTGGTCACCGCGTACACGGACGATCCCCACGCGCACTGCCCGCGTTGCGGCAACCCGCTGCACGGGCGCAAGCACGGCAGCATCTCGCGCGCCTGGGCGCTGCTGCTGGCCGCGGCGATGTTCTACATCCCGGCCAACATCTTCCCGATCATGCGCACCGAGAGCCTGTCCTCGAAGGACGACAACACGATCCTCAGCGGCATCGTCGAGTTGTGGCAGGCCGGCTCCCCGGGACTGGCGGCCATCGTCTTCACGGCGAGCATCGTCGTGCCCATGCTCAAGTTCATCATCATGGGCTACCTGCTGGTGTCCGTGCAGCGGTCCAGCGACCTGGGGCCGCGCCAGCGCTCCAAGCTGTACCGTTTCGTGGAACTGATCGGCTACTGGTCGATGCTCGACGTGTTCGTCGTGGCGATCCTGTCCGCGCTGGTGCATTTCAAGATACTGAGCCGCGTCGAGCCCCTGCCCGGCGTGGTGTATTTCGGCATCGTCGTCGTGCTGACGATGCTCGCGGCCATGAGTTTCGATCCCAGGTTGATCTGGGACAAAAGGAAATCGCAATGAGCGACACCCACGACGGAAAAACGCCGGCCCCGGACGAGCTGCCGCAGCCGGAGGTGCGCAAGTCCAAGCTCGGCTTTTCGCTCATCTGGCTGGTGCCGATCGTGGCGGCGCTGGTCGGCATCTCGCTGATGGTCAGCCATGCGCTGTCGGCCGGTCCGCAGATCTCGGTCACCTTCCTCACCGCCGAAGGCATCGAGGCCGGCAAGACCCAGGTCAAGTACAAGAACGTGGTGATCGGCAAGGTCACCACCATGCGGTTGTCCAAGGACCGCACGCACATCTCCGTGGTGATCGATCTGGAGAAGGACGCCCGCGCGTTCGCGACCAAGGGCACGCGCTACTGGGTGGTGCGGCCGCGCATCGGCGCCAGTGGTGTGTCCGGCATCGACACGCTGCTGTCCGGCGCCTTCATCGGTGCGGACGCAGGCGATTCCGAAGACGAGAAATCCGATTTCACGGGGCTGGAAACGCCGCCGGCGGTGACCCACGGTGCGCCGGGGCGGCGCTTCGTGCTGCACTCCAGCGACCTGGGTTCGCTGGATATCGGCTCGCCCGTCTACTACCGCCGCATCCAGGTGGGCCGCATCGTGTCCTATGAGCTGGACAAGGACGGCAAGGGCGTGTCGCTGCAGCTGTTCATCGACGGCCCCAACGACCGCTTCGTCACCAAGGACGCGCGCTTCTGGAACGCCAGCGGCGTGGACGTGTCGCTGGGTGCCGACGGCCTCAAGCTCAACACCCAGTCGATCGCGACGGTGATCGCCGGCGGCGTCGCCTTCCAGTCGGCCCCCGGTCCGCACGACGAAACTCCCGCCGACGAGATGGCCGACTTCACGCTGTTCAACGACCAGCAGACCGCACTGGCGCCGCCCGATGGCAAGCCGCACTACATCCGCATGCGTTTCGAGCATTCGCTGCGCGGCCTGGCCCCGGATGCGCCCGTGGAATTCCTTGGCGTGAAGGTCGGCCGGGTGGTGTCGGTCAACCTCGACTACGATCCGGTCAACAAGACCTTCCCCGTGATCGTCGGCGCCGTGGTGTATCCGCAGCGCCTCGGCAAGGCGGACGAGAAACTCCGTGCGGCCGTCGGCGGTACGGAGGAAGAACAGCTGCCGCGCATCCTGCATGGCATGGTCGACCACGGCCTGCGCGCGCAGGCACGCACCGGCAACCTGCTGACCGGTCAGCTCTACGTCGCGATCGACTTCGACAAGAAGGCGCCCAAGGTGACCTTCAACGAGAAGGCGTCGCCGCTGGAAGTGCCCACCATGGCGGGCGACTTCGATCACCTGCAGGAGCAGATTTCCAGCATCGTCGACAAGGTCGAGAAGATTCCCTTCGACTCCATCGGCAAGAACCTGGACGGCAGCCTGCAGGAACTGCACGGCACGCTCAAGCAGGTCAATACCGAGCTCCTGCCGGAAGCGAAGAAGACGCTGCAGGGCGTCAACAAGACGGTGGGCACGGCCAACGATGCGCTGTCCGCGGATTCGCCGTTGCAGCAGAACATCACCGTGACACTGGAGGAACTGCAGCGCACGGTGCGTTCGGTGCGCGCGTTCACCGACTACCTCGGCCGCCACCCCGAGTCGCTGCTGCGTGGTCGCGGTGCCGACGCGCCGCCCAAGGTCATCACCCCGTCGCCGTCCAGGCAGGGCAAGGAAGTACAGCCATGATCCAGACACTTCGCCTCGCCGCCGCCGTCACCTTGCTGGGCACGCTGGCCGCGTGCTCCTCGGCACCCACCCATTTCCACACGCTGATCCCGCCTTCGGCGGGCCTGCCGCCCGCCGCCGCGCCGTTCCTGATCGACGTCCAGGCCGTCGCCGTGCCTCCGCAGGTCGACCAGCCCGCGCTGGTGCTGCGCCAGGGCGCCAGCGGTATCGCCGTGCTGGACGGCGAACGCTGGGCCTCGCCGCTCGGCGACGAGATCCGCGGTGCACTGGCAGCGGACCTTTCCACCCGTCTTGGCACGCACGACGTACACGGCCTGCCGCGCGGCAAGGAGGCCAAGGTGGTATTCGTGCAGTTCGACGTGCGTCGCTTCGATTCCGAAGTGGGCGGCAACGCCACCCTGGAAGCCAGTTGGTCCGTACGCAGCGGCGACACCGCCAGCACCTGCGCGTCGCGGGTGAGCGAGCCCGCGGGTAGCAGCTACGACAGCCTGGTCGATGCGCATCAGCGTGCGCTGGGGAAGGCCGCAGATCAGGTCGCCGGGGCGGTTCGCGCGGTGGCGGGCGGGCAGGTGGCTACCTGCCGCTGAGCGGGAGGGCTCGCCTTCGGCATCGCGTTGGAGCTTGGGCCTTGGAGCAAGAGCCGGCGGGTGCCACCCTCGGGGCCACGCCTGCGGCGACCCGTC
>NZ_JARVRT010000030.1:0-106926 GCF_030209605.1 Luteibacter sp. ME-Dv--P-043b
CCATCCATGGCTCAGCGGAAACGGCCGGCCGTCCTGGCCGGCCCCCTTCGGGCCTGATCTGTGCGAATCCCTCGCCTGCGGCTACCGGCCCCGAGGGGGCTACCCGCCGGCTCTTCCTTAAACTGAGGTGACGTGTTGGGCGAGCAGTGCGTGCGGGTGAACGTGCAGCGTTCGGGTACGGCGTCGCTGCTTCGTTGGCTTTTCGCCCACATCGTGGGCTCCTGCCGCAAGGGTAGGCAGGTTGTTGTATATCCAATGCGTGATCTGCCGGCTGGGTAGGAGCGCACGCACGTGCGCGACCCCTCGACGGTGGGGATACTTATTTCTGGTGTGGTGTCAGCTCGGCCGTCGCAAAGCCAGCTATATCTACCTGCGGCCAATGCTGGCAGCATGAAAGCTAGTGTCAAAACACGTCAGGCGGCGTACTTAATGCGCGCAATCGGTATCTTCATAGCCTTTGCAGGCATAGCGTTGAGCGCCGCATTTTTGTACGGGTTCGGCGGGGTACTGACTTGCGGTACATGGAATCTGGGTTGTCTTGTTTACGCGACCGTAACCGCCCTCGTCACGCAATCCTGCGCTGCTGTTGTCCTTTTCTCTAGCATTACCGCCACCAAGGCCGGATCAGCAGCCAGGTGCATGGTTATATTGCTCGCGTCGGTTTGTAGCTTGCTCGCAATCGGCTGTCTCAGCGCGATTCTTCTGGTGGTGGCAAGGTAGTCGGTCTGCAAGGCGCGCTCCGCTCGCTCGTCGCCGAATTGAGATGGATGACATGACTCCAGCCGAACCCGCTGTCGTGCTGAACCGACATCGCGCGGAAGCGATCAATGTGACTTGGCCGTACGCATACGCCATGGCGATCGATGCGATGCACACCATGTAAGCGAGCGTTCCCTGCAACAAAGCAAAACCATGCATTTCGCTCTTCCCACACGCAACCTCAGTCTTCTAAAGAGCCGGCGGGTGCCATCCTCGGGGCCGGTAGCCGCAGGCGAGGGATTCGAACGGACAAGGCCGCGAAGCGGGGCCGGCCAGGACGGCCGGCCATTTCCGCGAGACAGGATGTCGAGTCGGAAATCCCCGTTCGAAGCCCGACCCGGATGTGGCGCGGGTAGGAGCGCACGATGTGCGCGAATCAGGTACACGGCCGCGCCCGCGGCCCTTACTTCACGGGTCGCCGCAGGCGTGGCCCCGAGGGTGGCACCCGCCGGCTCTTGCTCCGAAGCATTCGGCGTCAACGCGCTGTTGGTTTTTCGCCCACATCGTGGGCTCCTACGGTTGCCTATGTGCAAATACGGCAGGAGGTGATGGTGGACGCATGCCGTTATCCGGCAGATTGCGCGGCGCGAAGCCATCTTCATGGCGTACCTGCCAGCATTTACCGATCGCAAGAACTTGCTGGTTGCAAAGCCGACGGTCTTCTTCGAAGAATGATCTGGGACACAGACCGGCACCCTGCAAGCATGCTGCGTGTGCTGGTCGAGGGGATCAGGGGCCACACAAACCATCGTTCCACGCTGTGACACGACGATCGCACTATCGAGAGCGACGACGTCATCGTTTGCACAGGAGCAAGCATGTCCACGAGTTCGAACGCGTCAGAAACCTTGTACGACGTGGTGGTCAACCAGGAGGGCCAGCACTCGATCTGGCCGGTGCCGAAGTCGCTGCCGCTGGGCTGGACGAAAGTCGGCGTACAGGGAACGAAGGCCTCGTGCCTTACCTATATCGGTGAAGCGTGGACCGACATGCGTCCGCGGTCGCTGGCTGTCGAGTCGAGGCATTAGCGGCTAGAACCGATCGATAGTGTGTTTCGGACGACCCGCACGGGTCGTCCGCGTGCCCCGGGGGGGGAGGGGAGTTGGCAGCACGGTCTGCGCTGCGTTCCGGGTCGATACGAATCGTCCGTGGGCGCAGGTGCAAGGATGGATGCGTCGCTCTTGAATACCGTATTTCTTTTTTCCGGCCAGGGCTCCCAGCACGTCGAGATGGGGCGGGAGCTGTACGAGGCCGATCGCTGCTTTCGTTCGACGATGCGTCATGCCGACCGGCTGTTCCGCGAACGGACCGGTGCGTCGGTGCTGGCGGTGCTGTTCGCGCAGGGTGTTGATGCGGATGTGCCGCTACAGCGCCTGCTGTACAGCCATGCCGCCATTTTCATGGTGGAGTATGCGCTGGCCACCAGCCTGATCGAACGCGGGCTGCGGGTCGATGCCGTGCTGGGCGCAAGCCTGGGTTCGTTCACGGCGGCGGCAGTGGCCGGATGGCTGGACCCGGACGACGCCTTGCTGGCCGTGGTGGAGCAGGCCCTTATCGTGGAAGCGCACGCGGAGCCGGGCTGCATGATCGCGGTGGTGGGTGAGCCGGCGCGATTCCTGGAGCCGGATGTGCTCGCCCTGTGCGAGCTTGGCGCGCGCAACTTCGCCACGCATTCCGTGCTTTCACTTCCCGCGCGGAACAGCGACGCGGTCGAGACGGCATTGCGTCGCCGCGGCCTGGCGTTCCAGCGGCTGCCGGTGGGGTTCGCCTTTCATTCGCGCTGGATCGACGCGGCGCGCGAACCGTACATGGCCTTCCTGCGCACGCTGCCGTACCGGCAAGGGCACGTTCCGCTGATGTGCTGCGCCCAGGGTGGCCATCTAGATGCGCCGTCGGCGGATCATTTCTGGGCGGTGGTGCGCGAACCCATTCGCCTGGCCGAGACCCTCGCGACGCTGCCGCCGCGGGACGACTACCGCTACATCGACGTCGGCCCCGCAGGGACGATGGCGACCTTCCTCAAATACCTGTTGCCCGCCGGTACGGCGTCCCGCGTGCACGCGGTGATGTCGCCCTTCGGCGGCGACCTCGCGCGCCTGGATGCCCTGGCGCCCGACACCCTAACCGTACGCATGCCGGAGCCAGACACGATGAAAGCGGTCATTTTTCCCGGGCAGGGATCGCAGTTCAGGGGCATGGGCAAGGACCTGTTCCCGTTGTATCCGGACGAGGTGCGCCGTGCGTCCGAGATCCTCGGCTACTCCGTCGAGGACCTGTGCCTCAACGACCGCGACGGCCTGCTGGCGAAGACGCAGTACACGCAGCCGGCGCTGTACGTGGTGAATGCGCTGCATTACTACCGCGAGCAGGCGTTGCAGGCCGATGGCGCGGCAGGTCGGGCCCCGGCGTTCTTTGCCGGGCACAGCCTGGGTGAATACAACGCGCTGCATGCGGCCGGGGTGTTCTCGTTCGAGGTCGGACTGAGGCTGGTGAAGAAGCGGGGCGAGCTGATGGGGCGTGCCGGCGGCGGTGGCATGGCCGCCGTGCTGGGGACCTCGGCCGGCCAGATCCGCGTCATGCTCGACGAGCACCGGCTGGACGGCGTCGATATCGCCAACCTCAACACGCCGACGCAGACCGTGATCGCGGGCGATCACGAGGCACTGGCCGCGGCCGCCGAGCTGTTCGCGACGCTGAAACTGCGCTGCGTGCCACTCAACGTCAGTGCGCCGTTCCACTCACGGCACATGCAGCCGGTCGAGGCCGAGTTCGCCGATTACCTGAGCCAGTTCACCTTTGCCGCGCCCACCGCCACCGTGATCGCCAACGCCACAGCCAGGCCGTACGACGGTTCCGCCATCGCCCGGACGCTGGCCAGCCAGATCGCCAGCCCCGTGCAATGGGTGGATTCCATCCGCTACGTGATGGGCAAGGGCGACATCGAATTCCAGGAGATGGGCGCGAACATCCTGTCGAAGATGGTGCAGGAGATCCGCACCAAGGAAACGCCGATCCACGACGAACGGCGGGACACCGTGGTGCAGCCTGCGCCCGCGATGCCTGCGATGCCCGCGATGCCTTCGGCGGCCGATGGCGCGGATACCGGCGGTGTCGGTGACGACGGCCCCGATGGGCCGTTTCGCATCCGCGCCACGGCGCTGGGCAGCGAGGTGTTCCAGCGCCGCTTCGGCGTGCGCTACGCCTATATGACCGGTGCCATGTACCGCGGTGTCGCCTCCGCGGAGCTGGTGGTGCGCATGGGCCGCGCCGGTTTCCTCAGTTTCTTCGGTGCGGGTGGCCTGTCGCCGCAGACCATCGAGGCAAATATCGTGCGCATCCAGGCGGGACTGGACGCCGGGCAGCCGTACGGCATGAACCTGCTGGCGAACTACGAGAATCCGGCCCACGAGGAAGCGGTGGTCGACCTCTGCCTGCGCTATGGCATCCGGAACGTGGAGGCGGCGGCCTTCATGCAGATGACCCCGGCGCTGGTCCGGTTCCGGCTGCAGGGCTTGCGCCGCGATGCGAACGGCACGGTGGTGAGCGATCACCGCATCGTGGCCAAGGTGTCACGTCCCGAAGTGGCGCGGGCGTTCATGAGCCCGCCGCCGCCGGCGCTGGTGCAGCGCCTGCTGGACAAGGGTCAGGTGACGCCGGAGCAGGCGCAGTGGGCGCAAGCGTTGCCGGTCAGCTACGACATCTGCGTCGAGGCCGATTCCGGTGGCCACACCGACGGCGGCATCGCGGCCGTGATGCTGCCGCCGCTGTTGCGCCTGCGCGACGAGATGCAGGCGGCACACGGCTACGCCGAGCCGATCTGCATGGGCCTGGCCGGTGGTATCGGTGGTCCCGAGGCCGCGGCTGCGGCGTTCCTGCTCGGCGCCGACTTCATCGCCACCGGTTCGATCAACCAGTGCACCGTGGAGTCGGGCATGAGCGCCGATGGCAAGGCGCTGTTGCAGGCGATGGACATCCAGGACACGGAATACGCGCCCGCCGGCGACATGTTCGAGATCGGCGCGCAGGTGCAGGTGCTGAAGAAGTCGGTGTTCTTCCCGGCGCGGGCCAACAAGCTGCTGTCGCTCTACCGCCATCACGACAGCCTGGAGGACATCCCCGAGCGCACCCGGCAGCAGCTGGAAACCACGTTCTTCCACAAGAGCTTCGATGCGATCTGGCAGGAGACCTCGGCGTACTTCCGCTCCGTGGGCCGGGATCACGAGATCGCCAAAGCGGAGGCCAACGGCAAGCACAAGATGGCGCTGGTGTTCCGCTGGTACTTCGCCTACTGCACGCGCATCGCCATGGAGGGCAACGGCGACGACCGGGTGAACTACCAGATCCAGACGGGACCGGCGCTGGGCTCGTTCAACCAGTGGGTGAAGGGCACCGCACTCGAACCGTGGACCGAACGCCATGTGGACGACATCGCCGTGCGGATCATGGATGCCGCTGCCGCTCACCTCACCCGCACCTTCAGCCGACTTCGTCGCTGAGTGAACCACCTTATCGCATGGGCACTTTCATGAACGTCGATATCGCCATCATCGGCATGGCCTGCCGCTTTCCCGGCGCGGCCGATTACGCGGCTTTCTGGGACAACCTGCGCCAGGGCGTGTCCAGCGTCGGCGAGGTGCCCGCGGGACGCTGGGATCGCGAGGCCTTCTACGCCGCCGACGGGCGCGAGCCTAACCGGTCGGTCAGCAAGTGGGGCGGCTTCATCGACGGCGTGGAGTATTTCGATGCCGATTTCTTCGGCATCTCCGCGCGCGAGGCGGCGGTCATGGACCCCCAGCAGCGCGTGATGCTGGAACAGGCATGGAACTGCCTGGAGGACGCCGGCTACGACCCTGCCGCGTTCAGCGGCACGCGTACCGGCGTCTACGTCGGCGTCTTCACTTTCGACTACCGCGATCACCTGAGCCGCGCGCTGGAGACGATCGAGGGCCATCTCGCCACGGGCACGCACACCGCGCTGATCCCCAACCGCATCTCGTATTTCCTCAACCTTCACGGGCCCAGCCTGCCCATCGACACGGCCTGTTCCAGTTCCCTGGTGGCCCTGCACAAGGCCGCGCACGCTATCCGCCGGGGCGAGTGCGAGCAGGCGCTGGTCGGCGGCGTCAGCGTGCTGTGCAGCCCCACGCATTTCATCTCGTTCTCCAAGACCGGCATGCTCTCGCCGGACGGCAGCTGCAAGAGTTTCGACGAGCGGGCCAACGGCTACGTGCGTGGCGAGGGCGCGGCCATGGTGCTGCTCAAGCCGCTGGACCGTGCCCTGCGCGACAACGATCGCATCGTTGGCGTGCTGCGCGGCACGGCGATGAACCACGGCGGCCACGCCCGCACGGTGACTTATCCCGGCTCGCTGGCCCAGTCGCACGTGATCGGCGACGCCCTGCGCGAGGCGGACATCGACGTGGCCAGCGTCGGCTATGTCGAGGCCCACGGCACCGGCACGCCCAAGGGGGATCCCATCGAGATCGAGGGGCTGAAGCTGGCCTTCTCGCGCGTGGCCGCGGATCGCGGTGAAGCGCCGGGCGAGGGCACCTGCGGGATCGGCAGCGTCAAGACCAACATCGGCCACCTGGAATCGGTGGCGGGACTGGCGGGCCTCATCAAGACCCTGCTGTGCATGAAGCACGAGGCCTTCCCGCCGCTGGTGCATTACCAGCGGCTCAATCCGCGGATCGACCTGTCCGGCAGCCCGTTTTTCATTGTCGACCAGGCACGGCCATGGCCCGTGCCGACCGATGCCAGCGGGGAAGCGATGCCGCGTCGCGCGGGCATCAGTTCATTCGGTTTCGGCGGCGTCAACGCGCACGTCATCGTCGAGGAACATGTGGACACGGCACCCGCGCCGGTGGCCGATGCCCGTCCGGCACTGATCGTGCTGTCGGCACGCACGGCACTGGCGCTGCGCGAGCGCGTCCGGCAACTGGTCGATGCGCTCACCGCGCACGAATCGCGCGACGCCGACCTGCACGACCTGGCCTACACGCTGCAACTCGGCCGGCACGCCATGGCGACGCGCCTGGCGACGGTGGTCGATTCGGTAGCGCTGCTGACCTCGCGACTGGAAGCATGGCTGGCTTCGTCCGCGGAGCGCGACGATGTGATGACGGGCGAGGTGCCGGTGGATGTCACGACCACGGGCGACGAAACGTCCGGCAGCGAAACCCTGGCCGGGCACCTCGCCCGGGGCGACCTGGCGGCGGTGGCATCGGCCTGGGTGAAAGGCGGCACGGTCGACTGGATGCCCGTGTATGCCTCGGGTCCGCGGCGTCGCCTTGCCTTGCCTACGTATCCGTTCGCCCGGGAGCGTCATTGGGTGGATGCGAAGCCGGCCGCCACGGAGGCGATGCAGGCGGCGATCCATCCGCTGGTCCAGCGCAACACCTCCAACGCGTCGGGCTTGCGATACACCAGCCGGTTCACCGGTCGGGAGTTCTTCCTCGACGATCACCGTGTGTGCGGGGAGCGGACCTTGCCCGCGGCGGCCCAGCTGGAGATGCTGCGCTGCGCCGCCGACCTCGCCAGTGCGTCATCCATCCGTTATCGCATCGAGGACGTGGTGTGGCTTCGCCCCTTCACCGTCGGCGATGCGCCGAAGGAACTGCATGTCGCGCTGTTCCCCGAAGCCCGCGGCGGTTTCAGCTTCGAGATCTACGACGACGGCGCCACCGGCGACGGTACCGTCTACACGCAGGGCCTGCTCGCCGTCGCCGAACATGGGGATGCGACCGTCGACGTCCGCCTCGACATCGACGCGATTCGCCAGGCGTGCACGCGCTCGCATCGATCGGCCGCGGCGTGCCATGCGCTGTTCGACCGGGTGGGATTGCAGTACGGGCCGGCCCACCGCAGCCTGGAGGAACTATTTATCGGCGATGGCGTGGCACTGGCACGGATCGTCCTGCCGGCGACGATGACGTCGGGAAGCGATGCCTATCTCCTGCACCCGGCCGTGCTCGACGCGGCGTTGCAGGCCGTTATCGCGGTGCAGGCGGATGACGCGGGCACATGGGACGGCGCAGCGCTGTCGTTGCCGTTCGCGCTGGCCTCGCTCGACGTGCGCGGCACGTGCAACGGCGATGGCTGGGCGGTGATTCGGCACCGCGCCGGTCGTGGTTCGGCTGCCTCCGTGGTGCAGGCGTTCGACGTGGACCTGTGCGACGCGCAGGGCACGGTGCTGGCGCGGCTGGATGGCTTCTCCACGCGTACTGTCCCCGCGGCGATGGCCTCCGCTTCGACGCGCACGTCACTGTTCATGCCGACGTGGACGGAACCGTCCTCGGTGTCCACCGAGCCGGCCGCCTATGCACATCACACCGTCCTGGTTTGCCGGGATATGGCGTTGCCGGAACACGTTTCGACCGACCTGCAGGCACGCCTGCCCGAGGCGCGGATCATTGCGATCGACGACGACGCGGCGCTCGCGTCACGCTACGAAAGCGCGGCGGTCGCGTTGCTGGAACAGCTCCAGGGCGCCGTCACGCGGTCGGGACGGCACCTGATCCAACTGGTTGTCGCCGACCACGGCGCCGGGCAGCTCATGGCCGGCCTGGGCGGCATGCTGCGGACGGCGATGCGGGAGAACCCGCGGATCGTCGGCCAGGTGATCCGGCTCGGCTCGGCGGCGGACATCGTCCAGGCGATCGTCGAACATCGCAACGCGCCGGCCGGTGACAGCCGCTACCGCGATGGCATCCGTCAGGTGGCCGGGTGGTCCGAAGTGGCGACGCAGCCTGACGTCGCCTCGCCGTGGAAGGCGGGTGGCGTGTATCTCATCACCGGTGGCGCCGGTGGCCTGGGCGCGATCCTGGCGCGTGACATCGCCCGTGATGCCAGCGGTGCGACCCTGGTACTTACCGGGCGCTCGCCTGTCGGCGACACGGTGCAGGCGTTGCTCGCGGAACTGAAGGCATTGGGCGCGAGGGCGCTGTATCGCCCGCTCGACGTGGCCGATGCGGACGCCGTGTCGCACTTCGTGCGCGAGGTGGCTGCGACGCATGGCCTGCACGGCATCGTGCACGCCGCCGGGGTGTTGCGCGACGGCCTGCTGCCACGCAAGACGCGTGACGACCTGCGCGCCGTGCTGCGGGCGAAGGTGGCCGGCACGCTGCATCTGGACGAGGCCAGCCGCGATCTTCCGCTGGACTGCTTCGTCTGTTTCGCCTCCACCTCGGGCGCCTTTGGCAACGTAGGTCAGGCCGATTACGCCGCCGCGAACGCGTTCATGGATGCCTTCGCGATCCAGCGCGCCGCGCAGGTGGCAGAGGGACGTCGCCACGGTCGCACGCTGGCCGTGGACTGGCCGCTGTGGGAGGAGGGTGGTATGCGCGTGGACGCCGCCACGCGCGAGGCGATGACCGCGCAGACCGGCCTGGTGCCTTTGCGTACCGCCAGTGGCCTTGCCGCGCTCCGGCAGGCGATGGCGACGGCGTTGCCGCAGGTGGTGGTGGCCGAAGGCGCGATCGATCGCTTCGTGGCGAGCTGGTCGCCCCCTACGGCACCCGTGGCCGCATCGGTGCCGTCGTCTGTGGCGTCCACCGCGCTCGCGGCGTCGCCGACGGCGGACCATGCCGCAGCGGATCATGGGGATGCCACGGACGCCCTGCGCGACAAGGCCGAGCGTTACCTGGTCCGCCTGCTGTCGAGCACGCTGAAACGTCCCGCCCATAGCATCGATCCACGGGTGCGCATGGAGGCGTACGGCATCGATTCCATCCTCGTGATGGAACTGACCCGCGCGTTGGAGCCGGTGTTCGGGCCGCTGTCGAAGACGCTATTGTTCGAGTACCAGACCCTGTCCGACCTGGCCGGCTATTTCCTGGGCGAGCACCGCGCCGCGCTGGTCGAGGCGCTGGGTGCGTCGGGCAACGTGACGGCCGCTGCCACTGCTTCGGCGTCAGCGCCAACCGTAACGAGTACCTCGGTTGCAGAGCCGATGTCCGGGGCGCCGAACGGTCCGGGGCAGAGCGCGGCGCACGACGAGTCGCTCGCGCCGCCGATGCCCCGCCGGCCCCGCTTCGGTAGCGAGCCGCCGCGCACGCTGCCCACGGTGGACACCCCGGCAACGACGGAGATCGCCATCGTCGGCGTCGCCGGGCGCTATCCGCAGGCGGCCGACCTGGCTGCGTTCTGGGCCAACCTCAGCCAGGGCAGGGACAGCATCACCGAGATTCCGGCCGATCGCTGGGACTATCGCCTCTACTACGACCCGGACCGCAACGCGGTCGGCAAGACCTACGGCAAGTGGGGCGGCTTCATCGACGGCGTGGACCGCTTCGATCCGCTGTTCTTCAACATCGCCCCGCGCGAGGCGGAGCTGATGGATCCGCAGGAACGGCTGTTCCTGGAATGCGTGCATGCCACGCTGGAAGACGCCGGCTATACGCGCGAGAGCGTATCCAGCGACGGCAACGTCGGCGTCTTCGCCGGTGTGATGTACGAGGAATACCAGCTCTACGGTGCGCAGGCGCAGGCGCGCGGCCAGAACCTCGCCGTGTTCAACAGCCCGGCCTCGATCGCCAACCGGATCTCCTACTTCTGCGATTTCCACGGGCCCAGCATGGCGCTGGACACCATGTGCTCGTCGTCGCTGACGGCCATCCACCTGGCCTGCCAGGCGATCCAGCGCGGCGACTGCGCGGTGGCGATCGCCGGCGGCGTCAACGTGTCCGTCCATCCCAACAAGTACCTCATGCTGGCCCAGGGCCGTTTCATCTCAGGCAAGGGCCGTTGCGAGAGCTTTGGCGAAGGCGGCGAAGGCTACGTGCCGGGCGAGGGCGTTGGTGCAGTGCTGCTGAAGCCGCTGGCCGTAGCCATCGCCGACGGCGACCACATCCATGGCGTGATCCGTGCCACCGCGATCAACCACGGCGGCAAGAACAACGGCTACACCGTGCCCAATCCCAACGCCCAGGCGAAGGTGATCGAGCGCGCGTTGCGCGCCGGCGGCGTGGATGCCCGCGCGATCAGTTACATCGAGGCGCATGGCACCGGTACCAGCCTGGGCGATCCCATCGAGATCGCCGGTCTGTCCAAGGCGTTCCGCGAGTGGACGCCGGACACCGGCTTTTGCGCGATCGGTTCGGCCAAATCCAACATCGGCCATTGCGAAAGCGCCGCGGGTATTGCTGGTGTCACCAAAGTGTTGTTGCAGCTGAAGCACCGGCAGCTGGCGCCGAGCCTGCATTCGGCCGTGCTGAATCCGAACATCGACTTCGCGCGCACGCCCTTCGTCGTGCAGCAGGACCTCGCCGCCTGGTCGCGTCCCGTGCTCGACGGGCACGAGCGTCCGCGGCTGGCCGGCGTGTCGTCGTTCGGTGCTGGCGGCGCCAACGCGCACGTGGTGATCGAGGAATACGTGGCTTCACCATCACTGGTGACCGCGGAACCGAGCGGTCCGGCGCTGGTGCTGCTGTCCGCGCGGCACGAGGATCGGCTTGTCGACCAGGTACGGCGCCTGCTGTCGGCCATCGACGACCAGCCGGACATGCGCCTGGATGAGCTTGCCTACACGCTGCAGGTCGGCCGCGAGGCCATGGACGAGCGCCTGGGTATCGTGGCGACCTCGCTGGCGGACCTGCGGGCGAAGCTGGCGGCATGCGTCGCCGGCGACATGGCGGTGGAGGATGTGTATCGCGGCCAGGTCAAGCCGAACAAGGACGCGCTGGCCCCACTGGCCGGCGACGACGACATGGCCACGCTGGCCGACGCGTGGATGGCGCGCGGCAAGTTCGGCAAGCTGCTGGACCTGTGGGTCAAGGGCGTGCCGTTCGACTGGCGACGCCTGTATGCGGAGCGGACGCCGCGACGCATCAGCCTGCCGACCTATCCCTTCGCCGGCGAACGCTACTGGATTCCCGTCGATACCGCCGCGCCCGCCGCTGCTGCCGTGGAAGCGCCGGTGCTGCATCCGCTGGTGCACCGGAACACCTCCGACATCGGCGGACTGCGCTTCAGCGCCGGCTTCACCGGTGCCGAATCCTTCTTTACCGATCACGTGATCCGCGGCGCACGCATGCTCCCCGGCGTGGCGCACCTGGAAATGGCACGTGCCGCGCTCCACGAGGCGGTCGACGACGGTCGCACCTGGGCCGTGCACAACATGGCGTGGCTGCGCCCGGTCGTCGACGACGGTGCCGGTGTGTCGCTGCATGTCGCCCTGCATCCACAGACGGACGCCGCGATCGGCTTCGCCATCTACGCGGACGGTGACAACGGTGATGCCTCGGTCCATAGCCAGGGCACGCTGGTCGCCGAGCCCGACGATGCGGATGCGGGTATTACGCACGATCTTTCCGCCTGGCGCGCGATATGCACGCTCGGCCACAGCGACGCGGCGGCCTGCTATGCGCGGCTGGAGCGGATGGGCCTGCATTACGGGCCGGCGTTCCAGGGCGTGCGCGAGTGGTTCGTCGGAGAGGGACGTGTCCTTGCGCGGGTGGCCTTGCCGCCGTCGGCCACAATGGACGGCTACGGCCTGCCGCCGAGCCTGCTCGACGCGGCGCTGCAGGCAACCCTGGCGCTGCCGTCCACGTCGGCCGGCGACGCCACGACGCCGATGATTCCGTTCGCCCTGGGCGGCCTGCGGTTCCTGCGTGCGTGCAAGCCGGATATGTGGGCGCTGGTGCGGTACAGCGAAGGCAGTGCGCCGGGTGATGCCGTACCGCGCCTGGACATCGACCTCTGCGACACGGAGGGCGCGGTCTGCGTGCGACTGACCGGCCTCGGCCTGCGGGCGATGTCCGCCCCGGCTGCGGCTGCGGCGGATGCGGCGGCCACAGCCCACGCGGCCCATCGGGCCCATCCAGCCACTATGGTCGCTACGGCATCTGACGCCACGGAAGCTACTGAGTCCGGCCTTCTCCTCTTGCAGCCGTCGTGGACGGCGGCTGCCGCGACCGCGGGCGACCGCGCGTTCGACGGTCATCTGATCGTGCTCTGCGGCGTCGATGCGCAGGGCGTGCAGCAGGCGTGGCCCGACGCGACGCTGGTGGTGGCGGACAACACCGGCGACCTGGCGGAACGCTACGAGGCCGCCGCGACGCTGCTGCTTAAACAATTGCAGGTCCTGAACGGCCGCGGCGGCATGCAGCGGCTGCAACTGCTGGTGCCGGGCGACGGCGAAGGCCGGACCCTGGCGGGACTCGCCGGCATGGTGCGTACCGCACAGCGGGAAAACCCGCGTGTGCTGGGCCAGGTGATCGAGGTGATGGCCGGACAGGACGTGGTCGCGGCACTGCGGGAGAACCTCGGCGACACCGCGACGCACGTGCGTTACGTCGGCGGCGTGCGTGAAACGCCGGGCTGGCAGGAGTACACGCCCGTGGCGGAGGCCGCGGTGCCGTGGCGGGATCGCGGCGCTTACCTCATCACCGGCGGCGCCGGTGGCCTGGGCCTGATCGTGGCGCGCGAGATCGCCAGCCACGCGCGCAATCCGGTGCTGGTGCTGACCGGTCGCTCGGCGCCGGACGAGCGCATCCACGCATGCGTGCGCGAGCTGGAAACCCTCGGCGCGGTGGTCCGCTACCACGCGGTGGACGTCGGCGACGCGGCGGCGGTGGCGCACCTGGTGGCCAGCATCCCCGAGGAGTTCGAGCGCCTGGACGGCATCATCCACAGCGCCGGCGTGGTGCGTGACGCCTTCCTGGCCAGGAAGACACCGGCGCAACTGCGCGAGGTGCTTGCCGCGAAACTGCACGGCACGTTGAACCTCGATCATGCCAGCCGCGACATGGACCTGGACTGCTTCATCTGCTTCGCGTCCATCGCCGGTGTGCTCGGCAATGTGGGGCAGGCCGACTACGCCTGTGCGAACGCCTTCATGGATGCCTTCGCCCACGAGCGCAACCGTCGCGTCGCCAGGGGCGAGCGCCGGGGACACACCGTGTCGATCGACTGGCCGCTATGGGACGAAGGCGGCATGCAGGCGGACGCGGCCACCCGCGCGATGCTGGCCCGCCAGTGGGGCATGCAGCCGATGGCCAGCACTACCGGTGTGCAGGCCTTGCGCCAGGCGCTGGCGAGCGGGCTGGGCCAGGTGCTGGCGATCGAGGGCGACCTGGGTCGCATGCGCAGCGTGCTGATGGACGTGGCGCCCGTTGCCTCCGCTGTCGTCTCCGGCGAAGCGTCCGGCCAGCCTGTGCCCGACCTGCGCCGCGACGTGAAAAGGGCGCTGATGGAGGTGGTATCGGCGCTCATCAAGGTGAGGCCGGGCGACCTGGATGGCGACACCGCGCTCAGCGAATACGGCTTCGATTCGATCTCGCTGACCGAGTTCGGCAACGTGCTGAACCAGCGCTACGGGCTGGACCTCACACCGACGATCTTCTTCGAGTTTCCCACGCTGGATGGCCTGGCCGGTCATCTGGCCCGGGAGCATGCGGCGTTGCTTGCGCCGGTCTTCGCGCCCCGGTCGGCATCGCCGGCCGTGGCGGCTGTCCCGGCAGTGGCTGGAAGCGCGACGGTATCCGTGCCCGTACCGCTGTCGTCCTTTCCGGCGCCGGACGCGATGCGCATGCCGACCCCGGCGCGCCGCGGTTTCGCGGCGACGACGGCGGCCCAGTCCCCCGCGCCGGAACGCACCCGCGAGCCGGTGGCGATCATCGGCATGAGTGGGCAGTTCCCGCACGCGCCGGACCTGGACAGCTTCTGGCGCAACCTGCGCGACGGTAAGGATTGCATCGACGCGATACCGGCGGGGCGTGACTGGCCGGACAGCCTGCGGGTGCAGGGTGGTTTCATCGACGGGGTCGACGCGTTCGATCCGATGTTCTTCGGTATCTCGCCGCGCGAGGCCGAGCTGATGGACCCGCAGCAGCGGCTGATGATGATCCACATCTGGAAGGCGCTGGAAGACGCCGGCTACGCCGGTGGCGCCTTGTCCGGCAGCGACACGGCGATCTACGTCGGCACGATGCCCAGCGGATACGCCGCGCTGGCCGGTCGGGCCGGCATGGCGGTGGAGGGGTATTCGTCCACCGGAGCGGTCGCCTCGGTCGGCCCCAATCGCATGAGCTACTTCCTGGATTTCCACGGGGCGAGCGAGCCGGTGGAAACCGCATGCTCCAGCTCGCTGGTCGCGTTGCGCCGCGCGGTGCTGGCGATCGAGCGCGGCGAGTGCACGGTCGCGATCGCCGGTGGGGTGAACACCCTGGTCGATCCCGCGCTGCACGCCAGTTTCGACAAGGCCGGCATGCTCAGCGTGGACGGCCGCTGCAAGACGTTCTCGGCCGAAGCGAACGGTTACGTGCGTGGCGAGGGTGTCGGCATGCTGGTACTGAAATCGCTCTCGGCCGCCGAGCGCGACGGCGACGCCATCCATGGGTTAGTGCGTGGCACGGCCGAGAACCACGGTGGTCGCGCCAGTTCGCTCACCGCGCCGAACCCCACGGCACAGGCCGCGGTGATCCGCGACGCCTGGCGGCAGGCGGGGGTCAATCCGCGCAGCGTCACCTATATCGAGGCACACGGCACCGGCACGCCCCTGGGCGATCCCGTGGAAATCCGCGGTCTCAAGGCCGCTTTCGCGGAACTCTACGCGGATACGGGCGACGGCACGGTGGCCTCGGCGCATTGCGGGCTGGGTTCGGTGAAGACCAACATCGGCCACCTGGAACTGGCGGCCGGCGTGGCCGGCGTCATCAAGGTGCTGTTGCAGATGAAGCACCGCACGCTGGTGAAGAGCCTGCACGGCGATACCCTCAATCCGTACATCGATCTGTCCGGCACGCCGTTCTACCTGCTGCGCGACGCGCGCGAGTGGATCGCCCTGCGCGATGCGGACGGTCGTCCGCTGCCGCGCCGCGCGGGTGTCAGCTCGTTCGGCTTCGGCGGCGTCAATGCCCATGTGGTGCTCGAAGAATACGTTGCGCCCGCCCGGCGACCCGTCGTCGACGCACCGGTGGCCGTCTTGCTTTCCGCGCGCAGCGACGAGCGCCTGCGCGAGCAGGTGCAGGCGCTGCATGCGTTCGTCGACGATGCCCGCCTGTCGGGCGACATCGCCCTGGCGGACCTGGCGTATACGTTGCAGGTGGGGCGTGAGGCCATGGCGCACCGGCTCGGCTTCGTGGCCGGATCAGTCGCCGAGGTGCGCGACCAGCTGGCGCGCTACCTCGACGATGGTGCCGGCGGCATGCATCGCGCGGACGTCGGCGAGCATCGCGAGGCGATGGATGCCTTCGTGCCCGATATGGCGCTGCGCGGGCTCATGCGGCCCGCCATCGACCGGGCCGGCATGGACCGGCTTCTCGCCCTATGGGTCAAGGGATATGCCGTCGAATGGCCGGCCCTGTACGGCGAAGACAGGCCTGGTCGCGTGCACCTCCCCACCTACGCGTTCGCGCGGGAGCGCTACTGGGTGCCTGCTACCGGTTCGAGCGGATCCGGGGGGAAACCCCTGCATCCGCTGGTCCAGCGCAACGTGTCCACCCTGGATGGCGTGTCCTTCAGCAGCCATTTCGACGGCCACGAATTCTTCCTCGACGACCATCGGGTACGCGGTCGGCGCGTGCTGCCCGGCGTGGCGCACCTGGAGATGGCCCGCTTCGCGGCCACGGTGGCGGGCCGCACCGATGCGGCGGCAGGATGGCTGCGCCTGCACGACATCGTCTGGGCGCGCCCGGTCGGCGTGGGCGATGAGGGCGTGGAGCTGCACATCGCGTTGCAGGCCGGTCGCGGTGACGATGCCGGCTACGCGATCCGCTCGTCGCTGGCCGATGACGGCATCGTCTATGGCCATGGCGTGGTATCCCGTGTCCCTGGCCCCGCGCCGACGGTCGTGCTTTCGCTGGACGCGCTTCGGGCGCAGTGCGACCGCGAGCCGATGGACGCCGCGCGCTGCTATGCCGTGTTCGCGGCGATGGGCCTCGATTACGGTGCCGGCTTTCGCGGCCTGACGGAACTCCGGCTCGGCAAGCGCATGGCGCTGGCGCGGATCGACCTGCCGCCGTCGGTGCAGGGCACGCAGGCGGCGTATGGCCTGCATCCCAGCCTGCTCGACGGCGTGTTGCAGGCGTCGATCGGGCTGGTGATCGATATGGACGGCCCGCCGCCGGCGATGCTGCCCGTGGCGCTGGCTTCGCTGGATGTGCTCGGTCCGTGCCCGGATCGACTCTGGGCGATCGTAAGGCCGGCGGACGGTGTCGCCGGCGAGGATTCCTCGATCGTCGCGGACATCGACGTGTGCGATGCACAGGGCCTGGTGTGCCTGCGCTTGCGCGGACTGGTGTTCCGCGTAGTCGTGCCGAAATCGAAGCGCGGGCATGCGTATGTGGGCGGCGTAGCCGCAGACGCAGAGGTCGACGTCGTCGCTGCTGTCCCCCTCGATCCCGGTGCCGGTGCCGCGATCGGTGTCGCCATGGGCGCCGCTATCGAAGCGGGCGTCCACACGACGGGCTTAGACGTGTCGACGCTTGCCAGCGACGACACGACGGAGCGCGCCTTGCGCTATTTCGAGCGTTTCCTGTCGAAGGCGCTGAAGCTGCCGCTGCACCGCATCGATCGCCGGGCAAGGATGGAAACCTACGGGATCGATTCGTTGCTGGTGCTGGAACTGACGCGTGTCCTGGAAACCACCTTCGGGCCGCTGCCGAAAACCCTGTTCTTCGAGTACCAGACGCTGGCCGCCCTGAGCGACTATTTCGTGCGGCAGCATCCGGTCGCCATGGCCGGTCTGATCGGTGAGGCGCACGTGCCGCCTGCGGCGATGGCCGTGGCCGTGCCGCGTGCCATCCGGACCGCCGCGTCCCTGCCGTTCGCCGCGATGACCCCGCCAACCACCAACGCGCCCACGGTCGGCGACATCGCCATCGTGGGCGTGGCCGGCCGCTACCCCGGGGCCGATACGCTCGACGCGTTCTGGGCCAACCTCAGCCAGGGCCGGGACAGCATCACCGAGATCCCGGCCGATCGCTGGGACCACCGCCTGTATTTCGACGAGACGCGAGGCAAGGCCGGGAAGACCTACGGCAAGTGGGGCGGTTTCATCGACGGCGTGGACCGTTTCGATCCGCTGTTCTTCAACATCTCGCCGCGCGAAGCGATCCTGATGGACCCGCAGGAGCGCCTGTTCCTGGAGTGCGTGCACGCCACGCTGGAAGACGCCGGATACACGCGGTACAACGTGGCGGAAGACGGCCGTGTCGGCGTCTTCGCCGGCGTGATGTACGAGGAATACCAGCTCTACGGTGCGCAGGAGCAGGCGCGCGGCCGCCCGCTCGCCGTGGCGGGCCACCCCGCGTCCATTGCCAACCGCGTTTCATATTTCTGCGATTTCCACGGCCCCAGCATGGCGCTTGACACCATGTGCTCGTCGTCGCTGACGGCGATTCACCTGGCCTGCCAGGCGATCCAGCGTGGCGATTGCGCGGTGGCCATCGCCGGCGGCGTCAATGTCTCCGTGCATCCCAACAAGTACCTGACCCTGGCCCATGGCCGGTTCATCTCGGGCAAGGGCCGCTGCGAAAGCTTCGGCGAGGGCGGCGAAGGCTACGTACCGGGCGAGGGCGTGGGTGCCGTGCTGCTGAAGCCGCTGGCCCGCGCCGTCGCCGATGGCGACCACATCCACGGCGTGATCCGCGCCACCGCGGTCAACCATGGCGGCAGGACGCATGGCTACACGGTGCCCAATCCCAACGCGCAGGCCCAGGTGATCGAGCACGCCCTGCGCGCCGGCGGCGTGGATGCCCGTGCGATCAGTTACATCGAGGCGCACGGCACGGGCACCAGCCTGGGCGATCCCATCGAGATCGCCGGCTTGTCCAGGGCGTTCCGCGAGTGGACGCCCGACACCGGTTTCTGCGCGATCGGCTCGGCCAAATCCAATATCGGCCACTGCGAAAGCGCCGCGGGTATCGCGGGCGTCACCAAGGTGCTGTTGCAACTGAAGCATCGACAGCTGGCGCCGAGCCTGCACTCGTCCACGCTCAATCCCGATATCGATTTCGCGCGCACGCCCTTCGTCGTGCAGCAGGAGCTCGCCCCCTGGCACGCGCCGACCCTCGACGGCCGCGAAGCCGCACGTGTGGCAGGTGTCTCCTCGTTCGGGGCAGGTGGCGCGAACGCCCACGTGGTGATCGAGGAATACATCGCGCCCGAGCGCCCGGATACGGTGGCCGCGAACGCACCGCCAGCCATCGTCTTGCTGTCCGCACGAGACGAGGATCGCCTGCGCGAACGCGTGCAGGCGTTGCTCGACCACCTCGACGTCAACGAGGTGTCCCTGGCCGACCTCGCCCATACCTTGCAGGTGGGCCGTGAGGCGATGGACGAGCGGCTCGGCCTGATCGTTTCCACGTTGGACGCGCTGCGCGCGAAGTTGTCCGCCTGGCTGGCCGGCGAGACCGGCATCGACGATCTTCACGGCGGCCAGGCCCGGCGCCACCAGGAGGCGCTGGCCGAGCTGGACGACGATGACGACATGGCCGCCACCGTGCGGGCGTGGCTCGACAAGGGCAAGTACGGCAAGCTGGTCGGGCTATGGGCGCGCGGCCTGGATGTGGATTGGGCTGCGCTGTATCCAGCGGGCTCACCGCGGCCGCATCGCATCGGACTGCCGACCTATCCGTTCGCGCGCGAGCGCTACTGGGTCGACCTCGGCCCGGCGACGCTGCCCGCGGGCACGGCACCGCTGCACCCGCTCGTGCATCGCAATACGTCCACGTTCGCGCAGCAGCGCTTCACGTCGCATTTCACCGGCGATGAGTTCTTCCTCGCCGGGCATGTCGTCCGTGGCGTCCGAATGCTGCCTGGCGTCGCGCAGCTGGAAATGGCCTACCACGCGGTAACCGAGGCGCTGGACGAGGCCGGCATCCTGTCGCTGCGCGATGTGCGCTGGACGCGCGCCGTCACGGTCGCCGACGAGCCGATCGACCTGCACATTGTCCTTGCCGTCGATGGCGATGCCATCCGCTTCGACATCGCGCGTGATGTCGACGGTGGTACCACGACCTTTGGGCATGGCACGGTGGAGGTCCATGCCGATGCGCCTCCTGCGGTGTTCCATGACCTTGACGCGCTCAGGCAACAGGCCACCCTGGGGCAGCTGGATGCGGATGCCTGCTATGCCTGGTTCGAACGCATGGGGCTGGACTACGGTCCCGGGTTGCGCGGCCTGCGCACGCTCCACATCGGCACGGACCAGCTGTTGGCGCGTATCGAACTGCCGTCGTCGCAACGCATGGACGGCTACACGCTGCACCCGGCGTTGCTGGATGCCGCGCTGCAATCCGTGGTCGGCCTGATGATCGCCGAGGACGCCACCGCCGAGCCGGCCCTGTGGCTGCCCGTGGCGCTGGACGCGCTGACCGTGCACGCGCTGCTTCCCTCGAACCTGTGGGCCGTGGTGCGCGCTGTGGCCAGCGCGGATGCCGGCACCCGGCGATTCGACATCGACCTGTGCGACGACGCAGGCAGCGTCTGCGTCGGCCTGGCCGGCCTGGTCGTGCAGCCGGTGCCGGACGCGACGCCCGGGACGCGCCTGATGCTTGCCACCCCCGACTGGACCAAACGGTCGGCCCATGGATCGGGGCTCGCGCCGAGGGCGTGGGCGCGGCATGTGGTGCTTGCCTGCGGCGTGGACGATGCGGCGCTGGCACGTGTGCGCCAGCGCCTTGCCGAGGCGACCTGCCTGGCGCTGCCTTCGACAGGAACCCTTGCCGGGGATTACGCCGCCGCTGCCGTGATGCTGCTGGAGCTTTTGCAGGCGCAGGACAGTACGTCGGGGCCGGCCTTGTTCCAGTTCGTGATCGCGGGGCAGGGCGACGCACGGACCATGAGCGGACTGGGTGGCATGTTGCGCACGGCCACGCTGGAGGACCCGGCCATCCACGGTCAGGTGATCGAGCTCGACGGCAGCGAGGATATCGCCCGCGTGCTCGACGAAAACCGCGACAGCACGGCGACGCGTATCCGCTACGTGGATGGATCGCGTCAGGAAGGCGGCTGGCTCGAGGCGGACGCCGCCATCGACGCCGCGCCTGTGTGGCGCAGCGGGGCGACCTACCTCATCACCGGCGGCGTCGGTGGCCTCGGGCTGATCTTCGCGCGCGACATCGCCACCCAGGCACCCGGGGCGACGTTGGTGCTGACCGGCCGTTCGGCACCGGGCGAGGCCATGCGTGAGTCGCTGGCATCGCTGGAGGCCATGGGTGTCACCGTGCGCTATCGCCAGCTGGACGTGGCCGATGCGGACGCCGTGGCGCGCTGCGTGCGCGAGACGGCGGCTGCCGATGGCCTGCATGGCATCGTGCACAGCGCGGGCGTGCTGCGCGACAGCTTCATCATGCGCAAGACGCACGAGGAACTGGCCGACGTGCTGCGTGCGAAGCTTGCCGGCACGCTCAACCTCGACGACGCCAGCCGCGATCTGCCGCTGGAATGCTTTATCTGTTTTTCGTCCATCGCGTCCGCCTTCGGCAACCTTGGCCAGGCCGACTACGCCGCCGCGAACGGCTTCATGGACGCGTTCGCGCAGCACCGCAACGACCTGGTCGCCCAGGGCCTCCGTGCCGGCCGCACCCTGTCGGTGAACTGGCCGCTGTGGGACGAGGGCGGCATGCAGGTCGGTGCCGCCACGCGGCGCTACCTCGCCCAGGAAACCGGCATGACACCGCTGCCGACCGCCGCGGGTTGCCGTGCGCTGGCCGGCGCATGGTCGCTCGGCGCGTCGCAGGTACTGGTGATGCAGGGCGATCCGGCGCGTTTGAGGGCCCTTCTGGGCGATGAAACGCAGGCGCCGACCATCGCTACGACAACGACCACGGCGGCTCCCGTCCTGCCGATGGCGACGATCGCGCCTCTCGTTGAACCCACCCTCGTGGCGGCTCACCCCGTCGCCGTGGCTCAGGGACCAGCGCCCGCCGCGGCGGACGACCTGCGCGAGCGCACGGTACGCCACCTCGTCCGCCTCCTTGCGAACACGCTGCGCCTGCCGCCGCACAAGGTCGATGCGGAGGCGCGCCTGGAGGCCTACGGCATCGACTCCGTGCTGACCCTGGAACTCACCGCCGAACTGGAGAAGACCTTCGGTGTGCTGCCGAAGACGCTGTTCTTCGAATACCAGAGCATCGCGACACTGGCTGGCTATTTCCTGCGAGCCCATCGCGCCACGCTGGCGACGCTGTTCGGCAACACAGGCCAGACGAGCGAGACGGAAGCGCCGGGTGCTGCCGGTGCGGCCCGTGAGGTCGCCGCCACTCGTGCAGCCGACAGCGCCGTTCGCGCGGTCGGTGCCGCCGCGGCATCGGCGGTGCGGTTCGGGTCGCCGGCTCCGGTGGCCCCGGGCGCATCGCGCGTCGCACTGCGCCACCGCCATGGCGGCGTGGCTGCCGCCGCGGGCGCCGAGGCCGGTGTACAGGCGTTGGCCGAGGAAGGCATCGCCATCGTCGGCCTCGCCGGGCGCTACCCGCAAGCCGCCGACCTGGACGCCTTCTGGGCCAACCTCAGCCAGGGCAGGGACAGCATCACCGATATTCCGCTCGAACGCTGGGACCACACGCTCTACTTCGACGAGGATCGCAGCCGCGCCGGCAAGACGTACGGCAAATGGGGCGGCTTCATCGACGGCGTGGACCGTTTCGATGCGCGGTTCTTCCATATCTCGCCGCGCGAAGCGTCGCTGATGGACCCGCAGGAGCGTCTGTTCCTCGAATGCGCGTACGCCACGCTGGAGGATGCGGGCTACACGCCGGACAGCGTGGCGACGGATCGTGACGTCGGCGTGTTCGTCGGCGTCATGTACGAGGAATACCAGCTGTATGGCGCGCAGGCACAGGTACGCGGCGACGGTGTCGCCGTGGCGGGCAGTCCGGCGTCCATCGCCAACCGCGTATCCCACGTATGCGATTTCAATGGCCCGAGCATGGCGCTGGACACCATGTGTTCCTCGTCGTTGACGGCCATCCACCTGGCCTGCGAGAGCCTGCTGCGTGGCGGTTGCTCCGTGGCGATCGCCGGCGGGGTCAACCTGTCGCTGCACCCGAACAAGTACCTCGTGCTCGCCCAGGGCCGTTTCATCTCGGGCAAGGGCCGCTGCGAAAGCTTCGGCGAAGGTGGCGACGGTTACGTGCCCGGTGAAGGCGTGGGCGCCGTGCTGTTGAAGCCGCTGGCCCGCGCGGTGGCCGATGGCGATCATATCTACGGTGTGATCCGCGGCACCGCGATCAATCACGGCGGCCGAACCCACGGTTATACCGTGCCCAATCCGAACGCGCAGGCGAGCGTGATCGAGCGTGCCCTGCGTGCGGCCGGCGTGGATGCGCGCGAGGTCAGCTATGTCGAGGCGCATGGCACGGGTACCCGTTTGGGCGACCCGATCGAGATCGCCGGCCTGGCGAAGGCCTTCCAGGCATGGACGGCGGATACCGGCTTCTGCGCGATCGGCTCGGCCAAGTCGAACATCGGCCATGCCGAGAGCGCCGCGGGTATCGCCGGCCTGACCAAGGTGCTGTTGCAGATGAAGCACCGGCAACTCGTGCCGAGCCTGCATTCGGCCGTGCTCAATCCCGCGATCGACTTCGGGCAGACGCCGTTCGTGGTCCAGCAGGAACTCGCGCCCTGGTCGCGGCCGGTCGTGAACGGCCGCGAGAAACGGCGGATCGCCGGCTTGTCCTCGTTCGGCGCAGGCGGCGCCAACGCGCACCTGGTGGTCGAGGAATACGAGGACACCAGGGCACACGAGGACGCCGCCACGCATGCGGCGAACCCGGCGGGCCCGGCCATGGTGCTGCTGTCCGCCCGCGACGAAGCGTGCCTGCGTGAACGCGCGCAGGCGCTGCTCGACCACCTGCGGACGAACGACGTCGATCTGCACGACCTGGCGTACACCCTGCAGGTCGGACGCGAGGCGATGGATGAGCGCCTGGCCTTGCTGGTGTCTTCCATGGGTGCCTTGCGCGAAAAGCTGGAAGCCTTCCTGGCCGGCGACGCATCGGTGGACGACCTGTACCGCGGCCAGGCCAGGCGCAACCGCGATGCGCTGGCCGCACTGGCCGGCGACGACGACATGGCCGGCACCGTGGCGACATGGCTCGCCCGGGGCAAGCATGCCCGGCTGCTCGACCTGTGGAGCAAGGGTATGTCGCTCGACTGGCCGCGCCTGCATGCCGCCGGTGGACGCCGGTCGCGACGGATCAGCCTGCCGACGTACCCGTTCGCGCGGGAGCGTCACTGGATCGACGTGGCCCCCCTCACCGAGCCCACGGAAAGCGTGACGGGCGCGGTGCCGGGCGGTGTCTTGCCAGCCGTGGCCGTCGCGTCCGTAGCGACAGCGATGCCACTCGCACCCGCGCCACGGATGACCTCGACGGCGGCGCATGCCGTGGACGTTCCCGTGCAGACACTACTTTTCCGCCCCCTGTGGCGAGCGGCCGATGCCACCGATACGGCCCCGACGGGGGAGGCGTTCACGTCACGCTTCGTCATGCTGTGCGGCTTCGACGAAACCACCGCCGCCCATCTGCGCGCACGTTTGCCGGGGCTCGCCTGCCTCTGCATCGACGGTGCCGCGACGGACCTGCCAGGCGTCTTCGAGCGTGCGGCCATCGCCCTGCTGGAGGCGATCCAGGCGCGCATCGGCAAATCCGGACGGCACCTGATCCAGGTGGTCGTCCCCTTGGACAGCGACGGCGAAATCCTGGCGGGACTGGGCGGCATGCTGCGCACGGCGCAGCGCGAACACGAGCGGCTCGTCGGCCAGGTCGTCGCCGTTGCGTCCGGACCGGACGTGGGCGAGGCGATCGATAGGGCGCGGGATACCGGCGCCGCTCACGCACGCTACGTGCACGGCCGCTGCGAAGTGGCCGCGTGGGCCGAGCAGGACGTCGTGGCCGATGCCACGTCGCCGTGGAAGGATCGTGGTGTCTACCTCATCACCGGGGGCGCCGGCGGCCTGGGCCTGATCTTCGCCCACGCCATTGCGCGCGAGGTACGCCATCCGGTGCTGGTACTCACCGGTCGCACGCCGATGAACGATGCGATCAAGACACAGTTGCGCTCGCTGGAGACGCTGGGCGCCGTGGTGAGCTACCACGCCGTGGATGTCGCCGACGCCGAGGCCGTGACCACGCTGGTGCGCTCACTGCCCGAGACCTTCGAAAGCCTGGACGGCATCATCCACAGCGCGGGCGTGACCCGCGACAGCTACCTGGTCGCCAAGACACCGCAGCAGTTGCGCGAGGTGTTCGGCGCCAAGGTGGCCGGCCTGGTGAACCTGGACGAAGCCAGCGGCGACATGGCGCTGGACGTCTTCGTCGCCTTCGCGTCCATCGCCGGGGCGATCGGCAGCGTGGGGCAGGCCGACTACGCAGCGGCCAACGCGTTCATGGATGCCTTCGTCGAGCGTCGCACCGCACGCGTCGCGCTGGGCGAGCGGCAAGGCCGCAGCCTGTCGATCGACTGGCCGCTGTGGGCGGAGGGCGGCATGCAGGTGGATGCCGCCACACGCGACATGCTGGCCGGACAACTGGGCATGTACCCCCTGGACAGCGCGGCGGGCGTGGATGCGCTGCGCCAGGCATGGACCGGCGGCAACGATCGGTTGCTGGTGATCGCCGGCCATGCGCCGCGCCTGCGCGAAAGCCTGCTCGGCGACGCCTCGGCTTCCGTGACCGTGTCGGCATCGATGTCCGCACCGGTATCCGTTGCGGCAGCCGTGTCGGTATCGGCACACCTGCCTGCGCCCCCGGCAGCGGTGCTCGTCGAGCAGGTCGGGCAGGTGCTGGAAGGCATGGTGTCGCGCCTGATCGCCGTGCGACCGGAAGACCTCGACGGCGATACCACGTTCAGCGAATACGGATTCGATTCCGTCTCGCTGACGGAGTTCGGCAACGCGCTGAACACGCATTACGGACTGCGACTGACGCCGACGATCTTCTTCGAGCATTCGACCCTCGATGGTCTGGGCGCCTACCTCGTGCGCGAGCACGCCGCGGCCATCGCGTCCGTATCGCTCCCCTTGTCCACGGCCGCCATGGCCACCCCGGAGACCGCCGAACCGATGGCGCCGGCCGCACCTGCCGTCGCCACTCTCACCGACACGGCCATGGCACACGCGAGCGCCGCAGACGAGCCCATCGCCATCATCGGCATGAGCGGTCAGTTCCCGCAGGCCCGCGATATCGCCGCGTTCTGGGACAACCTGCGCGAAGGCAGGGACAGCATCGTCGAGGTTCCCCCCTCGCGCTGGGACTGGCGTGCGTGGTTCGGCGACCCGGCGCGCGAGCCGAACCGGACCAACATCACCCGGGGCGGCTTCATCGACGGTGTCGACGAATTCGATCCGATGTTCTTCGGTATCTCGCCGAAGGAAGCCGAACTGATGGATCCGCAGCAGCGGCTGATGATGATCCACGTGTGGAAGGCGCTCGAGGACGCCGGTTATGCCGGGCCGTCCCTGGCCGGCAGCGACACCGCCATCTTCGTCGGCACCGGATCGACGGGCTACGCCACGCTGGTGGCCCGCGCGGACCTCGGCGGACAGGCCTACGCCTCCACCGGCGGCGTGCCGTCGGTGGGGCCGAACCGGATCAGCTACCTGTTCGACTGGCACGGGCCCAGCGAACCGGTGGAGACCGCGTGCTCCAGTTCGTTGATCGCGCTGCATCGTGGCGTGCGGGCGATCCGCGCCGGCGATACGTCGGTCGCGGTCGTCGGTGGCGTGAATACCATCGTGACGCCGGAGGCGCACATCAGCTTCAGCAAGGCCGGCATGCTGAGCGAGGACGGTCGCTGCAAGACGTTCTCGGCCGATGCCGACGGCTACGTGCGCGGCGAGGGCGTCGCCATGCTGGTTTTGAAGCCCCTGTCTGCGGCGGAGCGCGACGGCGACACGATCCACGGCCTGGTGCGTGGCACCGCCGAAAACCACGGCGGCCACGCCAATTCGCTGACCGCACCCAATCCGGTCGCGCAGGCAGCGGTGATCCGCAAGGCCCAGCACCAGGCCGGCATCGATCCGCGGACGGTGACCTATGTGGAGGCACACGGTACCGGTACCCGCCTGGGCGATCCCGTGGAGATCCAGGGCCTGAAGGCCGCGTTCGGCGACGATACGGTAGCCGCGCCGTACTGCGGCCTGGGTTCGGTGAAAACCAACATCGGCCACCTCGAACTGGCCGCCGGCGTGGCCGGCGTGGTCAAGGTGCTGTTGCAGATGAAGCACCGCACGCTGGTGAAAAGCCTGCACAGCGACACGCTCAATCCGTACATCGACCTGGACGGCAGTCCCTTCTACGTCGTGCGCGAGGCCCGTCCCTGGGCCACCGTGAGCGACGCGCAGGGCCGGCCGTTGCCACGACGCGCCGGCGTGAGTTCGTTCGGCTTCGGCGGGGTCAACGCACACGTGGTACTGGAGGAATACGTCCCGGCGACGCCGAGGCCACCCATGGCACCGGCCGTACCCGCGATCGTCGTGCTTTCGGCACGCAACGAGGCCCGCCTGGCCGAACAGGTGCGTGCGTTGCAGGCTTTCGTCCTGCAAGGCGACGTCGACCTGGCCGACCTGGCCTATACGCTGCAGGTGGGGCGCGAGGCGATGGAGGCCCGGCTCGGCTTCGTCGCCGAGAGCATGGCGCATCTGCGCCAGACCCTGACCCTGCTGGCCGATGGCGCAAGCGTCGCGGGTGTCGTACAGGGCAGGGCGCTGCGCAACCGCGCGGCCCCGCCGGTCGTTTTCGACGGCGACAGGGGCATGCTGCTGCGGCAGTGGGTCGAGGGACGTGCGGTGGACTGGCGCACGCTGTACGGCACGGCGATGCCACGCCGCATCGGCCTGCCCACCTATCCGTTCGCCCGCGAGCGTCACTGGATAACCGTGGGCGCCGTCATCGACATGCGCCCTGCCACTGCCCCTGTCACTGCCGCCGTAGCCGACAGGGCAGCGGCGCCGGCCCAGGCCGACGACGAATGGCTGCTTGCGCCGGTGTGGGACGTGATGCTGGCTGCCGCTGTCGACGGTAGCGCCGCTAGCGCCGAACAACGCGTGGCGCTGCTCGGCGGTACGGACGCGCAGCGTGCGCTGCTCACCGCCCGCTGGCCGGGTGCGACGGTGCTGGCCACGCCCGAGGAGGCAGGCCATGCCACGTTCGATCACCTGGTCTGGATACTCCCCGTGGACACCGCGCCAGATCACGCGAACGACGACTTGACCGACGACGAGGCTCTGATCGCCGTCCAGCAGGACGGCGTGGTCACCGGCTTCCGCCTCGCCAAGGCCTTGCTCGGCCACCGCGCCGATGCGCGCGCGTTGCAGTGGACCGTGGTGACGTTCGGCACCCAGGCGGTGCATCGCAACGACGTGCCTGTGCCGGCCAGCGCCGGTGTGCATGGCTGGATCGGCGCGATGGCGCGGGAATACCCGCGCTGGCAGCTGCGCCTGATCGACCTGCCGGCTGGCGAACCGTGGCCCGTTGACACGATGTTCGACCTGCCGTGCGAACCCGCCGGGGCGGCATGCGCCTGGCGTCGTGGCCAGTGGCTGCGCCAGCGGCTTGCCCCCGTGGACGTCGATGCGACGGCGGCGGGCGAACTGCCGTGGCGGCCGGGTGGCGTCTACGTGGTCATCGGCGGCGCCGGCGGTATCGGACAGGCCTGGACCGAGCACATGGTGCGCACGTACGGAGCCCACGTGGTGTGGATCGGGCGCCGCGCCGCGGACGCCACGATCGAGCAGGCGCGACAGCGCATCGCTGCCGTCGGCCCGACCCCGTGGTACATCGCGGCGGATGCGTCCGACCGCCAGGCCCTGGCGCACGCCCGCGACGCGGTGCTGGCCCACCATGGCGCCATCCACGGCGTCGTGCATGCGGCCATCGCCCTGCGCGACGGCAGCATCGCGCAGATGGACGAGGACGGCCTGCGCGCCGGATTGGCGGCGAAAGTGGATGCCAGCGTGCGCATGGCGCAGGTATTCACCGGCCTGCCGTTGGACTTGATGCTGTTCTTCTCGTCGATGATCGGCTTCACGACGCCGGCGGGGCAGGCCGTCTATGCGGCCGGATGCTGTTTCAAAGATGCCTACGCGCTGCGCCTGGCCGCACGCCTGCCGTATCCGGTGAAGGTCATCGACTGGGGCTACTGGGGCAGCATCGGTACGGTGGCCTCGCCCATGTACCGCGAGCGCATGGCACGGCAGGGCATCGGCTCGATCGAGCCGGCCGACGGCATGCGTGCCCTGGATCGCCTGATGCGGACGCCCCTTGCACGACTGGGTTACGTCAAGGTGGTGCCCGGGCGCGAGACCGATGGCAGCGTGTTCGACCTTATCGGCGATACCCGGCTTCGTGTCGATGTCGCTACGTATCCCGCGGTGGCGGTGCCAGCTCTTGCCGCATCGGGCGGGTTCGCGGGCGATGCCGCCGCACTGGCGGCGGAGGGCGAGCAGATCGACCGCCTGTCGCTGGCGATCCTGCGCGCGGAGCTGCGGGCCCTGGGCCTGACGGATACGGCCAAGGCGGTCGCGTGGCATCCCCGCCATGCACGCTGGCTGGCCCACAGCCTGGACCGGGTCGCCCGTGCCGATGCGCTGGCCGGTGCCGATGCGACGCCGTCTTTAGCCGAGGCCTGGGCCACGTGGGACGCGCGCAAGGCGACATGGCTGGTCGAGGGCCACGTACGTCGTGCACAGGTCGGCCTGGTGGACGGGATGCTGCGCGCACTGCCGGCCATTCTCAGCGGCCAGGTGCAGGCCACGGCGGTGATGTTCCCCGAGTCGTCCATGCGCCTGGTCGAAGGCGTCTACCAGGGCAATGCCGTGGCGGACCACTTCAACGACGTGCTCGGCCAGGCGGTGGTGGACTTCGTCACCGCGCGTATCGCCGCCGACCCGACGGCCCGCCTGCGCATCCTCGAGATCGGCGCGGGCACCGGCGGCACCAGCGCACGGCTGATGGCACGCCTGGTGCCGCATGCCGCGCACGTCGACACCTACTGCTACACCGACCTCTCGCGCGCCTTCCTGCTGCATGCACAGGCCACCTACGGTCCGCACTACCCGTACCTGGACTACCGCCTGCTGGATATCGGCCGTCCGCTGGCGGGGCAGGGCATCGAGGCAGGTAGCTACGACCTGGTGGTCGCCACCAACGTGCTGCATGCCACGCCCGATATCCGCGAAAGCCTGCGCAACGCGAAAGCGCTGCTGCGTCCGCACGGCCTGCTGGCGTTGAACGAGCTCAGCAGCTGCGAGCTGTGGGCGCATCTCACCTTCGGCCTGCTGGACGGCTGGTGGCTGTACGAGGACGAGGCCCTGCGTATACCCGGCTGTCCCAGCCTGTCGCCCGCGGGCTGGGCGAGGGTCCTCGCCGAGGAAGGCTATGCCCCGGTGGCGTTCCCCGCGCAGGACAGCCACGCGCTGGGCCAGCAGGTGATCGTGGCGCGCAGTGATGGGATCACCCGGCAACGGCAGGTGCCACGCTTAGCCGTGCCCGCCGCTGTCGCCACGGCGAGCGTGACCGGTACGGTTCCACCGCTGGTCGTGGCCGCCGACACGCCCGTTGCCGCTGGCCAAACCATGCACGCCGACGTCGCACTGGCGGACAAGTGCAGGGCCGCCCTGCGCAAGCTGGTCGCGGCCAGCCTGAAGATGCCGGCGGGCAGTATCGAGACCGACATAGGACTGGACCGTTACGGCATGGACTCCATCCTGGTGCTGGAACTGACCCATGTATTGCGGGACACGCTCGAGGCACTGGGCATCGGCGAGGCGGTGACCACCACGCTGTTCTTCGAGCATCCGAGCATCGATGCGCTGGCCGACCACTTCATCGCGACCGAGCCGTCCGCGATGGCACGCTGGGTGGGCCTGCATCGCCCATCCGCGACGCATCGCGATGCAACGGAGGCCACAGACACCACGGACGGCGCGCCGCGGCGGATCGGCACGCGCCTGGCCGGCGACACCTTCGTGCTGGCCGACCACCAGGTCAACGGCGCGCGCGTGCTGCCCGGTGTCGTGCACATGGAGATGGCGCTGGCTGCCGCCCGCCAGGCGCTGGGGCGCGAGGTGCGCGGCCTGCGCAAGATCGTCTGGGCGCGGCCGCTGGTCGCCGACGCGAACGGCGTGACCGTGCATGTCGCCTGGTCCACCGATCGAAGCGGACGCGACGACTACACGATCCATGCCGGCGACGACGCCACGGTGTACAGCCAGGGCAGCGCGGCACCCGCGGAAGCGCCGGTGGCCACCGTGCGACACGACCTGGACACGCTGCGCCGGGACTGCGCGCTGGCCCACGCCGACGCGGCTCGATGCCAGGCCGTCTTCGCGCGCAAGGGGCTGCACTACGGACCCGGCTTCCGTGGCCTGGACGAGCTGTTCATCGGCGACGGCCGGGTGCTGGCGAAGATCTCGCTGCCGGTATCCGTGGCGTCCACGCTGGACGACTACGTGCTGCATCCCAGCTTGCTCGACGCGGCCTTGCAGGCCGCGCTCGGCCTGCACCTGGGCACGGGCGACAACGACGATGACGTGGCGCTCGCGCTGCCGTTCGCGCTGGACGCCCTGGATGTGCTGGCGCCGTGCACGTCCCGGATGTGGGCCTTCGTCCGCTACAGCGATCCGGCGGGCCGCGACGGACCCGTGCAGTACCTCGACATCGACCTGTGCGACCCGACCGGCGCGGTTTGCGTGCGCCTGACCCGGCTCAGCCTGCGCCTTCTGGATATTCCACCGACACGTGACACGCCCACCGACCGGACCCTTCACGACATGAACGACACCACCGGCGTCACCGCATCCACTGGCCCCTCGCGCCTGCTTCGCGAACGGAGCGTCCTGCAGCTGAGGAAGCTGATCGCGAAGGGGCTGTCCCTGCCGCTGGATGCCATCGGCGAGAACATCGGCTTCGACGAGTACGGCATCGATTCGATCCTGGTCATGGAACTGACCAACGCGCTGCGCGAGGCCTTCGGCGCCGAACACATCGGCACCACGCTGTTCTTCGAGCACCGCGACATCGACAGCCTGGTCGAGCATTTCCTGCAGACCGATCCGGACGGGCTGCTGCGCTGGACCGGGCTCGCGGGAGCGGTCGCACCCGCATCGGCTGCGGCACCTGCACCTGCCCCGGTGCCCGTATCCGCCGCGGCGCAGGCGGTCGAACAACCGTTCGGAACCTCGATACCGACGGCTCCCGCCACGACGACGCCCACGGCACCGGTCGTGCAGGGCGCCGCAGCCACCCCCGTGCACGCGCCGGCCCCCGTGGCGCCCTTCGACGTGGCGATCGTCGGCCTGTCCGGCCGCTATCCCGCGGCCGACGACGTGCACGGGTTCTGGGAGAACCTGGTCGCGGGTCGCAACTGCGTCACCGAAGTGCCGCCGGAACGCTGGGACCATGCGCGTTTCTTCGATGCCGCGAAGGGCGTGCCGGGCAAGACCTATACGCGCTGGGCCGGCCTCATCGACGGCGTGGATCGCTTCGACCGGCTGTTCTTCAACATCGCGCCGCGCGAGGCGCGGTTGATGAGCCCGCAGGAGCGGCTGTTCATGCAGGAGGTGCATGCCAGCATCGAGGATGCCGGCTACACCGCCGCGAACCTGCACACCAACCGGAAGATCGGCGTGTTCGTCGGGGTGACCAACGAGCACTACGCCACCGGCGCGCGGTTCTGGTCGATCGCCAACCGTATCTCGCACCTGTGCAACTTCCAGGGCCCGAGCATGGCGGTGGACACGGCCTGCTCGTCGTCCCTGACCGCCGTGCACCTGGCGATCGAGAGCCTGCGTAGCGGTGACAGCGAGGTGGCTATCGCCGGCGGCGTGAACCTGATCGTGGCCCCGACCCAGCTGATCGACCTGGCGTCGATGACCATGTTGGCCGCCGACGACAAGTGCAAGTCGTTCGCCGCCGACGGCGACGGCTTCGTCGATGCCGAAGCGGTGGGCGCGCTGGTGCTCAAGCCGCTGCACCGCGCCGTGGCCGACGGCGACCACGTCTATGGCGTCATCAAGGGCAGCGCGATCAACGCCGGCGGCAAGACCAACAGCTACCTGGTGCCCAGCCCGGCCCTGCAGGCGCAACTGGTGGCCGATGCGCTGCGGCGCGCCGGTGTGGACGCCCGTTCGATCGGTTACGTGGAAGCGCAGGGCACCGGCAGCAGCCTGGGCGATCCCATCGAGATCGCCGGCCTGTCGAAGGCGTTCCGCCAGTGGACGGCGGACCGGCAGTTCTGCGCGATCGGCTCGGCCAAGTCGAACATCGGCCATAGCGAGAGTGCCAGCGGTTTTGTCGCGATCAGCAAGGTGCTGATGCAGATGAAGCACCGCACGCTGGTGCCCAGCCTGCACGCCGCCAGCCTCAACCCGAACATCCGCTTCGCCGACACGCCGTTCTTCGTCCAGCAGGCGCTGGGCCCGTGGACGCGTCCGACGCAGGAGATCGACGGCCGGCCGCACGAACTGCCGCGCCGGGCGGGTGTCTCGTCCTTCGGTGCCGGCGGTGCCAATGCGCACCTGGTGATCGAGGAATACATCGCCCCGCCCGAGGCCGCGCGGGCCATCGACGGCCCGGCGATGATCGTGCTTTCCGCACGCGATCCGGAGCGCCTGCATGCGCGTGCGCGGCGGCTGCTGGCGGCGCTCGCGCCCGAACGCATCGAAGCGGAGGCGACGCTGGCCGATATCGGGTACACGCTGCAGGTCGGCCGCGAGGCGATGGAAGAACGACTGGCCTGGCTGGTCGAATCGCTGGACGAACTGCGCGTGAAGCTGGCGGCATTCGTCGAAGGCGATGCCGACGGTGCCGAGGCCTACCGCGGCCAGGCACGGCGCAACGCCTTCGCGATGCTGGCCGACGACGAGGACATGCAGGTGGCCGTGCAGGCCTGGGTGGCCAAGGGCAAGTTCGGCAAACTGCTGGACCTGTGGGTCAAGGGCTTCTCCTTCGACTGGAACGCCCTGTATGCGCACGGCCAGGCACGTCCACGCCGGATCAGCCTGCCGACCTATCCGTTCGCGCGCGAGCGTTGCTGGACCGACGTCCGCTACCCGGATGCGCCGGATGCACCGGGCGTGACGACGATGCACGCCGCGACGGCGGTGCCTGCCGCAACGGACCACGTCGGTCCCGTCCGCGAAGACGACGACATGGCGACCATGACGCGGATCTGGTGCGACCTGCTGGGTCGTCCGTCGGTGGCTGAGGACGACGACTTCTTCGAACTGGGCGGCCACTCGCTGCTGGGCACCCAGCTGGCGGCACGGATTCGTGACGAGTTCGGCGTAGACGTGCCGGTAAGCACGCTGCTGGAAGCACCGACCGTGACCGCGCTGCTCGCACGGATGCGCGGCATCGCCCCGATGCCGGCAGCGACGTCCGCGCCGCCGGCCACGACGGATGCCGCCGTCGACACGAACGGCCACGCTGGCGGGGCAGACGAGAGCGAGGCGTTTCCGCTGTCGTTCGCCCAGCAGCGCCTGTGGTTCCTGGACCAGCTGGAAGGCCATAGCCCGACCTACAACATCCCGGCCGCGGTGCGCCTGAAGGGCAGTCTCGACGATCGCTCGCTGCAGGCGGCGCTCGACGATGTGGTGGCCCGCCACGATGCGCTGCGCGCGCGCTTCGAAAGCATCGACGGCTCGCCCGTGCAGCGCATCGCCAACGACGTGACGCTGGACTTCGTGCGCCACGACCTGCGCCAGCTGTCGCCGAAGGAACGCGACGTCAAGACCCGCTGGCTGATGCTGGACGAGGCACGCACGCCGTTCGACCTGCAGACCGGCCCCCTGGTCCGCAGCCGCCTGCTGCGTCTGGGCGAGCACGAACATCTGCTGCTGCTGACCATGCACCACATCGTCTCCGACGGCTGGTCGATGGGCATCGTGGTGCGCGAGCTGGGCATGCTGTACGCCGCGCACAGCACCGGCGCACCGGTGTCGCTGCCCGAGCTGCCCATGCGCTACGTGGACTTCGCCCGCTGGCAGCGCCAGTGGCTGAGCGGGGAGGTGCTGGATCGTCAGCTGGATTACTGGAAGCGTCAGCTGGCCGGCGCGCCCACGCTGCTGACCCTGCCCACCGACCGTCCGCGCCCGGCCCGGCAGGGGCAGGACGGCGCCGCGCTCGCCTACGCGCTGCCGACAGGGCTGAGCGCGCAGCTGAACGCACTCAGCCGGAAGTCGCAGAGCACGCTGTTCATGACCTTGTGCGCGGCGTTCAACGTGCTGCTGGCCCGCTATGCCGGGCAGAGCGACATCTGCATCGGCACGCCGATCGCCAACCGCAACCGCAGCGAGATCGAGGACCTGATCGGTTTCTTCGTCAACACGCTGGTGCTGCGCACGCAGGTGGACCTGTCGGCCGGCTTCACCGACCTGCTGAAGCAGGTGCGCACCACCACGCTGGATGCCTATGCACACCAGGACGTGCAGTTCGAACAACTGGTGGGCGCGGTGCAGCCCGAACGGCACACCAGCTACACGCCCCTGTTCCAGGTGATGCTGGTGCTGCAGAACTCGCCGATGAACCTGGCGCTGCCCGGCTTGCAGCTGGAGCTGGTGCCGCACGAGGTGGTCACGGCCAAGTTCGACATCACGCTCACGCTCACGGAAGGCCCGTCCGGCCTGCATGGCAGCTTCGAGTACAACACCGACCTGTTCGACGCCGGCACCATCGAGCGCATGGGCGTGCATTTCGGCAACCTGTTGCAGGCCATCGTGGACGAACCCACCCGCGCGCTGGGCGACCTTCCGATGATCGCGCCGGCGGAACGGAAGCGGTTGCTCTACGGCTTCAACGATACGGCGAAGGTCTATCCGCGCGTCGGACCGGCATCGCATACCCTGCAGCAGTTGTTCGAGGCGCAGGTGGCGCGCACGCCTGAGCAGGTCGCGGTGGTGTATGCGGGCGTCGCGCTCACCTATGCGGAACTCAACGCCCGCGCCAATCGCCTGGCCCGGCACCTGCGTGGCCTGGGCGTGGGGGCCGACACCCTGGTCGGCCTGTGCACCGAACGGTCGATCGAGATGATCGTCGGGCTGTACGCGATCCTCAAGGCCGGTGGCGCCTATGTGCCGCTGGACCCCACGTATCCGTCGGATCGCCTGGCCACGATCGTGGACGATGCCGCGCCGAAGGCGATCCTCACCCAGCGGCAGCACCGCGACGCGGTACCCCCGGTGGCCGGCCTGCCGGTGCTCTGCCTGGATGTCGACGATGCCCCGTGGGAGGGAAACGCGGACGGCGACCTGGATCACCGCACGCAGCCGGGACACCTGGCCTACGTGATCTACACCTCCGGTTCCACCGGCAAGCCGAAGGGGGTGGCGATCGACCATCGCGGCATCGTCAATCGCCTGCAATGGATGCAGGAGGCCTATCCGCTGACCGCCGCCGATCGCGTGCTGCAGAAAACCCCCTTCAGCTTCGATGTCTCGGTATGGGAGTTCTTCTGGCCGTTGCTGGAAGGGGCGACCCTGGTCGTGGCCCGTCCCGGCGGCCACCAGGACGTGGCCTACCTGGCCGGCATCATCGATGCGGAAGGGATCACCACGGCGCACTTCGTCCCGCCGATGCTGGACGTGTTCCTCAACGAGGTGGAGCCGGGCAGCGGCCGCTCGCTGCGCCAGGTGATGTGCAGCGGCCAGGCCTTGCCGCTGGAACTGCAGCAGCGTTTCTTCGCCACCTGGCAGCACGTGGCGCTGCATAACCTTTACGGACCCACCGAAGCCTCGGTGGACGTCACCTACTGGGCCTGCCGCAAGGACAGTCCGCTCAACTGCGTGCCCATCGGCCTGCCGATCGCCAACATCCAGATCCACATCCTGGACGACGCGCTGGAGCCGGTGCCGGTGGGTGTGGTCGGGCACCTGTACATCGCGGGCGTCGGCCTGGCGCGCGGCTACGTCAACCGGCCGGAACTGACCGCGCAGACCTTCATCCCCAATCCGTTCAGTGCCAGCCCCGGTGCGCGCATGTACCTCTCCGGCGACCTGGCGCGCTACCTGCCCGACGGCACCATCGACTACCTCGGGCGCAGCGACCACCAGGTCAAGATCCGCGGCCTGCGCATCGAACTCGGGGAAATCGAGGCGACGCTCGCAGCCATCGACGCGGTACGCGACGTGGTGGTCCTCGCGCGTGCCGACGAACGCGGCGTACCGCGGCTGGTGGCCTACCTGGTGGCCCACGACGAGGCGACCCTGCCGGACGCGGCGTCGCTGCGCGCGACCTTGTTGCGCACGCTACCCGACTACATGGTGCCGGAGTATTTCGTCACGCTGGCGGCGATGCCGCTGACCGCCAACGGCAAGGTCGATCGCAAGGCCCTGCCGGCGCCGGAGATGGTGCAGGACGAAGCGGCGCACGTCGCACCGCGCACGCCGACCGAGCAGCGTATCGCCGCGGTATGGGCCGATGTGCTGAAGGTGGAGAAGATCGGCGCGATGGACGACTTCTTCGAACTGGGCGGCCACTCGCTGCTGGCCACCCAGCTGGTGTCGCAGTTGCGCAAGCGACAGATCGCCGGCATCGAGTTGCGCGACCTGTTCGCCCACTCGACCCTGGGCGGGCTGGCCGCCTTCGTCGACGCCAGCCACGCCGGCGGACGCCATCCCAACCTGGTGCCGATCCGCGCGGAGGGCACGTCGACACCGCTGTTCCTGGTCCATCCGATCGGTGGCGGCGTGCAGTATGCGTTCGACCTGGCCCGTCAACTGGATTCGGACCAGCCGGTATTCGGCCTTGCGGCCACCGGGCTGGGGGAAGGCGAAACCCCTCTGGACACCATTGCCGGCATGGCTGACGCCTATGTGGACGCCATCCGCCAGGTGCAGCCGACGGGTCCCTACCAGCTGGCTGGGTGGTCGCTGGGCGGCATGATCGCCTACGACATGGCCCATCGCCTGGTCCAGGCCGGCGAGCGCGTGCGTTTCGTCGGTCTGCTCGACACCGGGAGCCCCGCCATGCGCGCCCGTCTGCTCGCGGAGCACCCGGTACGCTCCGAGGCCTGCCGAGGCCTGCTGAACTGGATGCTCGACCTGCCGGCTGCCGTGGACGATCCGCGTCGGCATCCCGCGTTCGACGAGTTGATGGCACTGGCAGCGCGTGACGACCTTACCGGCATGATCGACGTGTGCCGTCGCGAAGCCTTGCTGCCGGACCACCTGGACACCGCGCAGGTACGGCGGACGGTGGCGCTCTACGGGGCCTCGGCACGCGCCGCGGACACCTATCGCGCGCCGGTCGCCGCCGGGCTGCCGGTGACCTTCTTCGCCGCCGGGCGCGGCGACGGCGAGGAGGTGAGCCTGGGCTGGCGTGACCTGCTCGGCTCCTCGCTCGACATCGTCCGTATCGGCGGCACCCACCTGTCGATGGTGCGGCCGCCGCTGCTCGACCGCCTGGCGCGCGAGATCGCCGGCCGGATCGGCCACGTTTCCGCACCCGTCGCCCGCCCGGCCGCCAACCAGTGAACGCCTCCAGGACCGCCATGAACGACACACCCGCCCTGAAGTACTCGCGCGGCATCCAGGACCTGCCGGGCCCGAAGGGCCAGCCCTGGGTGGGCAACGCGCTGCAACTCAGCGGGCGGCAGATGCACCAGAAGTTCACCGCCTGGGTGCGCGAGTTCGGCCCGATGTTCCGCCTGGAGGTGTTCGGCAACCCCATCGTCATCGTCTCCGACGCGCCCACGGTGCAGGCGGTGCTCAAGGAACGGCCCGAGGTGTTCCGGCGCAGCGGCAGCCTGAAGACGATCATGCAGGAGCTGGACATCCGCGGCGTGATCACCGCCGAGGGGGATGCCTGGCGCAAGCAGCGCAAGCTGGTGATGAGCGGGTTGAGCGCGGAGGTGATCCGCAACTTCTTCCCGACCATGCGCTTCATGACCGAACGCATGATGGACCGCTGGAAGCACCGGCTCGCCCAGGGCCTGCCGGTCGACTTGCGCCGGGACCTGAAGGCCATGGCGCTGGACGTGATCGTGGGCATCGCGATGGGCCACGACATCGATGCGGTCAACGACGAAGGCGGCCCGCTGCAGCGGAGCATCGATGCCATCTTCCAGCGGCTTGGCCAGCGCACCACGGCGGCGTTCCCGTACTGGCGCCATGTCCGGTTGCCGGTGGATCGCGCCGCCGACCGCGCGTCGGCGCAGATCGCGGCATCCGTGCAGGGCTTCGTCCGCGACGCCCGCGCGCGCATGGCGCAGCAGCGCCAGCTGCACGAGAAACCCGGCAACATGCTGGAAGCGATGATCGCCGCAGCGGAAGACCCGGCGTCCGGCTTCACCGACGAAGAGCTGATGGACAACGCGGTGCTCAGCGTCATCGGCGGCGAGGACACCACCGCCAACTCCATCGCCTGGATGCTCCACCTGCTGGCCCAGCATCCTGCGGCGGCCGCGGCGCTCACGGCGGAGGTGGACGCGGTGCTCGGCGAGGACACGCTCATCCGCGACTGGGAGCTGATGAAGCGCTTCGACTACCTGGAGGCCACCTTCAGCGAGGCGCAGCGCCTGCGCTCGGTGGCGCCGTATGTCGGGGTCACCAGCAACATCGATTGCGTGGTCGCGGACACGCTGATCCCGAAGAACACCGCCATCGTGGTGGCGACGGCGGGGGAGGGACTGGACGAAGAGCAGTTTCCCGATCCGGCCGCGTTCTCGCCGGAGCGCTGGATCTTCGAGCAGCGCCCGCCGCGCGAGCGGGACCCGGCGCGCAAGCTGTTTCCGTTCGGCAGCGGACCGCGGCTGTGCCCGGGTCGTTTTCTTGCGCTCACCGAGATCACCATGGTCGTCTCCATGATCCTGCGCAACTTCGAGCTGGAGCTGGACACGAAGGCGCCACCGGTGCGGGAGGTGCTCAATTTCTTCATGGCTCCCAGTTCGCTGCCGGTACGGATCAGGCTGCGCACGCCGCCGGGGGCTGCCCCGTGATCCCGGCGGCGCGCGAGTCCAACCTCGAGATCGCCCGGCGCATCCTGGGCGTGTCGCTGCCCCTGATGGGCTCGATGGTCGGCAACCTGATCATGATGCTGGTGGACCGGGTGTGCCTGGCACGGTATTCCAGCGAGACCCTGGCCGCGTCCGGCCCGGCGGTCTATACGGCCATGGCCATCATCGGTTTCTTCGCCGCGGTGGTGGGCTTCTCGCGCTCCTGCGTGGCCCAGGCCTTCGGCCGGTCCGGCCACGACGCCGCGGCCTACCAGGCGGCCGTGGGCATCGTCGTCGGCATCCTGTTCGCCGTCGCCTTGCTGCTGCTGGCGCCGCTGATGGCGATGATCCCGTCGCTGAGCCAGCGCCCCCCGGCCATCACGCACCTGGAGTCGCAGTTCCTCTACTGGTCGGCGTATTTCGGTGCCGGCATGACCTTCAACATGGCGCTGTCGTCGTATTTCAACGGCATCGGCAAGACGCGCATCACGCTGGTGGCGGGGCTGCTCGGCCAGGTGGTCGGCATCGTGATGACCATCGGCCTGGTCTTCGGCCGCTTCGGCCTGCCGGAGATGGGCATGCGCGGCTCGGCGCTGGGCACCTTGTGCGGCACGCTGGCGATCACCGCCTGCTACCTGCCATATGTGCCTCGGCAGGTCTGGTCGATCCTGCGCGGGCTGGTGCGCACGCGCGGCGTTCCCCTGGCCGAGGTGGCGCCGCGGCTGCGCAAGGGTGTGGCGCTGGGTGTGACGGCGGGCATCGGCAATTTCGGCAACGCCGCCTTCATCTGGATCATCGCCGGGCTGGGCGCCATCGCGCTGGCCGCCAACAACGTCAACCTGACGGTCAGCTACCTGGGCGTGATCCCGCTGCTGGGCCTGGGCATCGGCTGCAGCGTGCTGTGCGGCAATGCGCTGGGCAAGGACGAGTTCCACCAGGTGCCGCGGATCATCGCGGTGACGCTGGGCATCGAACTGGCGTACGTGGCGGTGATGTCCTTCTTCCAGATCGTGACCCCGGACGTGCTGCTGAATCCGTTCGGTCTGGCCGACAAGCCCGAGGCGATCAGGCAGGCCTCGGTCGCCACCTCACGGGTGTTGTGGACCTATTCGCTCGCCTTCGCCTTCTCGATGACCGGGCAGGCGGTGCTCGAGGCCTTCGGCATCACCCGCTTCCTGTTCATCACCCGGTTCGTGTTCATGTGGGGTCTGAGTATCCCCACGGTGTACCTGATGACCCTGGGCCACGTCGGCGATGCCGGGTTCCTGCCCACCTGCTGGATCGTGGGTTCCAGCTACGAGGCGGCCATCGGGGTGTTCTACTTCTGGCGGATCGCCGTGGCGGTGAGTAAACGGCAGAACGCGATCGTGCTGACCCGGGCACAGGCCTGACCGGGTTTCACCCGGATCATTCGCCCTGCACGCGGAAAGGACTACTCTCGGGGGTCAGGTGTGGATCATCCGCGCCGGGAGTGGCTCATGCTTAGCGTCGCGATGTTCATGGCGGGTCTATAGACCTCTTCCGGCGCAAGCGGACCCGGGTTGCCGCGGGCTCCGAGCGTGAGCCGGCCCTCCGGGCCGAGCTCTTCAATACCGAACAACTGGAAGCCTACGGCGCGCAACTGGCGACGCGGCACCGCGTAGCGGCCCATCGCTCCGCCGAATGGCTGCTGCCGCGGCTGGCCGACAACGAGACCGTCATCGTGGATGCCTGCCGTGGCCTGATGGCCGCCGGCAAGCGCGGCGAGGGCACCACGCCCGCGGGCGAGTGGCTGCTCGACAACCTCTACGTGATGGAAGAACACGTCCGCGCCGCGGAAAAGGATTTCCCCAAGGGTTACAGCCGTGAACTGCCGCAGCTCGACGGCGGACCGTCCAGCGGGCTGCCTCGGGTCTACGACATCGCCCTGGAGGTCATCTCCCACGGCGACGGCCGGATCGACGCGGCCGGACTGGCGCGCTTCCTCGACGCCTACCAGACGGTAGTGCCGCTCAGCCTCGGTGAGCTGTGGGCCGTGCCGATCATGCTGCGGCTGGCGCTGATCGAGAACCTTCGCCGCATCGCCGTGCGCGTGACGCTGGATCGCTCGCGACGCCGCCGGGCCACGCGCTGGGCCGACGCAATGACGCGCATGGCCGCGGAGGATCCGAAGAACGTGGTGCTGGTGGTGGCGGACATGGCACGTTCGGCGCCGGTGATGAGCGCCCCGTTCGTCGCCGAGCTGGTGCGCCGCCTGCAAGGGCAGGGGCCGGCGCTGGCCATGCCGCTGGGCTGGGTGGAACAACGACTGGCCGAGTCGGGACGCAGCACCGATCACCTGGTCCAGGCGGAATCGCAGCAGCAAGCCATGCACCAGGTGTCGGTCGGCAACAGCATCGGCAGCCTGCGCTCGCTGGCCACGATCGACTGGCGCCATTTCGTGGAGGCAGCCAGCCTGGTGGAAAGCTGCCTGCGTGAAGACCCGTCGGGTGTCTATCCCGCCATGGACTTCGCCAGCCGCGATCGCTACCGGCACGCGGTGGAGAAACTGTCGCGCACCACGCGCATCGACGAGCGGACCGTGGCACGGCGCGCGATCGCGGCGGCCCAGGCACCGGACGCGACATCCGCCCATCCCGCCGCGCGACACGTGGGTTACCACCTGGTCGGCGCGGGACGTCCCGCGCTGGAACGCGCGCTGGGCGCACGGCGCCGACTGGCCACGCGCTGCCGGCAGGCCTTCGACCGGGCGCCGTTCGCCTGGTCGCTGGTGGCCTTCCTCACGCTCACCGGTGCGTTGACCACCGCGCTGGTCGGCACCGCGGCGCTGGGTCCCGCCTATGTGTGGGAGCGGGCCGTGCTTGCGCTGGGTTGCATCGTCGTGGCCAGCCAGCTCGGCCTGAGCCTGCTCAACCTGATCGCCTCGCTGCTCACCGCGCCCGATTACCTGCCGCGCATGGATTACGAGGACGGCCTGCCCGATGCCGCACGCACGCTGGTGGCGGTGCCGACGATGCTGGGCAGTCCCCAGGACGCGGACGACGTGGCGGAGGGCCTCGAAGTGCGCTTCCTGGCCAATCGCGACGATGCCCTGCATTTCGCGTTGCTGACCGACTTCCCCGATGCCGACCAGGCGGTGATGCCCGGCGATGCGGCCATCCTCGCGCAGGCGACGCTCCGGATCGATGCGCTCAACGCGACGTACCCGTCCAGTGCCGCCGACCGCTTCTATCTCCTGCACCGGCCGCGCGAGTGGAGCCCCACGCAGGGGCGCTGGATCGGCTTCGATCGCAAGCGCGGCAAACTGGCCGCCCTCAATGCGCTGCTGCGCGGCGAAGGCGCCGGGCGTTTCCTGCTGATCGTGGGCCGGATCGCCGAACTGCACGCCGTGCGCTATGTCATCACGCTGGACACCGACACCCACCTGCCGCGCGAAGCCGCGCACCAGTTGGTGGCCGCCATGGACCATCCGCTGAACCGCCCCGTGTTCGCCGCCGACAGCAACCGGGTGATCGCCGGGTACAGCCTGATGCAGCCGCGCGTTGGCATCGCGCTGCCGGCGCAGGCGCGCTCGGCCTATGCGCGCCTCTACGGCGCGGACGCCGGCGTCGATCCCTACACGCGCGCGGTATCGGACGTGTACCAGGATCTGTTCCACGAGGGCTCGTTCACCGGCAAGGGTATCTACGACGTGGATGCGTTCGAGCGCGCCATGGCCGGGCGGCTGAAGGACGAGCGCGTGCTCAGCCACGACCTCATCGAAGGCTGCTTCGTTCGCTCGGCCCTGCTGAGCGACGTGCTGGTGTTCGAGGAAATCCCCGAACGCTATGCAGACGACAGCGTGCGCCGCCATCGCTGGATGCGCGGCGACTGGCAACTGTTGCCATGGTTGTTGCCCACGGTGCCCAGCCCGCACGGGTGGGTGGCCAACGACCTGAGCGCACTGTCGCGCTGGAAGCTGTTCGACAACCTGCGCCGCAGCCTGGTCGCTCCGGCCGCGCTGGCCCTGCTGGTGGCCGGGTGGTTGTGGATCGCTCCGGCGCTGACCTGGACGGCGGCGATCCTCGCCATGATGGTGGTGCCGGTGCTGTTGCAGGCGCTGATGGACGCCGCGCGCAAGCCGCACGACGTCGCCTGGCAGCAGCACGCCAGCGTGCAGTCGCGTGCGGCGGGCGAACACGCGCTGCGACTCGGCCTGGCGATCGCCTGGCTGCCGCACGAGGCGCGCCTGAGCGTCGATGCGATCGTTCGGTCGCTGTGGCGCGTATGCGTCAGCCGCAGGCACCTGCTCGAATGGCGCTCGTCCGCCGATGTGGAACGACAGGGCCGCGGCACGCGGCAGATTCCCTGGCGCGCGCTGTGGGCCGGACCGGTCGCTGCCATCGCGCTGACCGTGCTGCTGGCCCTGGTGCGGCCGTCGGCCTTGCCGATCGCCTTGCCCTGGCTGCTGGCCTGGCTGGCGTCGCCACCACTGGCCTGGTGGATCAGCCGGGCGCAGGTGAGCAAGCCGTTCGCGCCCAGCGAGGCCGATCACGCCTTCCTGCGGCTGCTGGCGCGGCGCACGTGGGCCTTCTTCGAAACGCACATGGGCCCGTACGACCACTGGCTGCCACCGGACAACGTGCAGATGGCACCGTCGGCGCAACTGGCCCGGCGCACGTCGCCGACCAACATGGGCCTGGGCCTGCTGTCCGGACTGGCCGCCTACGACTTCGGTTACCTCGGTGCCGGCGCCCTGGTACAACGGCTGGCGAACACGCTGGCCACCATGCAGGGGCTCGAACGGCATCGCGGCCATTTCTACAACTGGTACGACACCGCCACGCTGGCGCCGATGCGTCCGCTGTACGTCTCCAGCGTGGACAGCGGCAACCTGGCCGGCCACCTGTTGACCCTGCAACGCGGCCTGCTCGACGTCGCCCAGGCCCCGGTGTTCCGCAACGCGTCCATCGCCGGGTTGCGCGACACCGTGGCACTGCTGGCGCAGTCCACGGACGAAGGCCACCGTGCACCGCTGACCGCGTGGGCCAGCGAGCTGGCGGCCGCCATGCCGGCCCCGCCGGCATGCATGCGCGACGTGCTCGCGTTCGTCACCGTGCAGCAGGAGCGGCTGCGCGAGGTAACCGCCCAGGCACCCGACACCGTATCTTTCGGCGACGACGAAGGCGTCTTCTGGCTTTCGCGGTTGACCCTACTGTGCGACGAGCTGCACGAAGAGGCGAGCCTCTGGTACGACGCGGCCACCGACGGCCAGGCCATTCCCACGCTGGCGGAACGGGCGGCGAACACGGCCGATGCCGCGCAGGCTGACCGTGCCACGGCACGCCTGCGGGCCCTGGAGGCCACGGCCTCGCTGGCCGGCGAACTGGCCGTGATGGACCACGCGTTCCTCTACGACGCCCATCGCCGCCTGCTGTCGATCGGTTTCGATGTCGAACGGCGCACGCTGGACGCGTCGTTCTACGACTTGCTGGCCTCCGAAGCGCGCCTGACCACGTTCGTGGCCATCGCCCAGGGCCAGCTGCCTCAGGAGAGCTGGTTCTCGCTCGGCCGGCTGCTCACCAGCACCGGCGGCTCGCCCGTGCTGCTGTCGTGGACGGGGTCGATGTTCGAATACCTCATGCCCATGCTGGTCATGCCGACGTACGAAGGCAGCCTGCTGGAGCAGACCTGCCGCGCCGCGGTGGCGCGGCAGATCGAATACGGCCGGCAACGCAACCTGCCGTGGGGCGTGTCCGAATCGGGCTACCACGCGGTCGATGCGCAGATGACCTACCAGTATCGCGCTTTCGGCGTGCCGGGCCTGGGCCTGAAACGTGGGCTGGGCGAGGACCTGGTGGTGGCGCCGTATGCGTCGGTGCTGGCCCTGATGGTGGCGCCCGCCGCGGCTACCGACAACCTGCGGCGGCTCGCGCGTGCCGGCCTGGCCGGCCGCTTCGGCCTGTATGAGGCGGTCGATTACACGCCCTCGCGCCTTCCCCCGGGCCAGGAGTCCGCCGTGGTGCGGCAGTACATGGCGCACCACCAGGGCATGTCGCTGCTGGCGATCGGTCACGTGCTGCTGGACCGGCCGATGCAGAAGCGCTTCGAGTCGGACCCGCGCATGATGGCGACCAGCCTGCTGTTGCAGGAGCGCGTGCCGCGCATGGCCTCCGAATACCTGCACACGGCGGGCCTGGGCGAAGTGGCGACGGCACCGGCCTTGCCGGAAGCCCGCCTGCGCCTGTTCACCGACCCCGACCGGCCGCGCCCGGCCGTGCAACTGCTGTCCAACGGCCGTTACCACGTCATGGTCAGCAGCGCCGGCGGCGGCTACAGCCGGCGCGACGGCATGGCCGTCACGCGCTGGCGCGAGGACATCACGCGCGACAGCGACGGCATGTTCTGCTACATCCGCGATCCGGAATCGGGCGATGTCTGGTCCACGGCGTACCAGCCGGTGGCGCGCAACACCGATCGCTTCGAGGCGATCTTCGCCGAGTCGCGCGCGGAGTTCCGCGTGCGCCAGCGCGGCTTCGAAACGCATACCGAGATCGTGGTATCGCCCGAGGACGATATCGAACTCCGGCGCACGCGCATCACCAACCGTGGCAACACGCGGCGCACGGTCGAGCTGACCAGCTACGCGGAAGTGGTGCTGGCCGACCCGCGCGGCGACGCGGCGCACCCGGCCTTCAGCAAGCTGTTCGTCACCACCGAGATCGTACCGGCCATGCAGGCCCTGCTGTGCACCCGCCGGCCGCGTTCGGCGGACGAGACACCGCCGTCGATGTGCCACATGGTCGCGGTGCACGATGCGGACGTGGATGCGATCTCGTACGAGACCGACCGCGCGCGCTTCATCGGACGCGGTCGCAGTACGGCGAGCCCCGTGGCGATGGATGCCGGTCACGATGCGCTCTCCGGTGGCCACGGCGCGGTGCTGGACCCGATCGTCGCCATCCGCGTGCGGATCACCCTCGATCCGGAACAGAGCGCCACGCTCGATTTCGTGACCGGCGTGGCCGACACGCGCCCGGGGTGCCTGCGCCTGATCGAGAAGTATCGCGATCGTTACCTGGCCGACCGTACGTTCGACCTGGCCTGGACCCGCAGCCAGGTGCTGCTGCGCCAGGCCAACGCCACGCTGGTGGACGCGCAGCTCTACGAGCACATGGCGACGTCCATCCTGTACCCGAACCTCGCCCTGCGCGCCGAGCCGGAGCTGATCGCGGCCAACCGGCGCGGCCAGTCGGGCCTGTGGGGGCAGGCGGTCTCGGGCGACCTGCCCATCGTGCTGCTGCGCATCGGCGATATCGCGCGACTGGACATCGCGCGCGAGCTGGTCCGTGCCGCGGCGTACTGGCGGCAGCGCGGGCTGACCGTGGACCTGGTGATCTGGAACGAGGACAGCACGGGTTACCGGCAGACGCTGCACGATGCGCTGACCGGCCTGCTGGCCACCGGTGCGGAAACCAACCTGCTGGACCGCCCCGGCGGCGTGTTCATCCGTGCCGCGCAGTCGTTGTCCCACGAGGACCGCCTGGTGATGGAGGCCAGCGCCTGCATCGTGGTGGTGGACACCCTGGGGTCGCTGCACGAGCAGATGGAGCGACACCGTATCGGTGAGCGTGCCGCGGCCGCCGAGCCGGCCTGGCCGGCGCGCAGGCGTCCCGCCCCGGTGCCGGCGGTGCCCGTCTCGGCAGCCTTTTCCGCCGACGGCACGGAATACGTCATCACCCTGGCGCCCGGCGCCACCACGCCCGCGCCCTGGTGCAACGTGCTGGCCAATCCGTCGTTCGGCAGCGTGGTCTCGGAAAGCGGCAGTGCCTACACCTGGGCGGAGAACGCCCATGGTTGCCGTCTGACGCCGTGGCAGAACGATCCGGTAGAGGATGCCTGCGGCGAGGCGATCTACCTGCGCGACGAAGCCACCGGGCACACTTGGTGCCCGACCCCGTTGCCGATGCGCGGTGAAGGCACATACACCACGCGCCACGGCTTCGGCTACAGCGTGTTCGAGCACACGGAAGGCACGTTGTCGTCGCGCCTGGAGGTCTTCGTGGCGCTGGATGCGTCGGTGAAGTTCCACGTGCTGCGCCTGACCAACGGCGGTGCCGACGCACGGCGGCTGTCGATCACCGCTTATGTGGAATGGCTGCTCGGCGATGTGCGCGAGAAGAGTGCCATGCACGTGGTCACCGAGATCGATCCGTCGACGGGCGCGCTGTTCGCGCGCAATGCGTACAACAGCGAGTTCCCCGATCGCGTCGCGTTCCTCGATGTGGAAGACGCGGAGCGCGACGTCGGCGGCGACCGTACCGGCTTCCTCGGCCGCAATGGGCACACCGGTGGCCCCCTGGGCATGCGCCGTGCCGGCTGGCATAACCGCGTCGGCGCGGGGCTGGATCCCTGCGGCGTGCTGCGTTCGACGATCACCCTGGCACCGGGTGAATCGCGCGACGTGGTGATCCGCCTGGGCATGGGCGTGGACGAGGTGGACGCGCGCGGCCAGGTACTGCGCTTCCGCGACGACGGCTCGGCGGCACGCGCGCTGGCCGCCGTGCGCGAGCACTGGCGGCAGACGCTCGGTGCGGTGCAGGTCAGCACGCCCGATGCGGCGACCGACCGTTTTGCCAACGGCTGGCTGCTCTACCAGACCATCGCCGCGCGGCTATGGGCGCGCAGCGGCTACTACCAGTCCGGTGGCGCCATCGGTTTCCGCGACCAGTTGCAGGACTCCATGGCCACCCAGCATGCGGCACCGGCCATGGCCCGGGCGCAACTGCTGATATGCGCGGCGCATCAGTTCGCCGAGGGCGACGTGATGCACTGGTGGCACCCGCCCGGCGACCGCGGCGTGCGTACCACCTGCTCGGACGACTACCTGTGGTTGCCGCTGGCGACCAGCCGATACGTCCAGGCCAGTGCCGACACCGGCGTACTGGACGAGTCCATCGAGTACATCGAAGGCCGTACGCTGCGACACGGCGAGGAATCCTGGTACGACCAGGCCCGTCCGTCCGGCCAGCGTGCCACGCTGTACGCGCACTGCGTACGCGCCATCGAGCACGCCATGCCACGGGGCCGGCACGGCCTGCCGCTGATGGGCGGCGGCGACTGGAACGACGGGATGAACAAGGTCGGTGAAGGCGGGCAGGGCGAGAGCGTCTGGCTGGGGTTCTTCCTCGTCCATGTGCTGCGCGAGTTCGCGGTCACCGCGCGAGGCCACGGCGACGCACCGTTTGCCGGGCGCTGCCTGGCGGAAGCCGATACGTTGTCACGGGCGCTCGACGCCGAGGCCTGGGACGGCGACTGGTACCGCCGTGCCTGGTTCGACGACGGCACGCCACTGGGGTCCGCCGCCAACGACGAGTGCCGCATCGATGCGATCGCGCAGAGCTGGTCCGTGCTGTCCGGCGTGGCCGGCACCGAGCGGCGCGAGCAGGCCATGGCCTCGCTGGACCGGCACCTGGTGCTGGAGGACCCCGGCATGATCCGGCTGCTCGATCCGCCATTCGACCGGTCGGCCATGGACCCGGGCTACATCAAGGGCTACGTGCCGGGCGTGCGCGAAAACGGCGGCCAGTACACGCACGCCGCGGTGTGGGCGGCCATGGCCTTCGCGCAGATGGGACGCCATGAGCGCGCGTGGGAACTGGTGAAGATGATCCATCCGGCCAGCCACACGGGCGACGCGCAGGCGATCGATCGCTACAAGGTCGAGCCCTATGTCATCGCGGCGGATGTGTATTCCGTGCCGCCCCATGTGGGGCGCGGCGGCTGGAGCTGGTACACGGGTTCCGCCGGCTGGATGTACCGCCTGCTGGTGGAAACGCTGCTGGGCCTCCGTCGCGAGGGCGATCGGCTGTGGATCGCACCGCGCGTGCCCGCGGCGTGGCCCGGCTATGGCATGCGCTATCGCCACGGCGGGTCCGGCTATGTCATCGCGCTGCGCCCTGCGGCCGACGGGGAGGCCGGCAGCCTTCACGTCGACGGCATTCTGGTCGCCGACGGGGCCATACCGCTGGTCGACGATGGCACGGAGCACCGGGTAGAGGTGGTGTACCTGCGGCACTGACGGCAAGCTAACGCGGGAAGGCGCAGCGTAGGGGTTGCCGGGGCACGCCCGGCGGCCAAGGAGTGCCACGCTCATGTCCAAGCGCCCCGACCATCCGTCACCCGAGCCCCAGCTGCGCGAGGATCGCACCAGCGCCTACAACGTCGCCGCGGCCACGCATCCCGGTGCCTGCGTCGTACGCGTAGTGGACGCGTCCGGTGCCTGCGTGCCGCGTAACAATGCCGCCAAGGTGGCACCTGCCTCCCGGCCGTCGCACCCGGCAAAGCGCACCTGAGCCTCGCCGCCGGTCGGCGTCAGGCCTCGTCGGCGGTGACCTTGCGCTTCCCCATGCGCGCATAAAGCATCACCACCAGCGGCGTAAGCACCAGCAGGATGTTGCTGCGCCCTGGCCACCACATCGCCAGGATGCCCGAGAGCAGGGCCATCGACGGCATCGCCAGGCTGCGACGACGCAGCACGGCCACGGTGTCGTCATTCACACCCGGCGCCAGGAAGGGTGGCCGCAATGCCTTGCGTACCAGCCGGTACTGCAGCAGACCGGCGATGAGCAGGCTGGTCGCGTAGAACACTTCCGGCACGCGTTCCACGGGGTGGGCACTCATCAACGCCGTGGAGAACGGCGTGAAGGCGATGGCCATCAGCAGGAACAGGTTCGGCCACACGATGGAGGGGTCGTAGTGGCGCAACAGGCCGAACACGCGATGGTGAGCCGCCCAGACCGCGCCCACGACGACGAAGCTGAGGAAGAAGCCGGCCAGCTGGGGTATCAGTTCCACCAGGGCCTCCAGCCACGCCGCATCGCTGGACGCCGCCGGATGCGGCACGTGCACCTCGATGATCAGCAGCGTGATGGCGATGGCGAATACCGCATCCGAAAAAAACGTCAGCCGCTCCAGCTGCTGATCCTGGCCATGCTCCGACATCCCCACCCCTCGTTATGATCCCGGCGCGATGATCGCTTGTCACGGGTATGCATGGGAAGGGCGCGCAGCAGACATGGCCTAGACACGACGCGGACCAGCATGGCCCGTGCGTCATCCATCCGAACCATCCAGGGAGACCCTCGATCATGCATTCCCGCGTCGTGTCGCAGCGAAACGTGGTGGCCACCACGCTCTATGGCCTGCTCAATCCCATCCCCTTCGGCTGCTTCGTGGCCGCCCTGATCTTCGATGCGACCTATGCCCACACCGGCGTCCTGCTGTGGATCAAGGGTGCCGCGTGGCTGATCGTGTTCGGCCTGCTGTTCGCTATCGTTCCCCGGCTGGTCAACCTGGTGCAGGTATGGATTACCTCGCGCCATGCGCTATGGCGTGGTGCGCGTATCGATTTCTGGCTGAACCTGGTGGCGATCGTCGTGGCGATCGTCAACGCCTTCGTCCACACCCGCGACGCCTATGCCGCCGTACCGATGGGCGTCTGGCTGTCTGCCGTGACGGTGTTGCTGCTGGCCGTCGCCCATATCCTCGTCGCGGTGTACGCGAACGACCACGGAGTGATCGTCCATGACTAAGTCCTTCGCACTCAGCAGCCTTGCCCTGGCCTGCCTGGTCGGCCTCTCGGGATGCAGCGAAAAAGCCTCGCTGGCGCCGCCGGACCAGTCCGGCGCGGATCCTTCGCTGCCCGCGCCGCGGCACTTCCTCGTCCCGCCGATGCAGGTGCCCGACAAGGCCGGCTGGAAGCCGGGGCAGATCCCGCACGTGGCACCCGGTCTGGCCATCGAGGCCATCGCTACCGGCCTGATGCATCCGCGCCAGCTTTATACGCTGCCCAACGGCGACGTGCTGGTGGTGGAATCCAACGGCCCGGGCACCGAACCGGTCACCACGCCCAAGCAACTGATGGCGGGACTGGTCAAGGATCAATCCGGCAAGGGTGGCAAGGGCGGCAATCGCATCACCCTGTTGCGCCGGCAAGGGCAAGGGCAGGGCGCCTGGGAGAAACACGACTTCGTCGACGGGCTGAACTCGCCGTTCGGCGTGCAGCTGATCGGCAACACGCTGTACGTGGCCAACACCGACGGCATCGTCACCTTCCCGTATACGGAGGGCGAGACCCATATCGCCGCGGCGCCCACCGTGTTCGCCGACCTGCCCGACACGATCAACCATCACTGGACCAAGGCCCTGCAGGCGAACCCGGAGGGGACCAAGCTGTATGTCGGTGTCGGCTCCAACAGCAACATCACCGAGAACGGCCTGGACGTGGAATATCGCCGCGCGGACGTGCTCGAGGTGGACGTGGCCACGGGCGCCAGCCGGATCTACGCGGCGGGCCTGCGCAACCCCACGGGGCTGCAATGGGATCCGGTGGGCAACACGTTGTGGGCCATCGTCAACGAGCGCGACGAGATCGGTGCCGACCTGGTGCCCGATTACCTGACCTCGGTACGCCCGGGCGCCTTCTACGGCTGGCCGTACAGCTACTACGGCCAGCATGTGGATACCCGCGTCAAGCCGCAACGCCCCGACCTGGTGGCCAAGGCGATCCGGCCGGATTACGCCATCGGCTCGCACGTCGCGCCGCTGGGGCTGCTGCTGACCCAGGCCAACGCACTGCCGACGAAGTACCACAACGGCGCCTTCATCAGCGAGCACGGCAGCTGGGATCGCTCGCCACTGAGCGGCTACGAAGTGGTCTTCGTGCCGTTCCGGGATGGCAAGCCGCAGGGCAAGCCAGAGACCATCGTCAGCGGCTTCTATTCCGACGACCAGAAGCAACTCTACGGTGCTCCCGTGGGCATCGTGCAGGACAAGGACGGTGCGGTGCTGATCGCCGACGATGTGGGCGATACGGTGTGGCGGGTCACACCGGCGGCGCCCTGAGCCACATGCACTGGCCAGCGTTCAGAAGAACCTCACGTCGCTCCGGACGTCCGGAGCGACGTATTTCAGGCCCTGGCTGAACGACTGGCAGCGCTCGCATCCGTGACATGGACGTCTATTTCACGGGTGCGAATGCTGCGATGCCGCATGGCGACGCGGTTCGCATGGACGTCCGTAACAGGGGCGTTACCTGTCACCCGGGCCTTCGCTGAATGCCGTCGCCAACCCGGGGTTGCCATCGCCACGCGGGGTCTTGCAAGTTCGGGGCGTCCCCACCGCCACCGGATTGCGTATGCCGATACAGCAGCTGTCCCCCGATCGCACGGATAACGCCGACCCCACCGTCGGTCCTCCCGATCACATCGCTCCCGCGCTCGCCCAAGTGCGTCCGCATCTGCCGCTGATGCTCGTACTGGCGGTGTGCGCGACCGTCGTCGTCGCGGCCGACCCGCCGCGACGCATGGATCTGTTGATCGCCGAATGGTTCGGCAGCGCCGTCGCGCTGGGCATGGTGCCGTTGTTGCTGGTGCGTGGACTGCGCGTACGCAAGGTGGCCCCCGTGATGGCGCTGACCCTGGCGATGGCCGTGGCGCTTGCCCAGGGCCGTGACGACGCACCCGTCACCGAGGGTGGCCGTCCGTCGCCGCACACCCATCAGAACCGCCTGCCGACCGCATCCGACGGTTTCGGCGCGTACACCACGCCGCGCGCTGCCGCGCACAACAGCTGATCGTCACCCAGGAGGACACCCCGATGCTGGTTCCCGGTCATGCCCATGTGAGTCATCTTTCCCGCTATGTCGGCGTGCCGCTGCTCATCCTGTTCTGCTGGGATGTGCTGGTCACGGCCGCGTGGTATTGCACGCAGGCAGGGTGGGACAACTTTCCCGCCTTGCCGCTCACCCTGTTCGGCACCGCGGTAGCGATCTACCTGAGCTTCCGTAATGCCACCGCCTATGCGCGCTGGTGGGAGGCACGCACCCTGTGGGGAGCGATGGTCAACTGCTCGCGCACGCTGGTTCGCGATGCGTGGACGCTGCTGGGTGACGCCCGCGTGGCGCGTGAGATCTCCTATCGCCAGATCGCCTATGTGCACGCGTTGCGGCTGCACCTGCGCCGGCAGAAGGAGCGCGACGAACTGGTCGGCCTGTTGTCCGAGGAGGAGCTGGCCGACCTGGATACGGTAGCCAATGCGCCCAACGCGATCGCCTTGCGCACGGGCGCGCTGCTGAGCGATGCGGCGCCGGATTCGATCATCCGCGCCGCCTTCGCCCGCACGCTGGCCGAGATATCCAACGCGCAGGGCGGCATGGAGCGGATCAAGAACACGCCGTTGCCGCAGCAGTACTCCGTCTATCCGGTGGTATTCACGCACCTGTTCTGCGCGCTGCTGCCGTTCGGCCTGGTAGAGCAGCTGGGCCTGTACACCCCGCTGGGCTCGACGGTGGCCGGCGTGCTGTTCCTCGGCCTGCTGCAATCGGGCAACGACCTGCAGGACCCGTTCGAGAACGGCGTCAACGACGTGCCGATGACGGCCGTCACGCGCGGGATCGAGATCGACCTGCGTGACGGCATGCGTGAGGACCATCGCCTCAAGCCGTTCCCGATCGAGGCCGGCGTGCTCAAGTGAGTGGCAGCGCTCAGAAGCCGGGCGGCGCCGATACGCTGACGATGCGCAGGCAAAGACCCTCGTAGGCGTCGAGATGGATGTCCAGCACGCCGTCCTCGCCGACGTCGCCTTCCAGCGTCTCGTTGAGCAGGTCCACGACCGGACCGGCTCCCACGTTCTCCAGCACCAGGCGCTCGTCGATCGGCTCGGCAGTGAAGTTCAGGGCGGTGATCTGCACGCCGCGTCCGGCGGGCAGGTCATGCAGCATCACCAGCAGGCCCGCGGCTTCCACGTCCGGAATGGGCCGCTGGTGGCCGCTGGCCAACCCGGTGGCATGGCGCACCGTGAGCACGCGGCGCACGCGGCTGGCGAACGAGGTGGTGTCTTCCAGCTGCGATTTCAGGCTGCCGTACAGCGTGCGTGCCAGGGGCAGCCCCTGGCCGGAGACGGTGGCTTCCGGGTCCAGCTCCATCAGGTCATACGCACCGCGATTGATCCAGCGCGTGTCACCGTCACCCATGAGCGAGGATACGTCGTCCACGGGCAGGGTGAGCGCACCGACGATGTCCCACCCGGAAATGGCGAACACGCCCGGCTGCAGCGCGTTGAACATCACCAGCAGGAGGTGCAGCTTGCGGATCTGCTCGATGTCCTCGGCGGACAGCGCGTCCAGGTCGCGCAGGCCCAGCACGGCCGCCGCCAGGCTGGCCGTGGTGCAGGCGATGCCGTTGGTGACGAAGCGCAGGTTGTACGGGGCGTGCTCGCCGCTGAGCCGCTCGTACATGGCCTCGCGGATCTGCTCGCGCAGCAGCGCGCCGGGCATGGTCTGCCCCTTGAAGAAGAACGGCGTGGTGGCGTGGGCGGTCCAGAAGTGGACCAGCTCCAGGGTCAGTTCGTCGTGGTTCTGCATCGCGTGGATCAGCGAGGCCGGGTCGATCCCGTGCTGGTGCACGGTGCGCAGCATCAGGCGCAGGAATTCGGTGTCGCCGGTGGCCAGGGCATGCTGCACGGCGGGACGGGTGATGAAGTCGTACGACAGGTCCGCACCGCCGCGCGACATGGCCGCGATGTCGTCCACGGTGAGGTTCAGTTCCTGGAAGCTGAAGCCACCCGCCTTGCGCACCATGCCGGCGATGATCTGGTTGCCGGTGATCGACAGCGGATGGCTTTCCGACCAGGCCGGGCCGCCGGCGCGACGCTCGATGCCGAGGAAGCCGTTGGCATCCAGGCGCAGGCCACGCGCGCCCATCACGTCCAGGCTGTGCAGCGCGTCGCCGATCACCAGCTGCTGCGCAGCGAAGGAAGGATCGAGCCAGTTCAGTGCCGGCTGGCCTTCCTTGAAGTAGTGCAGGTACACCCAGCGGCGCGGCTTGCCGTCCACGCCGGTGACGATCGCCGTGGCGCTCCAGTCGGTATCCTTCACCCCCGGCTCGAGGAAGATCACCCGCTGCAGCTGGCCGACGATGTAGCCCTTGTCGTGCAGCGCGTCCACCGTGAGCGGCCCGAGGTTGATCGAGTCGCGGCCTTCCGGCACGTCCGGCAACAGCGTCCAGTCGTCCTCGCGGATCTCCACCATGTGGTACAGGCCGGGGTAGTCCCCATAGGCCATTTCCGCCAGGCGGAAGTCGGCGCCCTTGCCGGTATGCGACGGGATCACGTCGTCGATGACGATGCCGCTGAACACCGACGCCATACGCGCGATGTCGGAGAACTCGGCGCTGGTGCCGAACACGGGGTCGGTGTCCAGGCCGATACGGTCGAAATGCCCGTCGATGGTCGGCGTCTTCTCGCGTCCACGCAGGCCACCGGCCTCCTTGGTCGGGCCCACGTGCATGCCCTGCACGCCGAGTACCGAAAGCGCGTGCCACAAATCGTGCTCGCCTAGCGCCGACAGCACCGACTGCCCCGGGCGCGTCACCAGCGAGGCCGGATAGGCGGTGAACCACACCGAGGCCATCTCCGAGGCGCTACGCCCGCGGCTTTCCGCATACGGATACGCCCACAGGCGCGCCTGTCCGCCATAGAGCCTGGCGCGTTCGCGGGCTTTCTCCAGCATGGAGCGCTCGAGCAGCCATGCCACGTAGTCCTGGGAGTTGTCGGTCATCGGGGAAGGGGCGCTGGCGAGGAAGGTCGCGATGGTAGCGGATCGCGGTGCATAGGCGGTGTAGGAGCCGACGATGTCGGCGAAGCCCTCAGCGTTTCTAGGGCGAGGGAGGCCTTGGGTAACATGCGAGCGAGCGTTCCCGTCTACGAAGCGAATCTCGGTCTTATTCGCCGTAGACGCAGGATGATAGGCGCGACGCGGGGCGATGGATGGTGCCGCGTCTTCGCTTTGTTGGCTTTTCGCCCACATCGTGGGCTCCTACGCCCTCGTTCTTTCCGGCGACGTGGCGGGTTCGCGCGTAATTACCATCCGTCTTTCGACCTAGGACGGGGTCGCGGCATCTGGGTATGGTGGCCGCGCACATTTCACTCGCCGACGGTCGCTCAACGTATGCGTATTCCCCTCCTGTTCGGTGCCGGTGTCGCGCTTGCGACGGCGGCATGCACGCCCTCGACGCCGCCGGCACCGCCGCCGCTAACCGACCTGACCCGCAACTCCGGGGCGGCGCGTGCGCCCGAGCAGATGGCGGTGACCTTCGAGCATGCCGACCTCGGCATCCGCGTGGACCCGGTGCGGCACTGGATCGAAGGGGATGCCAGGCTGACCTTCGGGGTGACGGCACCGTTGCGCCGCATCGTGCTGGACCTGGATCGCAACCTGCCGATCGACCGTGTCGAGGTCGATGGCAAGGCACTGGCGAGCGCCACCTGGCGCAATCCCGACGGACGACTGTCCATCGACCTGCCGCGGCCGCTGGAGAAGGGCGCGCGGACCACGGTGCGCGTGGTGTATCACGGCAGCCCGCATACGGCGGTGCACGCGCCGTGGGACGGCGGCTTCGTCTGGACGAAGGCGCCGAACGGCATGCCCTGGGTGGCGACCGCGGTGGAGGGCGAGGGCTGCGACCTGTTCTGGCCGTGTATCGATCACCCCATGGGCCGCCCGCAGGTGGTCGACGAGCACATTACGGTGCCGGCGCCGCTGGTGGCGGTGGGCAACGGCGTGGCCATGGGCATGGATGAGGCCGAGGGCAGGCGTACCTACCATTGGCGCAGCCACGATGTGAGCACCTACGGCGTGGCGCTCAACATCGGGCCGTATCGCGAATTGTCCGCGTCGTATCGCAGCCGGTTCGGTAATGTGGTGCCGCTGCATTACTGGTACGTGGACGACGAGAGCCAGGCGAAGGCCCTGTTCGCCGAGTTTCCCGCCATGCTCGATTACCTCGAAAGCGCCGTCGGACCGTATCCGTTCGGCGGCGAGAAGATGGGCGTGGCCGAAACCCCGTTCAAGGGCATGGAACACCAGACGATCAACGCCTATGGCAACGCCTATGCGAAGAATGTCTACGGCTACGACGACCTGCTGCAGCACGAGCTGTCGCACGAGTGGTTCGGCAACCAGGTCACCAACGCCAACTGGGACGACATGTGGCTGCACGAGGCGTTCGCCACGTACATGCAGCCGCTGTACGCGGGATCGCTGGGCGGCAGCCAGGCCTACTTCGCCAGCCTGATGCAGCTGCGCGCGCGCATCGACAACAAGCATCCCATCGTGTCCGGCAAGCCGCGCCGCGAGGAAGACGTCTACGACGACACCCGCGGCGGCCCGGGGCAGGACATCTACAACAAGGGTGCGCTGATGCTGCACACCCTGCGCGGGCTGATCGGCGACGAGGCGTTCTTCCGTGCGACCCGCGAGCTGGTCTACGGCACCGATCATCCGGTGCCTGGCCAGTTCGCGCCGCGCTACGCCACCACGAAGGATTTCATCGACATCGTGAACCGTGTGACGGGCCGTGACATGCGCTGGTTCTTCGACGTGTACCTCTACCAGGCGGCCCTGCCGGAGCTGAAGGTGACGCGCGAAGGCCAGCAGCTGCACCTCGCCTGGCAGGTGCCGGGCAAGGGTCCGTTCCCGCTGCCCGTGGAGGTGCGTATCGGGGACAACGTGGTAACGCTTCCGATGACTGCGGGGCAGGGCGAGGTGGCCCTGCCGCCGGGCGCGACGTTCACGGTCGATCCCGCCTCCAAGCTCCTGCGCCGCGACCCGGCCATCGAGGCCTTCCAGGCGTATACCCGCAAGCACAAGGCGCCGAAGGCGTCGTAACGGTCATCGGCGATAGCAGCCATCGTCCGGGGTGGCCGTCGCTGCCGGGCACAGCACCGCCGCAAAGCCGCCGTCCTGCGGCACGTCGAAGGCGAGCGTGCCGTCCGCGGCGAGCGTCTGCGCGCTGCGTGCCACGTCGCTCCGGTCATGGCCGTCACGCACGATATCCGCATGCCACGGGCCCGTGCCGAGCGATGCCACCGGCACGGTCAGGCGCCGGGCAGGCCCCGCGGCAATTGCGCCGATGAACCAGCGGTCGCCGCTGCGCCGCGCGATGATCGCCTCCTGTCCGGGCGTGCCGGCGATCAGTTTCGTGTCGTCCCACACGGTGGGCACCTGGTTGAGGAAGGCGAGGGCCAGCGGACGACGCTCGTACGCCTCCGGCCGGTCGGCCAGATGCGTCCAGCCCGACTCGAAGACGATGGGTAGCGCCACTTCGTGCGCGATGCTGGCTTTCTGCGTCCCGGTGTCGAAGGCCACCGGCGTGTAATCCATGGAACCGACCACGTTGCGCGTGAACGGCTGGATCGTGTTGCCGGCGACAGGCGGATCGTTCTCCGCGCCGCGCACGCCTTCCATCGTCATCAGGTGCGGCCAGGTGCGCGCCAGCCCGTGGGGGATGGTGGCACCGTGGAAATTCACCATCAGGTGCAGGCGGGCGGTGTCGGCCAGGGTATCGTCGTACCAGCGGAAGCGGGCCTGCGAGTCGGATTCCATGAAGTCGATCTTCACGCCCTTGACGCCCCAGCCCTTGATCCGGGTCAGCTCCGCCATGCGCTTGCTCGACGTGTCCAGCTTCGACCAGTGGTACCAGAGCAGGATGTCCACGCCCTTGCCGTTCGCATAGCGCACCAGGTCGGGCACCCACGTGTCGCTCCAGCCTTCGTCGACGAGCACGTAAGGGATACGGTTTCGCGCGGCGAAATCGACATACGCCCGCTGACGCTGCACGTTCGAGGGGCTGTCGTGCTCGCTCAGCCACGACCAGGCCACGCGGCCGGGCCGTATCCACGCGGTGTCGTCGAAGCGTGCCGGGTCGGCCAGGTCGTCCACCAGGGTGGATGCGGTGACCGTGGCAAGATCGCCGGCGATCACCACGCGCCACGGGGTCACGCCCTGGCTGTCGACGCGGGGATCGGCAAGGGCGAGGGTATAGGTGCCGCTACCCGCGGCATGGACCAGGCGGCTGCCGTCGTAGCGGCCATCGGCATTGGCTTCGGTGATCAGGGCGTAGTGCCCGCCCAGCCGGAACAGCGAGGGGTACCCGTAGTCGCCGGCGGCCGCCGTGCCTGCCGTCGTCTGGATGCGTTCTTTTTCGTACTGGGGGCCGTATGGCAGCAGCCAGGCGGGCGAGTGGGCGGGGACGGCGAAGGCGGTGGCTTCACCGGTAACGGTGGCCTGGTGCACGCCGGGAAGTTCGTAGCGGAAGGCAATGCCATCGGGTGCCGTGCGCAGCACGACATCGAGCTGCTGGCCCATGGCGTTACGCAGTGCGTAACGGGTCTCGTCGAAGGTGGCCTCGCGCTGCAGGCGCTTGCCGGTGGTCATGCGGTAGTGCTCGACGATGCCGTGGTGTTCGGTGGTGCGCTGGAGGGTCAGCCCCTGGGTGAGATCCGCCGCGGTCGTCTTCAGGCCGAGTGCGATGGTGATCGGCAGGGCACTGCCAGGATCGCGCACCGTCAGCACGGGCCGACCGCCGTTCGCCACGGTGAGCGTCGCCTGCGGCGACGCGGCTATCGCCGGCACGGCCAGGAAGAGGGAGAGTGCCGGCACGAGCCGGCGAACGCGTGACACGGGCGAAGCAGCCTGCATGCGGACATCCTCACGGCAACGAATACCGAGGGTTCCACAAAACACCGGCGTGCTCAATGCGCCGCCATCGCACCACGATCCCGTCCACGGCGTGTCGCGCCGTGGACGGGGCCTCGTCAGTGTTGCTTGTTGTATGCCTTCCAGGCCTTGGCCAGGTTGGCGGCGTTGACCGAGCCCAGGCCGGCGGCGAAGCTCCAGCCAGGCTGCGCGGGGTAGGCCTCCTTGTACTTCTTCGTGGTGATCGAGGTCAGTCCGTAGGGCCCCGTATAGGCATAGCAGTTGTCGGCACCCGTGGAACAGTTGGTCGAGATGCCGCCGCGGGTGATGTTGTGGAACACGCAACCGGCGGTGCCGGTGGCGCCCTTGTCGGCATCGCACGCGGCCAGCGTGGCGGGCGCCGCGCCGTCGGCGGTGCCGTACTCGTTTGCGGCCAGGGCATAGAGCGTGGTCGCCGCCACACCCTGCTTCCGGCGACCGGTGGACTGGTTCACCAGGGCCTGGATGGCCGCGAACATGGGCGATGCCAGCGACGTGCCACCGCTGCCGTCGGCTCCGTTGGGCAGGCCCGGCGCGCACAGCGCGCTGGAATCGCACGTCACCGCGTAGGTGACATTACCGTAGCTGCCGGCGAACAGGGCCACGTCAGGTATGTCGCGTGCCCCGTCCTTCGATGCGCCGTGCACCTTGGCCTGCCATGCCGGCTTCTCGTTGTACAACGCAGGCGCGCCACTGGAGCCTTCCGCCGTGAACGGCGTGTTGAAGCGGCCCAGTTTGGCGTACTGTGCCTGGCAGAATTTCACTGCGCTGGCATAGCCGTTGGCCTTGGCTGCCACGCCGTTGCCGCAGGACTCGTTCCACGGGATCTCGGGTACGTAGGACAACGCGCTGCCCAGCACGCTGTTCGGCTTGGCCGCGAAATACGTGGCCGTGGTCTTGTCCAGCACATCGGCCGTATCCGTGCCGCCCACCGCGGTAACGTATGGCGAGGTTGCCAGCGCATTGGCGCTGATGCCCAGCGTGATGAATGCCGACCCGTTGTAGCCCGTGTTCACGCCGGAATCGCCGGTGGAAACGAACACCGAGATGCCTTCGGCGGCGGCCTGCTGCCACATGCCGTCCAGGGCGATCTTGGTCGCGACGTCCACGTCCAGTTCGTCGAAACCGTAGCTGGCACTGATGATGTCCGGCCGGTCGGCGCCGTTGATGAGGTTGTTCGCCGCGGTGTACACGCCACCGAAGAAGTTGTTCGTGCCGGAGTCGTCGCAGGTGGCGACCTTCAGCGTGGCGCCGGGGGCCATGGCGGTGACCCATTCGGCGTCGAGCAGCGTTTCACCGGATTCCTCCTCGATACCGGCGCTGACGTTCGGGTCGATGCAGTTGGTGCTGGACAGGCCCGCTGCCGGCGGATTGACCAGGGCGTACGTACCGCCGTATTTCGCCAGGTCGAAGGTCTTGACGAAGTTGTCCCAGTCCGCCTTGGGCATGTCGGCGTCCTCCACCACGGCCACGGTGATGCCCTTGCCGGTGATGCCGGAGGCGATCAGCGGCGCGGTGCCGTACATGACGCTCATGTCGTACGGGGTCAGCAGCCGTATCGTGTCGTTGAACGGGAACAGCTGCGGGCTGGCCTTGGCCGCGGCCACATCGGCGGAGGTACCCGTGGCGGGTTTGCGGATGAAGCCCGTACCCGACGGATCGCGCGCGGCATGCACGAAAGGCGTGTGCTGCGCCTGCGGACGCAGGTCGGTCAGGCCGGCCACGCCTGCGACGACATCGCTCAAGGCCTTGGGAATCGTCACGTCGCCGGCGTTGGCCAGGTGCTGCTTCGCGTCCACCGCATAGTATTTTTCCTGCACGCCGAAGGCGTTGCGCACCTGCCCGGCGGAACCCGAGAAGTCGATCTGCATGCGGCTGGGATAGACACCGTTGACGGTGAAGCCCTGGGCCGTGAGGTAGGACACGGCGGTGGCGAGATCGGCGTCGGTGACGCCGAAGCTCTTGCCGAAGGCTTCCGGGGTGAGCCAGCGACCGAAGCGGGCGGAGGAGGGGTCGTTCTGCTCGGCGATCACCTTCTTCAAGGCGGCTTCGCGCTTCGCGCTGCGCTTGAGCACGAGCTGCAGGTGGTTCATCGGCAGGTCGTCGGTGGCGACGGAGGTCGCGGCGACGGCATCGACCAGCGGGATGTGGCTCCCGGCAATGGCAACACGTTGACGGGCATCGACCGCCTGCGTGATCCGTGGTGCCTCCGTGGTGTCGATATCGGCGACCGCGGACGCGGCGGTTTGCGAGAATACGGCGGCAGGTGCTGAAAGCGCGCACAGGACAGCCGCGCACAGCAACGACTTGCGATACGTCATGGATCGTCTCCCTCGAGTTTTGTGGTTCCCCTGTTTGTCGTGCGCGAAAGCGTCGGCACCGCCTTCGCCGACGCGGACCGGCCGCGTCTTCCCAAGGCAAATGGTTGCCCGGGAATGAGCCGAGCGTATTCCCTTGTAACGCGATTGAAAAGTGCGCTGGATCGCAAAAGACGCACAGACGTCTATACGTCTATGCGCTTTCTCATGCGTGAAAGATACAATGAAGCAAGTTATTGCGATCCGGGCGTCGTTGCGCGCCACGGATCGCAATAACCTGAGGCTCGGATCAGGCCGCTTCGAGGCGGAACACGTCCACCGCGGTGCGCAGCAACTGTGCCTGTTCGGCCATGGATCGCGAGGCGGCCGTGCATTGCTCGACCAGCGCGGCATTCTGCTGGGTCACCTGGTCCATCTGCGTCACCGCGCGATTGACCTGCTCGATACCCGAGGCCTGCTCCTGCGACGCCGCGGAGATGCCGGTCATGACGCCGGACACCTGGTACACCGCGGTGACCACGCCCTCGATCGTCGATCCCGCCTCGGCGACCATGGACGAACCCTCGGCGACCCGCTCCATCGACGCGTCGATCAGGCCGCGGATCTCCTTCGCGGCGGTAGCGCTGCGCTGTGCCAGCGAACGCACCTCGCTGGCCACCACGGCGAAGCCACGGCCATGCTCGCCGGCACGGGCCGCTTCCACGGCGGCGTTCAGCGACAGGATGTTGGTCTGGAAGGCGAGCGAATCGATGACGCCGACGATGTCACCGACGCGGGCGGAGCTGCTCGATATGCCCTCCATCGTGTCCACCACGCGTGCGACGGCTTCGCCACCGCGCTTGGCCGTCGCCGAGGCGGTGCCGGCGAGGGTCGTACCCAGCATGGCGTTGTCGGTGTTCTCGCGCACGGCGGCGGTCAGTTGCTCCATGCTCGCGGCGGTTTCCTCCAGCGAGGCGGCCTGTTCCTCGGTGCGCTGGGAAAGGTCGGAGTTGCCCTGAGAGATCTGTTCCGCGGCAATGGCGATGGAGTGGCTGGACTGCTTGATGCCGGTAACGATGCCGCAGAGGTGGTCGCGCATCGTGGCGATGGAATGCAGCAGGCTCGACGAATCGTCGGCCTTCAGGTCCACGCGCACGGTGAGGTCGCCATCGGCGATGCGGCGGACCACTTCCGCGGCGTAGATCGGTTCCCCGCCCAGGGCGCGGTACAGGCGGCGCCCCGTCCACACGCCGACGCCGGCGCCGATCAGCAGGCCACCCGTGGCGATGCCGAGCAGGGTGCGCCACAACAGTGCATAGCGCTCGCGCGAGCCCTGGTATTCGCTGGAGGCCACGTCGATCTGCAACGTGCGCAGGGCGTCCAGGTGCGACAGGGTGCGCGGCAGCAGGACATCGACCGAGGCGTGCAGCAGCTTGTCGGCGCCGGCGGTGTCGCCGGCCTCCAGGGCCTTGCGGGTCGCGGCGAAGCCCTGGCTTTCCAGCGTCTCGTACGAGGCATGGAAGGCTTCGGCCAGTTTCCGTTCGTCAGGCGTCCAGTACGTGGCCGCGTAGGTTTTCCACTGCGCCTCCAGCGTGCCGCGATGCGAAAGACTGGCAGCCACCGCATCGCGAGCCGGGAACCGCGAGGGGTCCAGTGCGGCCCGTGACAGCTGGGCCGCCTCGTCGCGCAGGCGATCGCTCACGATCGACAGCTGCTGGATGCAGACCGTGCGGTCCTCGTAGACGGTGCGCAGTGCCTCGCCCGTTGCCGAGAGGGCGTAAAGCCCGGACGCGCAGGTCGCCACCATCGCCAGGGCGAGTCCACCCGCGAGGATCGCCAATTGTGCCTTGACGCTTAACGTTGCCATTTTTGCTCATCGGTAGTCGGTGCTTCCTCGTCAGCGGCCACGACGAGCCGATCTGGAGTAAAAATTTGGCAAAATTGAGCTTTCAGAAACTTCTGTTCATATATGAGCGTGTTTGGTGAGGATAAGGTGAGTGATCGCCCGGCGCTCCTGAAAGGTCATGCCATGTTCGATTTGCTACCGCGCCGCCCCGTGGTCCGTAGCCGCGCCGCCTTCGCTGCCGCCGCGTGCCTGGGTCTGGCACTGGTGACCCCCACGGTGGTGGCCGAGCCGGGCGACCCGTGCCACGCCGTGGTGAGTCGCGACTTCGTCGCCGATCCCTCGCCGACGGCCGCAAGCCACGCCGGCACCCTCGTCGATACCCCGCACGGACTGGTGGCGGCATGGTTCGGTGGCAAGCAGGAGCGCGATCCCAGCGTGGTTATCTGGCTGGCACGACGCGACGCGAAGGGATGGACGCCGCCACGGGAGGTCGCCACCGGCGTCCAGGCGGACGGATCGCGGCTGCCCACCTGGAACCCGGTGCTGTTCCGGTCGCGCGCGGGCAGCCTGATGCTGTTCTACAAGGTGGGCCCCGACCCGCAGCACTGGTGGGGCATGGTGATGACCTCTCGCGATGACGGCGCGCACTGGTCGGCGGCCCGCGCATTGCCGCCGGGCATCCTGGGACCGATCAAGGACAAGCCGGTGCAGCTGGCCGATGGGGCTATCGTCAGTCCGTCCAGCACGGAGCAGGGCGACTGGCATATCCATATGGAACGTTCCGACGACGAGGGCCGCACCTGGCAGCGCGAGCCCGACGTGGCCTCCGCAGGCATCGACGCGATCCAGCCCAGCCTGCTGGTGCATGGCGACGGTACGTTGCAGGCGATCGGCCGCACGAAGCAGGGGCGCCTGTTCGACACCCGCTCGCACGACGGTGGCCGACAGTGGTCGCCGCTGCGCCTGCTCGACATCGACAATCCCAACGCGGGGATCGACGCGGTGGCCCTGGCCGACGGGCGCTACCTGCTGGTCTACAACCCCACGCTGCCGGGCAAGGACTGGTGGGACGGTCGAGGAACCCTCGCTGTCGCCCTGAGTGCCGACGGGCACCACTGGAAGCGCGTCCTCACGCTGGAGGACCACCCCGGCAAGGAATACTCGTACCCCGCGATCATCCAGTCGGCGGACGGCCGCGTGCATGTGCTTTACACGTGGGAGAGATCGCACATGCGCCACGTCGTGATCGACCCCACGCGGCTCACGCCCGATGCGTGCTCCGGCGTAAATGTCCACGCCGAACAACGCCCCCTGAAAACCAAGCAGGCGCAATAACTTGCGACTTTTACGTAACGCTCATGTAACCGTTGTGTAAACGTTTACGCGATGTTAGAAGGTGAGGCGTCGGCCTTCACGGCGCCGGCAATCCCATTCACTTGCATCTCGTCCACGGGAGGGTCCCGTGCGCACGGTCATGCCGCTACAGGGGCCTTCCCATGCCGACATCGCCTTTCTCGCGTCGCCTTCCGCTGCACGCGTTGTGCCTCGCTCTCGCCGCCGCCGGCATGCCGGTCGCCTTCGCGCAGTCGACCACGGGCAGCCTGTTCGGCGACGTGCCCGTCGCGGCCGGCACGACGGTACGCGTGGAAAACCAGAGCGGCGTGAGTCGCGACCTGCCGGTGGATGCGAGTGGGCGGTACAAGTCGCCGGCCCTGCCGATCGGCACCTACAAGGTGACGCTGTTGCGGGACGGCAAGGTGCTGGACACGCGCGACAACGTGGCCGTGCGCGTCGGCAACGCGAGCGAGGTCTCGTTTTCCGCCGGGACGGCGCAGGCCGCCACGCTCGACGGCGTGCAGGTGTCCGCCAACGCGACACCCCCGATCGATGTCGCCAGTGTCGATTCGCGTACCGTGATCGACGCGCAGCAGCTGGCGAAGCTGCCCCTGGGCCGTACCGCCGAACAGATTGCCCAGCTGGCCCCCGGCGTGGTCCCCAACAGCGGCGGGTTCACCAGTGACACCGGCAAGTCGCTGGTGAGCTTCGGCGGGTCGTCCGCCAACGCCAACGCGTACTACATCAACGGCTTCAACACGACGGACCCGCTGCAGGCCCTCGGCGGTATCACGCTGCCGTATGGCGCGATCGACCAGGAAGAGGTGTACACCGGCGGCTACAGCGCGCAGTACGGTCGCTCCGACGGCGGCGTGATCAACGCGGTGGGCAAGCGCGGTACCGATACCTGGCATTACGGGGTGCAGTTCCTCTGGGAGCCGCAGTTCGCCCGTGCCAAGGGCGCCAACAACTATTACGCCAGCGGCGTGCCGCAATCGGCCAAGGCCGGCAACCTGTATGCGTACAACCGCGACAACCGCAACGTCGACAGCACGGCGTCGGTCTATGCCGGCGGCCCGTTGATCAAGGACAAGCTCTACGTCTTCGCCGCGGCCGAAGTGGAACGCCGTGACACCCAGACCGTGGCCAACGAGGAAGCCAGCAACTCGTTCGAGAAGTCGCGCAGCACCATGCCGCGCTGGTACACCAAGCTGGACTGGAACATCACCGACAGCAACATCCTCGAGCTGACCGGTGCCTCGGACAAGACCGAGAACCGCGGCAGCTACTACGATTACGACTACGTGGCCAAGCGACGCGGTGCCTTCGTCAACGATGCGGACCGGCAGAAGAACGGCGGCGACCTGTGGAGCGGCAAGTTCACCAGCTATATCACCGATGCGCTGACGCTCACGGCCGAGTACGGCAAGATGCACACGCAGGCCTACCAGGCACCGGCCAACTACGACGGCAGCCTCACCTACATCGACGGCGACGTGAACCAGAACCCGGCGCTCAACGGTGGGGTGCCCATCGGCAACGCGCAGACCACCGATGGCCTGAGCGATCCCAAGCGCGGCAACTTCACGACCAACACCCGGCTCGACCTTGCCTATGCGATCGGCGACCACACCATCAGCGTCGGTATCGACAACCTGACCGCCAAGGCCGCCAACCAGGGCAGCGAGTCGTCCGGCCCGGGTTACACCTGGTCGTACAGCCAGTCGCTGCCCAACGTGCCGATCAACTCGGATCTGGGCGTGGGTGCCACGGGTGACTTCCCGAACGGCGCGGACGGCTATTTCGTCCAGAAGAACACCTACAGCCAGATCGCCACGGTGCGCTCGACGCAGCGCGCGCAGTACGTCGAGGACAAGTGGCAGGTGAACGATCGGCTGCTGCTGCAGCTGGGCCTGCGCAACGACCAGTTCACCAACTACGATTCCGCCAGCCAGGCCTACATCACCCAGACCAAGCCGCAGTGGGCCCCACGCCTGGGCTTCAGCTGGGACGTGATGGGAGACGCCAGCTTCAAGGTGTACGGCAACGCAGGACGCTACTACCTCGGCCTGCCGCTGAACCCCGCACTCAATTCCGCGGCCGCCACGACCAACACCGTGCAGTACTACACCTATGGCGGGATCGCCGCCGACGGCACGCCCACCGGCCTGACCCCGATGTCCGGGCCGGTCTCCGGCCTGAACCTCTACGGCCAGCAGCCCGATCCCAAGGTGACCACCGCCAAGGGACTCACGGCGGAGAAGCAGGACGAATACATCCTCGGCTTTACCAAGACCGCGGGCCCCGAGTGGGTCTACGGCGCGAAGCTGATGTACCGCAACCTGCGCAACGCGATCGACGACTACTGCGACCGCAACGCCGTGCTGGCCAAGTCGGCGCAGCTGGGCTACGACGCGTCCACCAGCAACAGCTGCTTCCTGATCAACCCCGGCCGGGCCAACACGTTCACGCTCGTGGACGCCAGCGGCAACTACGTCGAGGTGCCGATGAGCAACGCGGAGCTCGGCTTCCCGAAGCTCAAGCGCCAGTACTACAGCCTGGAAACGCTGCTGGAGCATCCGTTCGACGGGCACTGGTACGCCAAGTTCGACTACGTGTTCTCGCGCAGCTACGGCAACACCGAGGGCCAGCTTCGTTCCGACGTCAGCCAGGCCAACGCATCCACCAGCTACGACTGGGACGGCGCGTCGATCATGCAGTTTGCGAACGGGCCGCAGAACAACGACCACACGCACCAGATCAAGCTCTACGGCTACTACCAGATCGATCCCGAGTGGCTGGTGTCGGCCAACCTGGCGATCATCTCCGGCAGCCCCCGGCACTGCCTCGGTTTCTACGGCGCCGACGGCACCGATCCGTTGTCGTACGGCAGCCTCTACCATTTCTGCAACGGCGAGCCGTCGCGTCCGGGCAAGCAGGGCCACCTGCCGTGGACCCGCCAGTTGGACATCGGCGCGACCTATAGCCCAGCGTTCGCGGACCACAAGCTGAGCTTCAGCGCGAACATCTTCAACCTGATGAACGAGCAGCGGCCGCTGCAGCTGTCTCCCTATAGCGAACTCAGCCCGCAGCTGACCAATCCGCTGTATCGCACGGTGACGATCCGCCAGCAGCCGCGTTACGCACGGCTCTCGGTCAGCTACGACTTCTGATCGTCACGCCACTGACGGCGACCAGTCCGGCGACGATGAAGCCCATGCCCACCCATTCGTTGGGCAGGGGCTTCTCGTCCAGCACCCACCATGCCATCAGCACGCTGAGCACGGGCACCGCCAGCGACGACATGGAGGCCAGCGCCGTGGGCAGGCGACGCACCGCCAGCAGCCAGAGCGTCCAGGCCAGGCTGGTGGCCAGGATGACCGAGTAGGCCAGCCCGGCGATGAACGCCGGGCTCCAGACCATGGTCCGTTGCGGGACGAGGAAGGCGACGACCGCCAGGGCCAGGGCGCCGAAGGTCATCTGCCATGCGGTGAAGGTCAGCGGATCGGGCTGGTGGCGCTGGAACATGCGCTTGCTGACCACCGTGCCCAGCGCCCAGCACATCCCGCCCAGCAGGGCCATGCCGGTGCTCAGCGGGTTGCCGAGACCGTGCCAGGGTGCGATGACGAAGACGAGTCCCGCCGCGGCCAGCGCCATGCCGATCCAGTGCCGGCGCTGTGGACGTTCGCCCAGCAACAGCCACGCGAGCAACACGGCCCAGAACGGCATGGCATAGGCCAGCAGCACCACGTGACCGGCGCCACCGGAGGTCAGGGCCCACTGGCCCAGTCCCTGGAACGCAGCGGTCTGGGCCAGCCCGGTGACGATCGTGCCGGCGAGCGGTGGCGGCGCCAGCGGCCGGCGCAGCACCAGCACGACGACGAAAAGCAGGGCGGCGCCCAGCGCGTAGCGCAACGCTGAGAAGTCGAACGGGCCGGCGTAGCGCATCGCCAGCTTCATCACGATCCAGCTGAACGCCCAGATGACGACGGTGGCGCCCAGTGCGACGACCGGACCCGAGGACGGCTTGGCCTCGCTCATGACAAACAACCCGCCCATTCAAACGGGCATAGTGGCCGATTCGCCCTCAGGTTGCACGGCGCCGTTTAAGCGGGCACGCAGCGCCAGGTGGCCTTGCCGTTGATCACACCGACGAACTCGGCGACCTGGCCCTCCGGGCACACCGGCGCATTGCGCGGGGCGTTGTCCGGGGTGGTCAGCTGGCGGGCGTCAACGGCGTGCGCGGAAGCGCCTGCCACGATCAGGACGAGGACGGCGAGGGTGGTTTTCATGGGCGTTGTTCCCTGGGCGGTAACGATCGGAATGTCACGAAAGGCAGGCACCCATGCCGTGACCGGCGAGGATGCCTGCCTTTCGTGTACACCCCGGGTTGCCCGGGCGCAACGCATGGTCACTTGCGTTCACGTGTTGCTGCCGAAACGGCACATCCGGTCGCTCGGCAAGGGCATGCGACGTACTCAGTGGTGCTCGGGAATAAAGGTCACCCCACGGTTGATCCCGCACTCGTACGTGATCTCGGGTCCGAGCGGCGTATAGGTCGGCAGGGAATACATGAATGCCGTGAACGCGACGGTCTGGTCCGGCTTGACCTGGTAGCGGAGGAACTGCCACAACGGCTTGCCGTCCTGGCCGACGGTTTCATGCGCGTCGGAAAAACTGAAGACGCCATCCGGCGTCACGCGGTAGGCGCCGATCTTCAGGCCACCCTTCGTGGTGCCCGGCGCGGTCGTGGTACCGGTCGGCTTGCACTTGGTGAGGTCCACGGTGACGGCGATGTTCGCGCCGTTGTCTGCCGCTGTCTTCAATTCCTCCAGGCTGTAGATCGACGAGGGGGATTGCGCCATCGACGCGGAAATCGGCACGACCGCGGCCAGTGCCGCCAGGAGGGAGAGTCGCATGTTCATCATGGTGTGTTCCTCAACGGTGATGTCGTCGAAAAGAGTTACGATTCGTGATGCAATCGATTGTAATTGTCGATAAAGGTGTAGATTCGTCTCGTTTTCCCGCACGTATGCGCGTTGCCGTCCTGGATGTCCGCCCGCAGGTGAGTGCCCGCGACGGACGAATAGGATGCCTTCGACAAAGGACAAAAACGTGACGCATCTCACCTATCGGCATGTGCGCCGGCTGATCGCCCTGATCGTGGCGCTGGTCCTCGGGGCGGCCGCATCGATCCTCGTTGCCGTGTTCGTGCTGCTCCATGCAGGTGCCGCCACCACCGAAGGCGATGTCGCGGCCTCCGTCGCCTCGCCCGTGACGATCGCGCGCGATGCGGTGGGCGCGGTGACCATCGACGCAGCCAGCCGGGCGGACGCATCGTTCGCACTCGGCTTCGCGCATGCGCAGGACACGTTCTTCGCCATGGACCTCATGCGACGCAAGGCGGCCGGTGAGCTGGCGGCACTGGTCGGTCCCGCGGCTATCGACCTGGACAAGGACTATCGTCGCCATCGGCTGCGCGCGGTGGCCGAGCAGGCCTACCGGACGCTTCCCCCCGACCAGCGCGACCAGTTGCAGCACTACGCGGCGGGCGTGAACGCAGGCCTGGCCGGCCTGCGCGTGCGACCGTGGGAATACCTGGTGTTCCGGCAGGCGCCACAACCCTGGCGGCCCGAGGATTCCCTGCTGGTACTCGGCGCCATGTACCTCGAACTCAACGACGGCGGCCACAACGAGCGCAAACTGCGCCTGCTGCAACTGGACGCCGTGCTTCCGCCATCGGTCGTGGCCTTCCTCACCGCGCCCGATCCCACATGGGAAGCCGCGTTGGATGGTTCGGTGTCCAACGCGCCGCCCGTGCCGGACGCGTCGGTGTTCGTCCTGCCATCGCACACGGACGACGCGGTGGCGCTGGACCTGTCTTTCTCACCGCGGCAAGGGGCCGACATCGGCAGCAATGCGTTCGCCGTGGCCGGCACGAGTGCGTCCGACCCTGGCGCGCTGCTGGCGAACGACATGCACCTGAGCCTGGGCGTGCCGAACATCTGGTACCGCGCGACGCTTCGTTACGGGCAGGCCGACGCCAACGGCAAGGTTGTCGTGCGGCAGGTGGCCGGCCTTACCCTGCCGGGCACTCCCGCGCTGGTGACGGGCCAGAACGAACAGGTCGCCTGGGGCTTCACCAACAGCTACGCCGATGTGCAGGACTGGGTCGTCGTGCACACGACCGATCCGCAGGGCACGCGTTACCGGTCGCCGCAGGGTATCGAGGCCATGGTCTACAGGGACGAGGTGATCCAGGTACGCGGCGGCGCGTCCGTGCCGCTGCGTATCGCGGAAACGCGCTGGGGCCCGGTCATGGCGACGTCCGCGCAGGGCGAGCCGATGGCCCTGGCCTGGACCGGTGCCTCACCGCGCGCCTATAACCTGGCGATCATGCAGATGGAAGACGCGACGGACGTGCCCGCGGCACTCGATATCGCGCAACACGCCGGTCTGCCGTTGCAGAACGTCCTTGCCGCGGACCGGCAGGGGCACATCGGCTGGACGATTGCCGGCAACGCCATCCCGGTGCGAGGCACCGCTGGCTTCGCCAACCCCGCCGACTGGAGCGTATCCGGGGCAGGGTGGTCGGGATGGTTGGACGCGTCGCGGTATCCGCGGGTGGAGAACCCGCCGCAGGGGTATCTGTGGACGGCGAATAACCGCGCGGTCGGCGGTGCGTCCCTGGCGCTGCTGGGCAATGGGGGCTACAACCTGGGCGCCCGTGCCAGGCAGATCCGCGACGACCTTGCCGGCGGCCACCCCGCCACACCTGCCGCCATGCTGGCCATCCAGCGCGACGACCGCGCCGTGTTCCTCGCGCGATGGCAGGCGTTGATGCTTGAGGTCATCGACAAGGCGCGGGCCAGGCATGCCGACGAGGCCGGACTGGCCGCGCTGCACGATCGCGTCGCCCGGTGGGGGGCCAGCGCGGATGCGTCCAGCCCCGGCTATGGCGCCGTGCGACGTTTCCACGAAGAAGTGACTGCAAGGGTGCTGCGTCCCTTCGTGGCATTGGCTACCCGGCGCTTCAAGGATTTTGCGTGGCCCGAAGGTACCGCACCCGAGTACGCCGTCTGGCAGCTGATCCACGCACCGTCCTCATCGCACCTGCGCGACCCTCGCTATGCCAGCTGGGACGATCTTCTCGACGAGGCGTGCCTGGCGACGCTGCGCGACGTGGCGCAGGACGGCAAGGCCACCTGGGGCGACGAGAACGTGCTCAATCTGCGGCACCCCTTGTCGGGCGCCTTCCCGGGCATCGTTGCCCGGTTCCTCGACGCGCGCGCGCAGCCCCTGTCCGGCGACCGTGACATGCCGTTCGTCAGCGCGCCCCGGTTCGGCGCTTCGGAACGGATGGTGGCCGCGCCCGGTGACGCGGCACGCAGCCTGCTGCACATGCCCGGTGGCCAGACGGACCACCCGCTGGCATCGACCTACCTGGCCGGCACCGACGCCTGGCGGCTCGGCCAGCTGACGCCGTTGCAACCGGGCGTGGCGACGAGCACGTTTCGGCTGGTGCCGCTGCACTAGGTCCGAAAAACACGCATTATCCTGTTTCAATCGTCGGGGACAGGCTGCACATTGAGGGACTTTTGCTTGAGTACCTCATAGGTAGCGTCGTCCGGAAAATCGGTCAGGAGGAAACGGGGAGGGCAAAGGTCCGCACAGGGCACGGCAAGCTGCGGGATATGCGCTACGGCGTCTTCCCAGTCAATCGTCAGCAGTTCTCGCCGGACATCGCAGAACAGCAACAACTGGTCGCCCCGGGGCAGCAAGGTCTCGACGCCGCGAGTCCACTGTGCGGTACTGAAGATGCGCCCGGTATGGGTCTCCTCCGCGGCGCGATATGAGGCGACAAAGCGATCGGTCTGCTCTTTCTCGTGGATGGTTTCCAATACCTTCTTCTGTTCCCCGTACGCGCCGTCGAGGCGCCTGTAGCGCGCCAGCGACAGGCGGCGCGCCGTTTCAGGCGAAAGCGGTGTCTCGAAGGGAAGCCAGTTTCCATCGCGCAGCAGCAGAAACTGATCGCCCAGCGGTCGCGTGTCCTGCTCGAGCACATCCGCCGCGAGTGTAGCGATACGTTCGAGACCTTCCGCATCGAGGCTTCCCGTCACCAGCAGGTGGTTGCGCGAGGGAATGATCGCCACCGGCTCGCCATGCACATCCAGGCGGTGAATCATGTCGGTGAGCAGCAGTCGCGATGCATCGTAGATGTCGTTCCACGTGGATATCCAGACGCCGCCCTGCCGAGACATGCCCGACGGGTCCGTCCTGTCCCGCAGATTGTCGACGGCCTGGCGAAAGGCGGCATCGCGATCCAGGCCGGCTATCGCCAGCTGTCCTCGACCAACGGTCTGAGTCGCGCGTTCCGAATCCAGGACCAGTGCGACCGAGAGATTGTCCGTGAACGTTCGCGCGAGTGGTCCTGTGTCGGTCGATAAGTCGCCCGCGGCCCTGGCGTACAGCCGCATCCAGTCGAACATGGCGGTGTCACGGATGACCGGCATCAGGTTGGCGGCAATACCCTCGGCGCTATCATCCGCGAGGCCATGCGTCATGGAGAGCAGGTAGTGCTCGATGACCGCGCCGCGCTTCGCATGAGATGCGGCGAGGGCATCCCGATAGGCGTTATGGAGGTTCATCGTCCACGGCTTGCCTTCCGGCGAATCGAAATGGATCTGGAATGCCTTGTCGTCGTACCTGGCCGATAGCTGCGGTGAAAGCACGTGTGCCCGTTTCATCACCATGTCGGCAAAGCTATCCGGGCTCGGCTTGCGCATGAAGATATCGAGTAGGCCCATCGTGGTCGTCCGCGTTGAGTAATAAGATGAGGGTATCGCATGACAAGGCTTTTCATGGACAGACATAAAGCGATAACGACCTTACCGCTGCTGGGCATCGCCCTGTTGGCCGGTCTGGCTCACATGCTGACCAACGGGCAGTACGGATTCCATCGGGACGAATGGCAGTTCCTGAGCGATGCCCAGCACCTGGACTGGGGGTTCGTGCCATACCCGCCGCTGACACCCGCCGTGGAAGCCCTTGGCCTTAAGCTGTTCGGACTGTCGCTGGTGGGGTTGCGGCTATTCTCGGTGCTTGCGCAGATGCTGGTGATCGTCATCGCGGGGCTCATGGCGCGTGACCTCGGCGGTGGCCGACTGGCCCAGGTGTTTACCGCTATGGCGGTGGCGCTGTCTCCCGTGCCGATGTTCCAGGCGACCCAGTTCCAGTACTCGTCCTTCGACCTGCTCTGGTGGGTGCTGATCGCATGGTGCGTGATCCGTCTGCTGCGCGACGACGAGCCGCGCTGGTGGATCGCGATCGGCGTCGTCGCCGGCCTTGGCTTGCAGACCAAGTATTCCGTTGCCTTCCTGCTGGTCGGCGTACTCGTCGGCATGTTGCTGACCGATGCGCGCCGGTATATGAAAAGCGGGTGGTTCTGGGCAGGAGGTCTCGTCGCGCTCGCGATCGTCACGCCCAACCTGCTCTGGCTCGTGCGGCACGACTTCATTTCGTACCGATTCCTGCAGGGCATCCATGCACGGGATGTGCGCCTGGGTCGGGCTGACGGCTTCCTGCGCGACCAGTTCCTGCTCAATGTGAACCTGATCGCCGCACCCGTGTGGCTTGCGGGGTTGTACGCCTTCGCCACGAGCCGGCACCACCGCATGCTGGCATGGATGTATGCCGTGCCATTGCTCCTCTTCCTGCTCGCGAAAGGGCGTTTCTACTACGTGTCCGGCGCGTATCCCATGCTGCTGGCCATGGGGGCGGTGGTCGCGGAGAGTCGCCTGGGCAGCCTGCGCCCCCTGCATCGGCGGGGCGTCGTCGCGCTGGCGTTCGCCGCTTTGCTGGGATTGGGGGGATACGCGGCACTGCGCATCGTACCCATCGCATCGAGCGGCCCCTTACGCGACTACGCACTTCGTCACAACGCCGATCTACGCGAGGAGATCGGCTGGCCGGAGCTGGTCGCACAGGTCACCGCGATTCGCGACAGCCTGCCGCCGGCCGAGCAAGCGAACCTGGGCATCGCGGTGGGCAACTACGGTGAGTACGGCGCCATCGCGTTGCTCGGGCCGGCCTATCACCTGCCGGTACCTGTCACGACTATCAATTCCGGATGGCTGCGCGGCTACCCGGAACCCGCGCCATCCACGTACATCGTGCTGGGCAACTCGCTAGCGCGCGCTGAGGAAATACTCACGAAGTGCCGCGTGGCAGGCCGTGGCTCGAACAGGCTGGGCGTCGTCAATGAGGAGAGCAGAGATCACCCGGATATCCTTATTTGTGGCCCTTCGCGACTACCCCTAGATGAGCTGTGGAGGCGTGGCGCGGAGTTCGGCTGACGCGGCCTGCGAAAGGCAAAAGCAGCGAATTCTGCGTATCGCATGACATGGCGACGATTGGCAACATAACTTACGGCCTATATGCCGTTATTGCATAGGGCCGATAACCCCATCGAGTGCGACGTCCGTTGCATGGCTCTCGGGGGTGGATGTGAAAATTGGACTGCGTATCGTACTGACATCGGCGGCTTCGGTCGCCATTGCCCTGGCCGTGGGTGCCGTGGGTTTCTTCTCCACACGCCAGGCTACCGAAGGAGCCAACCGAATCTATTCGGATGCGCTGGTGCCTGTCACTCAGATCACCGAGGTTCGCCATTTCGTGACCCAGCAGCGTGGCGCGCTCAATCGCGCGTTGCTCCTCAACAAGCCGGATGCCGCCGCGGCGGCCAAGACCAAGATTGCCCAGATTCGCGCCGAAAGTGACACGGTCTGGCGCAGCTACTATGCGACGCAGAGCGAGAACCAGACGCTGCGCGAGATGGCCGACGCCTTCAATGCATCGCGTTCGGGTACGCGTCGTCAGGTCGATGCGATGCTGGAGATCCTGCCCACGGATCGTGCCGCCGCGATCGATCGCATGCTGAACGTCATCGCGCCGTCGATGGACAAGGATGCGGAGCTGATCGCTGCCCTCGTGGCCAAGAACCGCGACATGGCACGTGCCACGTACGACGCCGCAGTGGCGTCCGGCAAGCGATCGGCGGAGATCATGGCGGGTACGCTTCTGCTTGGTGCGGCCCTGGTCGCGATGGGCGGCTTCTTCCTGCGGCGCGCCGTCATGCGTCCACTGGTCGCGGCACGCGGGCTGGCCGTGCGTATCCGCGACGGCCACCTCGAGAACGAACTGGTCGTCACCGGCAACGACGAGCTCAGCGAGACCTTGCAGGCACTGGCGGACATGGATACGCAGTTGTCCGCCATCGTGCGCAAGGTGCGGGAAAACGCACAACAGGTGAACAGCGCGGCCCGCGATATCTCAGCGGGTAACGACGATCTGTCCAACCGTACGCAGGAACAGGCCTCGTCGCTGGAAGAAACCGCCGCGTCGATGGAAGAAATGGCCGCGACGGTGAAGCAGAACGCCGAGGCGGCCGGGCATACCCGGCGCCTCACCGAAAAACTGCGTACCGACGCCACGAGCGGCCATGAGGTCGCCACGTCGGCGGTCGGCGCCATGGGCCGCATTGCGAAGGCCAGCAAGGATATCGGCGAGATCGCCGTGCTCATCGACGAAATCGCGTTCCAGACCAACCTGCTGGCGCTGAATGCGGCGGTCGAAGCGGCCCGCGCGGGCGAGCAGGGCCGTGGCTTCACCGTCGTGGCCAGCGAGGTCAGGTCGCTGGCCCAGCGCAGCGCGGCGGCGGCGAAGGACATCAAGCAGTTGATTTCTTCCACCCGAGACGAAGTCGCCGAAGGTGTCGGCCTGGTAGAGCACACGGGGCGTGCGCTGGCGGAGATCGCCACCGATGTCGCCAGGGTCTCGGGCCTGGTCGCGGAGATCGCGGCAGCCTCCGACGAGCAGTCCACCGGCGTGGAGCAGGTCAACCAGGCGGTGTCCGCACTGGACGAAGTAACACAGCAGAATGCGGCCCTGGTGGAAGAAGCCAGCGCGGCGAGCCGTACCGCGCTGGATGTCGCCGACGAACTGATGCGCCAGGTGTCGTTCTTCAAGCTTCGTGGTGATGCAAGCGAACTCGCATCGCAGCCAGCCAAAACCGCTCCGGTGGCTGCGACGCACGCCCCCGCACCGATCGTCGCACCGCGTCAGGCGGCTAGCCGCCCGATGATGTCGACCCCGGCGCTGGCCTCGTCCTGGCAGGAGTTCTGACCGGACCGGCCAGAGCCTCGGCGACACGCAGGGGCTTTCGCACGCAGCCGGTTCAATGGCTGTCGCGCGGAAGCCCCTTCGTCTGTGCGATCTGCTGGTACTTCTCGGCGCCTTCCAGGATGGCGCCGGTTTCCATCTGGCCGACCAGCGCCCGCTGGATTTCCTGCCAGGGGGTTTGCGATGCGGGGTACCGGTAGCCACCCGCCTCGACCAGCGCACGGCGGCGTTCGGCCAGTTCATCGTCCGGAATCAGCACGTCGGCCGTGCCCTTGCCCAGGTCGATGCGGACACGGTCGCCCGTGCGGATCAGCGCGAGCCCGCCCATCACGGCGGCCTCCGGGCTGGCATTGAGGATGGACGGTGACCCGGACGTGCCGGACTGGCGCCCGTCGCCGATGCAGGGCAGGGCGTGCACGCCCTCGCGGATCAGGTAGGCCGGCGGACGCATGTTCACCACCTCCGCCGAACCCGGGTAGCCCACCGGGCCCGCGCCACGCATGAACAACAGCGTGTCCGTGGTGATGCCCAGCGACGGATCGTCGATGCGGTGGTGGTAATCCTCCGGACCGTCGAAGACCACCGCCGGGCCTTCGAAGGCTTCCGGGTCGTTGGGATCGCTGAGGTAACGTGCGCGGAACTCCGGGCTGATCACGCTGGTTTTCATGATCGCGCTGTCGAAAAGGTTGCCGCGCAGCACGATGAAGCCGGCATCTTCCTTGAGCGGTGTGGCGAAGGGACGGATGACGCGCTCGTCCTCGATCGTGGCATCGCGGCAGTTCTCGCCGATCGACTTGCCGTTGGCGGTTTTCGCGTCCGCGTGGATCAGGCCCTGCTTGAGCAGTTCGCCCACCACCGCTGGTACGCCACCCGCGTGGTAGAAATCCTCGCCCAGGTATTCACCCGCCGGCTGCAGGTTGACCATCAGCGGCACCTTGTGGCCGTGCGTCTGCCAGTCGTCGATCGCCAGGTCTACGCCGATGTGGCGAGCGATGGCCGCGAGATGGATCGGCGCGTTGGTCGATCCGCCGATGGCCGAATTGACCACGATGGCATTGAGGAAGGCCTCGCGCGTGAGGATGTCCGACGGCTTCAGGTCCTCGGCGACCATCCCGACGATGCGCTTGCCGGTCAGGTAGGCGATTTCCTGGCGGTCGCGGTACGGCGCGGGAATGGCCGCGGCACCGGGCAACTGCATGCCCAGGGCTTCGGCCAGGCTGTTCATCGTGGTGGCCGTGCCCATCGTGTTGCAGTAGCCGGTGGACGGCGCGGACGAGGCGACCAGCTTGATGAAGCCTTCCTCGTTGATGGCGCCGGTGGCCAGCATCTCGCGCGCCCGCCACACGATGGTGCCCGAGCCCGTGCGCTCGCCCTTGTGCCAGCCGTTGAGCATCGGGCCCACCGACAGGGCGACCGCGGGGATGTTCACCGTGGCCGCCGCCATCAGGCAGGCCGGCGTGGTCTTGTCGCATCCGATGGTCAGCACCACGCCGTCGAGCGGATAGCCGTGCAGCACTTCGACCAGCGAGAGATAGGCGAGGTTGCGATCGAGGCCTGCGGTGGGGCGCTTGCCGGTTTCCTGGATGGGATGCACCGGGAATTCGAGCGGGATGCCGCCGGCTTCGCGGATACCGTCGCGCACACGCTCGGCCAGCACCAGGTGGTGACGGTTGCAGGGCGACAGGTCGCTGCCCGTCTGGGCGATGCCGATGATCGGCTTGCCCGAACGCAGTTCTTCCAGCGACAGCCCGAAGTTGAGGTACCGCTCCAGGTACAACGCGGTCATGTCGATGTTGTCGGGGTTGTCGAACCAGGCGCGCGAGCGAAGCGGAGGGGCGGTATGAGTCATGGCGAGCGGCGGTCTCTTCAGGAATCGGTGGACGGCTCGGCGCGGTGAGGGGCTCCGGCCAGCCGTTGACGCGCGATGGATGCGTCGATAGTCTATTACTCAGACAAGATAATCCATGAGTCAAGCGGCGGTAAAGGAATTTTCCGAACCCACGTTGTCTGGACGAATACCTCGGCACGGCCTGCGCGCAGTGCATTCACGAGTCGCCCCTTCAGATGACGCCACCATGCAGCATCCAACTGAAAGGGACCCCCCAGTGAACTCACGCAACCTGCTCCTCGGCCTCGCCACCGTCGGGTTCGCCTTCTCGCTCGCCGCCTGTTCCGGCGGCCGCGGCAACGGCGACACGGCCGCCGCCTCCGGCGACAACAAGGGCGCCCTCGTCGGCGTCGCCATGCCGACCAAGGTCTCCGAGCGCTGGATCAAGGACGGCAACGCGGTCAAGGAAGATCTGGAAAAGCTCGGCTACAAGGTGGACCTGGAATACGCCGACAACAAGATTCCGCAACAGGTGCTGCAGGTCAGCAACATGATCACCAAGGGCGCCAAGGTGCTGGTGATCGCGTCGATCGACGGCGGCTCGCTGAGCGACCAGCTCGATGCCGCGGCCAAGGCCGGCATCAAGGTCATCTCGTACGATCGCCTGCTCACCGGCAGCAAGAACGTCGATTATTACGTGTCGTTCGACAACTACAAGGTCGGCGTCGACCAGGCCAACAGCCTGCTCACCGGCCTGGGCCTGCTGGGCGCGGACGGCAAGAAGACCGACAAGAAAGGCCCGCTCAACGTCGAGATCTTCGCCGGCAGCCCGGACGACAACAACGCCACGTTCTTCTACAACGGTGCGATGGATACCCTCAAGCCGTACATCGCCGATGGCAGCATCGTGGTGAAGAGCGGCCAGACCGGCTTCACCCAGGTCGCCACGCTGCAGTGGGACCCGGCCACGGCCAAGGCGCGCATGCAGAACCTGGTGGCCAAGTCGTACTCGGGCGGCGCCAACCTCGACGGCGTGCTGTCGCCGTACGACGGCATGTCGATCGGCATCATCTCCGCGCTGCAGGGTGCCGGCTACGGCAATGCGTCCAAGCCGCTGCCGGTCATCACCGGTCAGGATGCCGAGGCCGCCTCGGTCAAGTCGATCATCGCCGGCCAGCAGTACTCCACGATCTACAAGGACACCCGTAAGCTGGCCGACCAGGCCGCGGTGATGGCCAACGACCTGCTCAGCGGCAAGAAGCCGGAAACCAACGACGACAAGACCTACAACAACAAGGTCGTGGTCGTGCCGACCTACCTGTTCCAGCCCACCGTGGTCACCAAGGCGAACTACCAGCAGGTGCTGGTGGACAGCGGTTACTACACGCCGGCGCAGCTGCAGTAAGTCCTGCCTGAGGATAGAGGATACGTGACCACCAACATTCTCGAGATGCAGGGCATCACGAAGACCTTCCCCGGCGTCAAGGCGTTGCAGAACGTGTCGCTCGGTGTCAAACGCGGCCATGTCCACGCCATCTGCGGCGAGAACGGTGCCGGCAAATCGACACTGATGAAGGTGCTCAGCGGGGTTTACCCCGCGGGCACCTTCGACGGGCAGATCGTCTTCGAAGGCGCGCCGGTCGACTTCAAGAGCATCAACGACTCCGAAGCCGCCGGCATCGTGATCATCCACCAGGAGCTCGCGCTCAGCCCGTACCTGTCCATCGCCGAGAACATCTTCCTCGGCAACGAGCAGCAGAGCCACGGCTGGATCGACTGGAACAAGACCAACCTGGAAGCGGCCAAGCTGCTGGAACGGGTAGGCCTCAACAACAACCCGATCACCAAGATCACCGACCTGGGCGTGGGCCAGCAGCAACTCGTGGAGATCGCCAAGGCGTTGTCCAAGCGGGTCAAGCTGCTGATCCTCGATGAACCCACGGCGGCGCTCAATGATGCCGACTCCGCCCACCTGCTCGGCCTCATCAAGCAGCTGCAGGAACAGGGCATCACCTCGATCATCATCAGCCACAAGCTCAACGAGATCGAAGCGATCGCGGACGAGGTCACGATCATCCGCGACGGTCACGTGATCGAGACGCTGGACATGAGCGCGGGCGAAGTCACCGAGGAACGGATCATCAAGGGCATGGTCGGACGCGAGCTGGAAAGCCGCTATCCGGAGCACACGCCGACGATCGGCGACGAACTGCTGCGGATCGAGGGCTGGAACTGCTTCCACCCGATCGACGTCGACCGCCAGATCATCACCGATGCCGGCATCACCGTGCGCGCCGGCGAGATCGTCGGCATCGCCGGCCTGATGGGCGCGGGGCGCACCGAGCTGGCCATGAGCGTGTTCGGGCGCAGCTACGGCGTGAAGATCAGCGGCAAGGTGTTCAAGCGCGGCGTCGAGATCGACATGAGCACCGTACCCAAGGCGATCGCGAACGGCGTGGCCTATGCCACGGAAGACCGCAAGCGCTACGGGCTGAACCTCATCGACGACATCACCCGCAACACCTCGGGCTCGGCCCTGCACAAGCTGGCCAGTCTGTTCGGCTTCGTCGATGGCCACAAGGAAGCCACCGTGGCCGGCGAGTACCTGAAGAACCTCAACATCAAGGCGCCCGGTGTCGATGCCATCACCGGCAAGCTGTCGGGCGGTAACCAGCAGAAGGTGGTGCTGTCCAAATGGATGTATGCCGATCCCGACGTGCTGATCCTCGACGAACCCACCCGCGGCATCGATGTGGGCGCCAAGTACGAGATCTACGCCATCATCAACCGGCTCGCCGACGAGGGTAAGGGGATCATCATGATCTCGTCGGAACTCCCCGAGCTGCTCGGCGTCTGCGACCGCATCTACACCCTCGCCGAGGGGCGCGTCACCGCGGACATTCTACGATCCGAGGCGACCGCCGAGGTCCTTATGCAGCACATGACACGAGAACGGGAGAAGGTCGCCAGTGACAACGTCCAATGAAATGACGCCGCAGGGTGGCGGGGTAAGGAAGGCGCTGAGCTACCTGACCGGCCAGCTGAGGCAGGTCGGCCTGTTCAGCGCGCTGATCGTCATCGTGCTGTTCTTCCAGTTCGCCACCGGCGGCATCACGCTTCGTCCGATCAACGTCTCCAACCTGGTCATCCAGAACAGCTACATCCTGATCCTGGCCATCGGCATGGTGATGATCATCATCGCCGGGCATATCGACCTGTCGGTGGGCTCGCTGGTGGCGTTCATCGGGGCCATGGCCGGCGTGATGATCACGCAGTGGCATATCCCCTGGCCGGCGGCCGTGGTGCTGTGCCTGGTCCTGGGTGGCCTGGTCGGCGCGTGGCAAGGCTTCTGGATCGCCTATTTCCGCATACCGGCCTTCATCGTCACCCTGGCGGGCATGCTGCTGTTCCGTGGCGCCGCGCAGATCGCGCTGCAGAACCAGCAGATCTCGCCGTTCCCGGAGGCCTTCCGCCGGATGGGCTCGGGCTTCCTGCCGGCCTTCGGCACCAGCGGCTACGAGCCGCTGACGCTGGTGCTCGGCGGGGTTGCCGCCCTGGTGCTGCTGTACGGTTCGCTGCGGCAGCGGGCGGTGCGGCATCGCTATGGGCTGGAATCGGAGCCGCTGTGGTACTTCGTCCTCAAGCTGGCGTTCTCCGTGTTCCTGATCGCCTTCATGGCGTTCCTGCTGGCCAGCTACAACGGCACCCCGATCGTGCTGGTGATCCTTGGCGTGCTGATCGTGGCCTATGCGGCGATCATGGCGCGGTCCGTGTTCGGCCGGCACGTGTACGCCATCGGCGGCAACCTCAGCGCCGCGGCACTGTCGGGCGTGAAGACCAAGCGGGTGACGTTCCTGCTGTTCGTGAACATGGGCGTGATCTCGGCCCTGGCCGGTCTGGTGTTCACCGCGCAGCTCAACCTGGCCAGCCCCAGCGCCGGCACGGGCTTCGAGCTGGATGCCATCGCCGCCGTGTTCATCGGCGGTGCGGCGGTCACCGGCGGTATCGGTACGGTCACCGGCGCGATCATCGGCGGCCTGATCATCGGCCTGCTCAATAACGGCATGTCCATCCTCGGCGTGGGCACGGAATACCAGGCGCTGATCAAGGGCCTGGTATTGCTGGCCGCGGTGGCGTTCGACGTCTACAACAAGCGTCGCACCGGCGGTCGCTGAGGCGACGTTCCAGGAATGACGTCTACAGGCAGTCGATGCCGCCCGCGCTCAGGGCTGCATCGACTGCTGCGTGTCTTCCAGCGCCAGTTCCACCAGCACCCGCATCGCCTCGCTGGCCGCCGTGGCATCGCCGTCGGCAATCGCCACCAGCACGCGACGGTGGTCGGGAATGGGGTTGCGGGGCAGGGCGCGCTGGCGATGCTTGAATTGCGTGGTCCAGCTGACCGCCGCGCAGATGCTCGCATTCAATACGATCAAGGCGTCGTTACCCGTGGCATGCAGGATCGCACTGTGGAAGTCGCGGTCGGCCATGCGGCCGGCGTCGGTGGCGAGCGTATGGCGGGTCATCCCGGCCAGGGCATCACGCATGGCCTTCAGGTCGTCCTTGCTGCGCCGTTCGGCGGCCAGCGCGGCGGCAGCGGGTTCGACGATGGCGCGCAGCTCGAACAGGCTGCGGATGAACGCCGTGTCCGGGCTGCCGGCAAACGCCCAACCCAGTACTTCCGGATCGAGCAGGTTCCAGCGGCTGCGCGGCAGCACGCGCGTGCCGGCCTTGGGCCGGCTCTCGACCAGCCCTTTCGCCGCCAGCGCCTGGATCGCCTCGCGATAGGCGCTGCGCGATACGTCCAGTTGCTCGGAAAACACCACCTCGCCGGAGAGCACGTCGCCCGGCAGGTATTCGCCCGCCAGGATGGCGGCGCCCAGCTTGTGCGCGATCGCGCCATACAGGCGCCGGCCCGTGCCACGCGGCTCGCGCGGTGCCTGGGTGTCCGCCTTGATCGGTGCTGTCGGCTTGGTGTTGCTCACGTGTTCATTCCTTCCCGTCCCTCGGCCGCCCGCCATTGCAAAAGCAGTATAACCGCCTTACCCTAATTGTCTGAGTAATTATCGCGGTGCAACATATGTCGAACGACGAAAAAACCGGTGTGACTCCCAACGCCTTTCGATCGGTGGATGCCGCGACGGGGCAGCCTTTCGGTAAGCCTTTCGCGTCGGATGGCGTCGATCGGGTCAGGGCGGCCTGCGCCGCGGCCGACGCCGCGTTCGATGTTTATCGTACGACAGATGCCGAGAGCCGGGCCGCCTTCCTCGAGCGCATCGCCGAGGAAATCGTGGCACTGGGCGACGAACTGATCGTCACGGCCATGCGCGAGAGCGGACTGCCGCGGCCGCGCCTGGAAGGCGAGCGTGGCCGCACCGTCGGCCAGCTGAAGCTGTTCGCTGGCGTGCTGCGCCGCGGTGGCTGGATGGGCCTGCGCATCGACCCGGCCACCGCGGCCGACGTGACGCCCGCGCGTGTCGACCTGCGCCTGCGCATGGTCCCGTTGGGCCCGGTGGCCGTATTCGGCGCCTCCAATTTCCCGCTCGCGTTCTCCACGGCCGGTGGGGACACCGCGTCCGCGCTGGCAGCGGGTTGCCCCGTGGTCGTCAAGGGCCACCCGGCGCATCCGGCGACCGGCGCCCTGGTCGCCTCGGCGATCCACACCGCGGTCGAAGCCTGTGGCCTGCCGGCGGGCGTGTTCGCCAACCTGACCGGTCCCGGGATCGAACTGGGCGCTGCCCTGGTCAAGGACCCCGCCATCACCGCCGTCGGTTTCACCGGCTCGCGCGCCGGCGGCCTCGCGCTGGTCAAACTGGCGCAGGAACGCGAGGTGCCCATCCCCGTGTACGCGGAGATGTCGAGCATCAATCCGGTGCTGCTGTTGCCCGAAGCGCTGCGTGCGCGCGGCGACGCGCTCGGTACGGCCTTCGTCGGTTCGTTGACCATGGGCGCGGGGCAGTTCTGCACCAACCCCGGCCTGTTGCTGGCCATCGAGGGTGAGGGCCTGGATGCGTTCGTCGCGGCTGCCGGTGGCGCCGTGTCGAAGGCCCCGGCGCAGACGATGCTCACCGGCGCGATCCACGGCGCGTACGAGCGCTCCGTCGACACGCTGCGGCAGAAGGACGAGGTCACCACCGTGGCGCAGGGTCTGCCCGGCGACGGTGCCAGCGCCGGAAGCGCCGCGTTGTTCGCTACCACGGGCAAGGCGTTCCTGGCCGACAAGGCGCTCGCACACGAAGTCTTCGGCGCCTCGTCGCTGTTGGTGCGCTGTGCCGACGAAGCCGAGCTGCAAGCGGTCGTCGCGGCCGCCGAAGGCCAGCTGACCATGACGCTGCATATGGACGAGGGCGACACGGCGCTGGCCGCGCGCCTGATCCCGCTGCTGGAGCGGAAGTGCGGACGCATCGTCGTCAACGGCTGGCCGACCGGCGTCGAGGTCACCCACGCCATGGTCCACGGCGGCCCGTTCCCGGCCACATCCGACGGACGATCCACCTCGGTGGGCAGCCTCGCCATCGATCGCTTCCTGCGCCCGGTGTCGTACCAGAACTTCGCGCAGGCCCTGCTGCCCGCCGCGCTGCGTGACGACGCCGGCCTGCCGCGCCTCGTCAACGGTGTCCCCGCCGCCTGATTCCCCGCGCCCCGTGTGCCCTGGAGAGACAACGCCATGACCTTGCGTCTTTTGCAACATCGTGCCGCGGACGGCACGCGCTCCGTGATCGCCGCGCGGGGTGACACCGCCGCGTTTGTTCCCGGCGTGGATAGCGTGCGCGCCCTGGCCAACCGCGCCATCGCCGCGGGCACCGACCTGGCAGGTGCCGTTGCGGCCTGCGGCGTCGGCGCCACGGTCGATATCGCGGCCGAACTGGCGGCCGGGCGCCTGCTCGCGCCGATCGATCACGCGGACCCGGCCCACCTGTTCATGACCGGCACGGGGTTGACCCACCTGGGTTCCGCGGAAGGACGCGACAAGATGCACCGCGAGGCCGCCGCCGCGGAGAAGCAGACCGACTCGATGCGCATCTTCCTCGAGGGCGTGGCAGGCGGAAAGCCCGCGGCCGGGCAGGTCGGCAGCCAGCCGGAGTGGTTCTACAAGGGCAACGGCCATGGCCTGGTCGGGCCGGGCGCAGCGCTCACGTCGCCCGCCTTTGCGAAGGACGGCGGCGAAGAACCCGAGCTGGCCGGCATCTACCTGATCGGTGACGACGGCACGCCGTTCCGGCTGGGCGTGTGCCTGGCCAACGAGTTCAGCGATCACGTGACGGAACGGCACAACTACCTCTGGCTGGCCCATTCCAAGCTGCGCCAGGCCGCGCTGGGGCCCGAGCTGCTGGTAGGGCCGCTGCCGGCGCAGATCCAGGGCAGCAGCCGCATCCATCGCGACGGTGCGGTGCTGTGGGAGAAGCCGTTCCTGTCCGGCGAAGAGAACATGTCGCACAGCTTCGCCAACCTCGAAGCGCATCACTTCAAATACGACGTGTTCCGCCAACCGGGTGACGTGCACGTGCATTTCTTCGGCACGGCCACGCTGTCGTTCTCGGAAGGCATCACGACGCAAGTGGGCGATGAATTCGAGATCGAGGCGGCGCCGTTCACCCTGCCGCTACGCAATGCGCTGGCGCAGGCCGACGCGCAGGCCGTGACCGTCAAGGCACTTTGACCGTGGCGCCTGTTCGCATCGCCGTCATCGGCTTGGGCAAGATCGCGCGCGACCAGCACCTGCCCGCGCTGGCGGGTAGCCCGGATTTCCAGCTGGTGGCGGTGGTCGATCCGGCGCTGCCTTCGGTGGAAGGCGTGACATCCTTCGACAGCCTCACGGCCTTGTTCCGCGACGGGCCGGCCGTAGATGCCGTCGTGTTGTGTACGCCGCCGCAGGTGCGGTACGCACTGGCCCGTGAAGCACTCCAGCACGGTGTACATGTGTTCCTCGAAAAGCCTCCCGGCGCCACGCTCGCGGAAGTCGCCGTGCTGGAACAGCGGGCGGAGGCGGGCGGCCTGACGCTGTTCGCCGGCTGGCATTCCCAGCATGCCGCGGGCGTCGAGCCGGCGCGCGAATGGCTGGCCACGCGGCGCATCGATCGTGTCGCGATCACCTGGCGGGAAGACGTGCGCGTCTGGCATCCCGGGCAGGAGTGGGTGTGGGAACCGGGTGGCCTGGGCGTGTTCGATCCGGGCATCAATGCCTTGTCGATCGCCACGCGCATCCTGCCCAACGGGTTTTTCCTCACCTCCGCCACGTTGTCGTTTCCCGCCAATCGCGCGGCGCCGATCGCGGCGGCGTTGCAGTTCGCCGACAGCGACGGCGTGCCGATCGCCATGGACCTGGACTGGCGACAGACCGGCCCACAGACGTGGGACATCGTGGTCGAAACCGATGGCGGGACACTGAAGCTCAGCAAAGGTGGCGATGTGCTCATCCTGCCGGATCAGACGCTGACGGCGGATGATCGCGAATATGCCGGCCTGTATGCGCGCTTCGCGACGTTGATTCGCGAACGGGGCAGGGACGTGGATACGCGGCCGTTGCGACTGGTGGCGGATGCGTTCCTCATCGGTCTGCAGGAGCGGGTAGAGCCCTTCGAATGGGCCGATCCATCCTGATGCGTGCGAGCCTCGATGCACCTTTCAGCCTGTCTCCAGGTTAAACGAGCTGTTAAATAATCCTTTGTTCTTGCCGATACCGCCTATTCGATAACGTAAGGCGAAGAAGGTGGTCATGGGTTTTTGGCGCAAAAGGGCAGGCAAGGTGGTCTTGGCGAGCCCGGTGATCGAGGTGGCATCGGTCGACGATCTGGACGTGGAAAGGGTTCACAGTTCCGACGATCTGGAAAAAGCACGCAATGCGCTGGATGCATTGCAGAAACGCTTCGACCTGACCCGTCGCGTTTCCACGGACGGCCTCTGGGATATGGAGGCCGTGGGCGGCCAGGTGGATGCGTCGCAGCCGTTCTGGTGGTCGGACCCGTTCCGCGCCATGCTGGGTTTCCAGGACGAGAACGATTTCCCGAACGTGCTGGGCAGCTGGTCGAACCGGCTGCATCCCGAAGACCTGGAAAGCACGCTCGCTGCGTTTTCGGCCCACCTGTCCGATCGCTCGGGTAAGACCCCGTACGACGTTCGCTATCGACTGATGCTCAAGGACGGCAGCTACCGCTGGTTCCGCGCGAAGGGCGATTCCATCCGTCATCCCAATGGCGAGCCGATCCGGGTGGCGGGTTCGCTGAGCGACATCCACGACGAGCTGGCCCGCGACGCGGAACTCGACATCACGCTCACGCGATTCAACTTGTCGCGTGAAATGCTCAACGATGGGCTCTGGGACATGAGCGTCATCGCGGGCGATCCGGTCAATCCGCAGAACGCCTTCTGGTGGTCGCCGCAGTTCCGGCAACTGCTGGGATACACGAGCGTCGCGGAATTTCCGGATGTGCTGGACAGCTGGGCGTCGAAGCTGCATGCGGAAGACAAGGCCCGATCGTTGCAGGCATTCGCGGATCACCTCAACGATACGACCGGGGCGACGGGCTTCGATATCGAATACCGGCTGCTGTGCAAGAACGGCGACTATCGCTGGTTCCGTGCCCGCGGGCAGACGAGCCGGGACGACCAAGGCATGCCGCTGCGCGCCGTGGGCGTGCTTACCGATATCCAGCCGGAAAAGGACCGCCTGGTGATGGAGGACGACCGGCAGTCCAAGCGCCTTGCCGCCAAGGCGGATGCGGATCGCATCGGCGAACTGGTCGCCGATATCCAGCTGATCGCGCACCAGACCAATATCGTGTCGTTGAATGCGACCATCGAGGCGGCGCGCCTCGGGCAGGAAGGCAAGGGCTTCGCCGTTATCGCCGACGAGATCCGGCGGCTTGCCCATACGACGCAGGACATCACGAAACACGTGGCGCACCTGCAGGAGTCCATCGCCCGGTCGGCCGACGCGGACGATCTCCAGCGTATCGAGGACTGAAGGCATCTGAGATGAAAGGCGGCGGCCGATGTATGGGCTCGGCCGCCGCCTGGGATGGGACCTTCGTCGCACCGGCGCGACGAAGGTCCGGCACACCGGCCTTAGTGCGTGGCCCAGAGTTTCTTCAGCAGGGTCACCTTGTCCGTACGCACCGATGACCAGTCGTCGTTGAGGATGCCGCCGGTGTCGTTGCTGTTCGGATTCCACGACCAGTAGAAGCCGCCGTGGATGCCCTTGCCGATGAGGTAGTCGACCAGTGCGTTCTGCCAGGTCACGTCCTGCGCACTGCCCTGGCCGTACTTTCCGCCGAATTCGCCCAGCAGCAACGCCTGGCCCGATGTCGCGAAGCGGCCGAAGTGCTGGTCCCAGATGGCCGGCATGTTGGCCGGGAAGTTCGACGCGCTGAAATACGACTGCATCGACACGTCGGGACCGTAGACATGCGGTGCCAGCAGCAGCCGGTCCGCCGGAATGTTTAGTGGCGTACACGAGAGGGGCTCCAGGTTCTCACCCCAGAAATGGCCGCCGCTGCTCGAGCAGCTGGGGTTCTCACTGATGCCCTCGACCACGATCAGCCACTTGGGTGCGACCTTCAGCACCGCGGCCGATGCGCGTTCGGCGGCGGTGTTCCAATCGGTTGCCGCGTTACCCGTGCCCCATGTGGCCGCGCCATGCGGTTCGTTCTTCAGATCGATGCCGATCACGCCCGGTACCGCGGCGTAACGCGTCGCGACCAGGGTGAGGTCGTCGATCCATTGTTGTTCGCTGTAGGACGACGTGTACCAGAGCTCGGATATGGCGTTGCAATCCGGCGTGTGATGGTCGAGCAGGACGTACATGCCGCGGCTGCTCAGCTCGTCGATCACTTTGTCCATCACCTGCAGTGAATTCAGGCCCTGCAGGTCCGGGTTGAGTCCGTAATCGATGCTACTTGGTGCCACTCCGTTCAAGGATTGCGGACAGAACGGCAGCCGCACTGCGTTGAAACCCAGGCCCTGCATCTGCGTGATCATGTCCTTCCAGTTTCGTGCCCACAGGCCATGCACGGTGTGTACGTTGGTGTCGAAGCCGAACCAGTTGACGCCGCGTAACTGCACCAGGTTGCCGTTGTCGTCGACCACCTGGCCGTTCTTTATGGCATGGCTCCACGCCGAACCGCTCGTTACCACCAGCGCTGCGGCAAGCAGGCAGCGCGCCAGACAGGACTTTCTTGGCATCGACATGGTCTGTCTCCGAAGACGGCCCTCCCGGAAAGGGAAAGCCAAGGCCTGAACGTACGTGGCGTGTGGCGTGCATCATCGTGAGTGGATCGGTCGTGCGTTGTGACTGCGAGCACAGATGCAGGTTTCGTCCGAAAACGCGGTAGCGAATTCAGCGGCGCTTCACGGCAGGCGTTCAAAGGCGATCACCGGCTTTTCGCGGTAATCGCGCTCGTCGATCGGCTGATAGCCGAGCTTCTCGGCCACCCGAAGCGATCCGATATTCAGTGGATCGATGATGCACACCGTGCGTTGCGGGCCCTTCAGTCGCAGGAACCAACGAAGCGCTGCCTCCGCCGCCTCGGTCGCGTACCCCTTGCCATGGCTGTTCGCACCCAGAAGCCAGGCGCTTTCCGGATAGGGGTCGAAGTCGGTACCGAGGTCGCGCTCGAAGTGCGCCGTGCCCGTCTCGCCGACGTATTCGCCGGTGGCCTTGTTGCGGATGGCGAACAGGCCGTAACCGTAGAGGCTCCAGTGGCCGACACTGCGCAGGAAACGCACCCAGCTCTCGGGGCGCGGCGAAGGCCCCGCGCCGATGAACCGGTAGACCTCCGGTTGGGAAAGGATCGCGTGGAACGGTTCGAAGTCGGCGAGGGTCGGGATGGACAGGATGAGGCGGTCTGTTTCGATCATGCGATGTTCCCTGTGCATGCTGTCGCCCATGGGCGACGAACGAGGTGATGTCCGATGGCCGGCCAAAGCCGATGCCATCGCCGTGGTTGCCGATTATGCCGCGTATGCACCGCCGACCGCGCGTGCCTCACTGGATGACTACCGGTGCCTGGGACCAGGATTGCCGGCATGAGGGGGGCTTTATCCGGTGCCCCGGCGTCCCTATCTCGACAGACAGCGTTCCCGCCTTGTCCTTGCACTCGCCTGGTGCAGAAGAGGTCCGGGGGCATCCGCCTTCCGTCGATAGATAAAGGACGTCTCATGAATACCTCGCAGAAAATTGCACTCGTTACGGGTGCCACCCGTGGTATCGGCACCGAAACGGTGCGCCAGCTGGCCCAGGCCGGCGTGCTGACCCTCCTGGCTGGCCGAGATGCCGGTCGGGCCAAGGCCGCTGCCGACAAGCTGGTGGCGGAAGGGCTTTCCGTCGAACCGATCGCCCTGGATGTCACGAATGCCGAAAGCATCGCCAAGGCCGTGGCCGAGGTCACGTCCCGCTTCGGCAAGCTCGATATCCTGGTGAACAACGCCGGCATCATGGTCGACGACATGAGCAAGGCGCCGTCCGAGCAGACGCTCGCCGTCTGGCGCGAGACCTTCGACACCAACGTGTTCGCCGTGGTCGAAGTCACGCAGGCGTTCCTGCCTCTGCTGAAGAAAGCGGACGCTGCACGCATCGTCAATGTGTCCAGCCAGCTGGGCTCGCTGGCTTTGCACGTGGATCCGACGTCGCCGATCTACAGCTTCAAGGTGCCCGCTTACGACGCTTCGAAGACCGCGATCAACGCGTGGACCATCCATCTCGCGTACGAACTGCGCGATACCCCGATCAAGGTCAACGCGATCCATCCGGGCTATGTGCAGACGGACATGAACGGCGGGCAGGGCGAGATCGACGTGCCGACCGGTGCGAAGAGCAGCGTGGGCATGGCCCTTATCGGCGAGGACGGTCCGACCGGCAGCTTTACCTACCTTGGCCAGACGCTTCCCTGGTAAACGGCTCACCCACGCTTCTGGCTCATGAGGAAATGGCTATGACGACCTATGTCGTGTTTACGCGCGATCGCATCAAAGACGAAAAAGAGTTCGCTACCTACGGGCAGCTCGCCGCCAAGGCGGGCGAAGGGCATCCGGCCACGCGGCTGGCTTTCTATGGCGAGGTGGAAACGCTGGAAGGCGATCCGGTCGACGGATCGGTGATCATCAGCTTCCCGACTAAGGCCGAGGCGCTGGCCTGGTACAACAGCCCGGCGTACACCGCAGCGCGCGAACACCGCTTCAAGGGAGCGGACTATCGGGTCTACATGGTCGAAGGCGTGTGACCCGAGTCACCTGAACAGGCAGGGTCACGAGAGGCTTTTGCTTCGCGGAGGGCTGGCATCCTGCCGGCCCTTTGCCTTGCGGTGGTCGGTTACTGCTGGGGTGCCGCGGCCTGCTGGGCGGCGGCCGGGGCCTGTGCCTGCTGCTGGCGTTCCTGCGCGGCCAGCTTCTGGTTGTTGGCCTCGAGGTTCCACAGACTTGCGCTTTGTTCCGGCGTCTGGCTGATCGCCGTGTTCATGTCGACGCCGGAGACCTTTTTCAGCGGCGAGTTCAGGTCGCCCTGGACCGTGTACGCCGTCGAGCCGTCATTCGCCATGACCAGGTGGTCGATCCGGGTGAGGCCTTCGGCCTGTGCCTTCTGTGCAGCGGCGCCGGCCACGTTCTCACTGATGGCGTCGGGCGTGCGGCCCAGCTTTGCGTCCAGCTGGTGCACCTGCGCCAGTGCCTGTTCGTACAGGGCGTGGCCGGGGTGATCCTTGTCCTTCAGGCTTTCCATGGGCTGCTCGCGCGTTGCCGCCTTGAGCGCTTCCATGGTCTTCGGATCGGCGATGCCATCAGCGGTCAGACCGGCTTCGGTCTGGAAGCGCTTCAGCGCACCCTGGGTGTGGGGACCGAAGTCGCCATCGGGCGTCAGTGACTTGCCGTCGTTGCCCAGGTTGCCGTGCTTGTTGAGCATGGCCTGCAGCGCCGCGACGTCGGGCGAATGATCGTGCAGGCGCAACGTGCCGGCGCGCTGTACATGGTTAGCCGATGCCTGGCCCGGATGATCGGCGGCGGATGCTGCCTTGCCTTTGTGCTCGACGGTCACGCCGTTTTCCTTGAGGACGCGATCGGCGTCGGCGAGGACATCGAGCGACTCCTTCTCGTGCGCGATGCGCTTGGAAAGGCCCTTGTGCAGCTGGGGCGAACTGGCCCAGATATCCTTGACGTGCGCCGCCTTGTAATCCTGCACGGCATCGACGATGTCCTTGTCGCTGAGCTTGTCGAGCTGGTAGTCGTTGCCGAACTTCTCTTTCAGGCCCTTGGCGAAGATCTTCGGCGTGAGGTCGCGGGTCTGCACGGACGTGCTCCAGACGGCATCCTGCACCGCCATGCCGCGGCCGGACAGGTCGATGCCGGCGGCTTTCAGCGCCTTGTCCTGCTCGTTGTAGTGCGAGCGGCCGATGAAGTCTTTCTGGTCGGCACCGAAGCCCGGATCGTTCTTGCCCAGTGCCTTCCACTTCTCGTCGAAGGCGGGGGTGGCGGGCGTCAGGCCCTTGAACTGGTCCTTATAGGCCGACTGGTCGAGGTATTCCTGCAGCGTGCCCATCTTCGTGGACAGCTGGAAGGACCCGTACGACACACCACCGTGATCGCCCTTGCCGGTGGATACCGCGCCGGGACCGGCCGCGCCGGATTCATAACCAGCCGAGGTCTGGCCAAGGTGCCAGCTACCGGCGACGCGTTTTGCTTTATCGAGATCATCCGTCATGCATCTAACTCCTGGTTCACTATCGAAAACACCCGGCATGCCGCCGGGCACGGGTATTTATTTCTTCAGTCGGCCTTCCAGTTCCGTCGCACGCTCCGCCGTCTGCGTCAGCGCGCAATCGCCGGAGACGAGCAGGGCAGCCGTACCGCCATCCTTGTCGGGCGCGCACTTGGTGTCGCGTGCCTTGATCCAGGCGCGCTCCTCATCGCGGAGTGCCAGGCGGTCCTTGTCGGAAAGCGACTTGCGCAGGGCCTGGTAGGCGGTGTTCAACCGCTTGTCCTGGTAGTCGAATTCCTTGGCGAGACAGCTGTTCATCTTCACGGTGACGCCTTCGGAGGCATCCATGCAGGTGTCGAAGCCTGGCCGGAGGTGCTTGTCTGCGCTGGATGCGGAGGTGTCGTCAGCATGCGCGGGGGCGACGAAGGCGCCGCCAAAGGCCATGACGAGCGCGGCCATGGTTGCCGCACGAAGGGAATATCGCGTCACTGCTGTGTTTCCTTGTGTTCCACCCGGACGCGCATCATACCGTGTCGTGCGCGGCAAGGCTTTGAGTTATTTCGTAAATCAGCTCGGATTCCTCGATACGGGACGCCGCGCAGGGGGCGTCGCATCTGAAATCCGCTGCGCGGTATCAATCGAATCGCATGACCTGGAATACGTTTCCCTCGGGATCGCGGCCGTCGTACATCTCGTATGGAAACCCTTCGTAACGCTTTAATTCGCCGACCCGGGTGCCCGCGGCCTGGAGTCTGGCGCGGTGGGCTGCGAGATCCGATGTGATGGCAAATACGAACTTGGTCGTTGGGCCGGTGCTCTCGTCCTGCATCGGCGACCTGGGGGAGGCCGCGGTGTCTCGAAACCTTGCACCCATCAGGTGAAGAGCTAGTTCGATGCCGCCGGCCTGTAAAACCACCCATTCACCGCCGATTTCCTCGACAACGGGCAGCTCGAAATAGGTGCGGTAAAAAGCCTTGATCGTTGCAACGTCGCGTACGTAGATGATGAGCCTTACCAAGGGAACGGACATGAAGAATGCTTCCTGTGTTTCATCTCATGGTTTCGCCGGGGGCCATGTGTGCCGTGCTTGGCGGGACAAGGCGTGCTGGATCGGGATCGTAACGGTTACGCTTCCCGCGTCCTATAGGACGGGCACACGCCTCATCCCGTGTGCCGCCGCGTCGCCTATTTGCGCGTCAGGACCCGGTCGAGGAACCGACGAATCCGTGCGCCAATCTCCGGCCCATGCGACTCCAATGCGAAATGCCCCGTGTCGTAGAAGTGCACCTCGGCATCGGGTAGGTCGCGTTTGAAGGCCTCCGCACCCTGGGGCAGGAAGAAGGGATCGTGCTGGCCCCACACGGCGAGAAGGGGAGGCCGATGCGTGCGAAAGTAGGCCTGGAACTGCGGGTACCTTGCTACGTTGTTGCGGTAGTCCAGGAACAGGTCCAGTTGTATGTCGTGATTACCCGGCCGCGACACCTGCGCGAAGTCGAGTGCATAGGTGTCCGGTGCCACCAGCGACGGATCGGGCACACCGTGGGTGTATTGCCACTTGATCGCCTCCAGGCTCAGGAACTCCCGCACCACCTCGCGATTGGCATCGCTCGCGTCCTGCCAGTACTTCTGTATGGGATTCCATCCCTCGCTCAGGCCTTCCTCGTAGGCATTGCCATTCTGCGTCACGATGGCGGTGATGCGCTCCGGGTGCGCCGCCGCCAGACGCCAGCCGACGGGCGCGCCGTAATCGAACACCTGCATCGCATAACGCTCGAGGCCAAGTGCCCGGGTGAAAGCGTCCATCGTCGTCGCCAGACGATCGAAGGTGTATGCATAGGCCGCGTGCTCGGGCACCTCGGTCAACCCGAAGCCGGGCAGGTCGGGCGCGACGACGTGATAGCGATCGGCCAGCAGGAGAATCAGATTGCGGTACATGAAGGACGACGTGGGGAAGCCGTGCAGCAGCAGGATCGTGGGGGCGGCGGGATCGCCTGCTTCCCGGTAGAACACCTTTAACCCGTCTGCCTCGGCGTAGCGGTAGTGGACAGGCATCGGGGGACGCGGGTCGATTGTGTCGTGTGGTTCGGTGGCGGCTGCTGAGGCAAGCGTTGCGAGGGGAGGATTTTGGCTGGACATCGGAGACTCCTGGGGTGCTGAGTGGGTGTAACGTCAAAACGTGGTTTAAGGAAGTTACATCCGATCCATGTAACTGGTCAATTTGTAAGTTAGAAGTTACACTACGCGCACCCTTCCTGGATGCAGCCCATGGCTACCTCCGTCATTCAAAGCGGCACTGCACCCCTGTTCCTCGGCGACGATCTCGCCCTCGACTTCATCAACAGCGCGTACGGTCCTTGGGGAGCCCGCATCGATCACTTCGAGGATCCGGAACGTACGTCGGCCTGGTTCGCGGCTGCCGGACTCGCGACGCCGGCAGCGGGCAGGGCGCGCGGCGCCCTATCGGCCGAGGCGAGACAACTGCGCGACCATGCGCGCGATCTCGTGGAGCGGCGCAAGCGAGGTGAGCCCGCCGACCCTGGCCTGCTCAACCGCGTGCTGGAGGCGGGAAGTGCCTATGCCACGCTGGACTGGCCTGCCGGCGACGTTCCCTCCATTGCCATGCATGAACGTGCGGAGGGCACGTCGGGACTGTTGCTGCCTGTGGCGAACGCGCTCGCTACGCTGCTTTCCACGGCGAACTTCGATCTCGTTCGAAAGTGTGAGAGCGACGAATGCACGCTGTGGTTCCACGACCGCACGCGCTCGCATCATCGTCGCTGGTGCAGCCAGGCGACGTGTGGCAACCGGATGAAGGTGGCCGCTTTCAGGGCGCGTAAGCGCGGGTAAACCGCGATGTTGGCCCTAATTAGGCAACGTTGCCCTCGCGCGGCAAGTCGACACTGGCAGGTGCGGGAGCCGCGTTGTAGGTTCGGCACATGCCGAACGTTCCGGATGTCCGTAGGCAGGGGAGTGCACCCAGACATCCATGAAGAAGGAACGTCTTATGAAGAAGCTGCTGATTGGATTCGTCTTGCTCACCGTCGCGTTGGCGACGCAGGCATCGACCGCGACGAAGATGCATGGCCCTCTGCAGGGATTCTTCCCACCCTCCTGCCTGATCGGGCAGACGCTTGTCACCCACTACGACGCGAATGGGCGGATCACCGGTTACGAATGCGTCGGCACGCCCGATCCGAACGGGCGCTGATGGCGGCTACGGGGAATCGTTGGAGAAGTAATGCATGTGTGTCGAGCAAGCTGGAAGCTGCCGCCAGGCTCCAACACTGGCCCTAAGGCTCAGCGGCGGTGTCTATCGCCGTTGAGCTTGTTAGCCGCGGCGTGCTGGTGGGCCATTCAGTCGTGCCGCATCCGGGCTTCTCGCACGCGCCGCATCCGTCATCCGCGACATGGCCTCGGCAATAAATTCTTGTTCGGCTTCGGGGGTTGGAAAAAAGCGGCGAGGAAGGACCATGGCGCTGCTTTGAACCAGAAACACCCAGTATTTGCGGGTTTGAAAGAGATCCGTGACGCAACGCCAATGGGCGGTCATCGTCAGGTCGCCCAAATCATAGACTAGCGACTCAGGGGTTAAGCGAAGCGTGAGCGGCTGCTCGTATGCCTGGCCTCGCTCAGCAAGAGCCTTCCTCATTGAAGAGCTGGCCAGTTTTTGGATTGCCAGCAAGCCCACCCAAGCGCCGATGAAGGCGAACTCGACCGAAATCGCGGCTGCGGTCCATGATCCCGACACCCATCCCCCGATAGGGATGCCGATCGCCACCATGCAGATCAACAGGATCAGTTTCATCTGGCGTGGTGACACGCCCCTTCGACCCTTGATATAGGCCATCGCGGTTGTGGATTCACCGGCCGTAATAAGCCCTGTCGCTTGCATTCCACTTCCTTCAAAGCAGCTTTGGATCGACGCTAGCTACGCAGATCACGCGAAGCGCGATCGGGTCTCACTATGGCCCAGAACGTGCAGCCGACGAGGGCCCCGATCGCTGCGAAGGACAGCGGCACATAGGGCCGATTGACAATGGTTTCCGCGAGATAGGAGGCAGAGAAGACCAGCCCGTCCCGGACAAAGCCTGCGATGAAGGCAAGCGCCCAAATAAACAAAGCGCCAGCGGACCACGTTATCAGATAGGCCCGGACCGAACGATGATCTCGCCGCTGAAGCATCTTGTGGATCGGCAGTCCGACTGCCAGAACCGATATATATCCAAGCACTCCACCGAGTACAGCACCCATGCCTATCCAGGATCCCCGATCGACGCTTTCCAGGAAGTGGGGTGGGGGTGACAAAACAGCGAGGATTGTCATGGCGACTGGGGCCCAAAGGGGCGCTAACAACAGAGATGTAAACAAGCGCTTCATTAAAGTCTCGCTTCCGTCTCGCTGACACTGGCCCGCGCTAACAGCTCGGCAAACTGCCGGAACTCACGAAAACCGCCGAACCCGCTGGTCTTAAGATCGAGCCAGCGCTTGCCGAAAACCTGCGACGCACGATCTCCGTAACGATCTTCGAATTGCTGCAACTCGTCCAGAAACGCTCGTTTGTGATCCCGCGGAAGAGCGCCCAGATGGATCGCCAGGACATTCGGCATGCTTTGCACGCCTGACCGCCCGATCCTGCGGGCTTCGGCACCCATGGGATGCGGATGGAGGCGGGCGCTTGCGAAGCGGCGTAATTGCGGGAATTCGGGGTTCAGATCCTCTTCCAGAAACTGACGGAACGACGCGGGATAATCGACGAGAGCCTCGACCATTTTGAGGAAATCGCCCACGCTGAGCCCGACCTCGCGAGGATCGAGATCGTCGCCAAAGGCCCGTAGGAATGCCGCGTTCAGATCGTCGGCATGTTGTTGCCGGAAGCTTTCGATATCCGCCTGAAGCGCGCGTCCCGCCTCGCCAGTCAGACCGCGCACATACTGCGCCACGGCTTCGGGAACGGTCTCGGCCTCGAGATCCATATCCTGATGGAAGCAATGGCCCATCATGGCGGCAAGAGACGGAAATGGCAGGTCAGCGCTCAAAGGAGAATGCGCCCAAAGACAATGGGCGAAAATACCACCACGCCCACGTGAAAACCATTACCCCCAGTGGGACAAATATTAAGCAGGCAGCACGCCTAGATCGTCGTGGGTGAAGCCACGGCCTTAAATAGGTAAGCCATTCCAATCGCCACCGAGGGCCACATGGCATTCTTGGAAGTGTCCATGCTGAGCTCGACGTCCCCCCAGATTTGAGTAGTGCGCCGGTTTCGAGTTCAATCCCCCACGAGAAGGAGATTGGACGTGAAGAAGCGCTTTTCCGAAGAACAGATCATTGGGTTCCTGCGTGAGGTCGAGGCCGGCATGCCGGTAAAGTATCTCTGCCGCAAGCACGGCTTCAGCGAGGCCTCGTATTACCTGTGGCGGAGCAAGTTCGGTGGCATGAGCGTGCCCGAGGCCAAGCGCCTGAAGGACCTGGAGACCGAGAACGGCCGCCTGAAGAAGTTACTGGCCGAACAGTTGCTGGAAAACGAGGTGATCAAGGACGCCTTGCGAAAAAAATGGTGAGCGCACCGGACCGGCGCGAGCTGGTGCGCTATCTAGTTAGTCGAAAGCTGAGCGACCGCCGCTCCCTGGCCATAGTTGATATGAGCGCAAGCGCTTTTCGCTAGCCATATCTTTCCTTCGTTTGACAGACACCTCACCATTTCCGTCTTGCCGATACGACCCGGTCCTCCCGTAATGCTTCCATGATTGTCGCTTTTGATACTGTCGATTAGATAATTCATATAGCGCTCTGTGGGGAGCGTATAGAGCGTGTAGCCTTTGGGAACGAAGATCGGATGGAGGATTGTCATTTTCCTTCCTTCAGCTGATCGAAGCTAAACCACTGGCTGTACGGACGCGGAGACGTCTGGGTCTGGCGATGGGTCGCGGTGTCCCTCGCAAGGGCGGCGCCCTGTTGCTGCAGTCGGGCTAGTTGATCGACAGCTTTCTGCGATCCAGTCTGAATTTCTGTACTGAACGTACATGTAGTTCACGTGCGGAAGATGCCTCAAAATGAGTTCCAGAAGCGCACGCCGCTGATCCTTGGGATCACGCTCGTTCTCGGTTGGACCAACGGCATGGCGACACCGCAGAGCTCCGCTGGCAACGGGACTGTGACGGACGCGGTCAAGAACGCGGCGAAGAACAGAGGATCCTATACTTCGGATCCGGCGATGGTGCCGCGATTTACCAATCCGGCGGCTGGGTATCGGGATCGATGATCACCCTTGTCAACCACGATAGATTACATCTATAGGTGAATCAACTCGACGCTTCGTTGCGTGCTTCCGCCTTCGGCGCAGCCCGCCTGTCTCACATTGAGGCCTCAAATACGAGCGCCTGACGAACGTTGTGCTGCGGGGCAACGAAGCAGATGCACGTCGTGAAGCGGAATCGTTCAATCAGAACGCGCCAGTTACGCTGCCGTATTAGAGTGTGAGCTTGACCGGACGACTAAACCCGAACGGGGCCACGCTGGTCAGCTGCGAGAATGCGTATTGACGTGCGCGGGCGTGGCCATTCCCGTCCGCGCCTTCCTTTGCGTCCCTGGTGCCACCGGCGCGGTGCAAGCCGTCCGATGTGCGGTGATGTAAAGGCCATCAAACGCCATGGTCGATCGGCAGCGCACGGCCTGCCGGCAGTGCCGACGCAGGTTCGCGAGGCCTCGAACGGTATGCGGATCAATTAAGCTAGTTGCGCCGCCGGGCGGCGGAGACGAATCGGCTAGACCTCTCGGTATCCCGATCGATACATTGGGCTTATCCAGAGATGCTCCCGAAAGAATCTGGACATCAACCGGCCCGGCGGGAATGGCTTCGTAGTCGTGTCGGTGCTATCGACTTTGGTTTCACGATAGGCCATCCAAACAGGCACGAGAACGAGTGCGACTAGTGTGTTCACTCGGCGCGAGAACCGCGGCCGCGGTGGGGCGGTATTGGACGTAACATTCGTGCACTCCATGCCTTTCCTTCTAGTGACAACCGTGCAGTCTTTCAAGCACACTTCTCCTCGCGTACGGTGCAAGCTTGCGAACCTGGCATTCGTCGATGTGATGCGTGTCTTGCGATGCAATGAATCGAAAATATTGAGGAGTCACCCATGAGCGATGTAGACAGTCGTAATGGAGTTGCCGAAAATCACCGGCATGCCGTCCTCCACCCTGTGGATCGCATGCCACCTTCAGTTCGCACGTTGCTTTTCGAAAACTGCCGCCTGCCGCTGATCGTCGAGCCTGTGGCTGACCGCGAAGTTCTTTCAGAGTGGGTATGCGAGCATCGAGAATTTCTCGACGCTCAACTAAATATATTCGGAGCACTGCTGTTTCGGGGCTTCGAGGCCGATGAAAATTCATTCGAAACGATCATCTCGGGCACCTCGTCCGGAGCGCTTCCGTACACTGAGCGATCATCTCCGCGAAGCCGGGTAACGGGAAATGTTTACACATCGACAGATTATCCACCTGACTACCCGATTTTTCTTCATAACGAGCAATCCTATAACCTCTCTTTTCCTCGAAAGATCTATTTCATGTGCATCGATGCGGCCGCGCGAAACGGCGCGACGCCTATTGCAGACGTCCGGCGCGTATATGCGCGGCTGCGGTCGGAAGTCGTTGCGGAGTTCGCAAAGAGGAAATACCTCTACCAGCGGCTTCTAGGTGGCGATATTGGTCTGCATTGGCATGATGTTTTTCAGACATCTGATCGAACGCAAGTTGAAGCTTATTGCCGTGAGAACGATATCGCCGTTGAATGGCTTGAGGGAGGTCGCTTACGCACGCGGCAGGTTAGGGAGACAGCGGCTAGGCACCCTGCTACGGGAGAACTATGCTGGTTTAATCATTTGACGTTCTTTCACGTGACGACGCTCCCGGAGGACATAAGGAACATTTTTACTGAACTCATGCCCGACGATGAGCTACCCAACAATACCTATTACGGCGATGGCGGGATAATCGAAGCCGACGTCCTTGCTGCACTTCGAGAAGCCTATGAGATCGAAAGCGTAGCCTTTCCTTGGCAGCGCAGTGACGTGTTGATGCTCGACAATATGACGGTAGCGCACGGTAGAGAGTCTTACGAGGGCTACCGCCGAATCTTGACGGGCTTTGCCGACTTATGTGATTGGAAAAATGTAGCTACCGGCGATTGAGGACTCACGCCACACTTTCGGAAGAACGTTTCACCTTGGCTAGAATACTCATCAACGCGGGTAGCGCATTCTCCAATTGCTCCTGCAAGAAAAAGTGGCCGCCGTCCACAATCGCAATATCCATATCCCCAAGAAAGTGGGTTTTCCAGCTGGCTAGCGTCGTGACGGGTACACTGGGATCGGCGTTGCCGACTATGACCGTGGCCGGGACGGAGATTGTGTCGTTGATTGTATTTCGGTGGGTTTCCGCGACGCGGAAGTCCGCTCGAAGCGTTGGAACGATCAACGCCATGACATCTTTATCGTTGAGCAACTCACTCGGCATCCCTTCGTATTGAGTGAGTCGTGCGACGAATTCGTCGTGAGAGAGGGGCCACATAGGCGTGGCGTCGTCGGCAAGGTGAACGGGGCGGCACCCCGACGCGATGAAGTGGGAGGGTACTAGGCGGCCCTCCGATTCTAATTTCCGGATTAGTTCGAATCCGATCCGACATCCAAGGCTGTGGCCCAGGAGCACTGAAGGGTAGTCGAGCAGCATTTCGACTACCGGCAGCAGTTCATGGAGCACCTCACTCATGGACTGCAACGGTGGTTCATTAAATCGGCTTCCTCGGCCAGGAAGCTGCACCGACCACATATCAATGTCTTCAGGTAAGTACGCGGCTAGGGATCGGAATGTATGGGCACTCCCTCCTGCGTGCGGTAGGCAGATCAATCTCCTTTCCGTACGCGCCGATCTCCTCAGCGGTACCAGCCATGGCGATAGACTCATTTCTTGCATCCCATCTCGTCATACGCCTTGAGCAGGCTCTGATTAAGGCTTCCCCCAGGCTTGTTTCGTTGCATTTCAACGGCGCTGCAATTCATGAAGTCGCCAACCTTCCGAATTGAATCCCTAATGCTGCCCGGATTCGACACTTTGATGCCCTGTACGACAGAGCCGTCCTTGTATCCTGGTAACTTGGCCGCAGAACGCGCTTGACCTGCGTCCAATGCACTGCGAAGTGAGGGGTCACCGTACGACGACGAGGGCATCGTGGTGTCCGCCGTGTCGTAACGCAATTGCGGCGGGGCGTCAGGCATCGGCGCCGGAGCCTCTACCGGTGAGGCAGCATTGGGCGGTTCGGCCTTGACGATCTTACGCGGTGCAACGTCTCGCCGGGGCGCATGGTCGGGCTTAGCTTGGGGCGGTAGAGACGTCGCTTGAGGCGGCGGCGGAGGCAAAGATCGTCGAGGCTCGATGAAATGGACCTCAAGCGCCGTAACGGTGCTTGCGGCAGCACGTTGCGTCCATTCGTAGTTGCTATTCGAACCTGCCATCAAAAATGCCAATAGAAAGACATGCATCGCGAGAACGATGCCCAACACGGTGCCGTTCTTAAGGATGTCCCTCGCTGTTCTATGCCTAGAGGCCCATAATCGTACGCCAAGCAACATTTCGCTCTTACCCCCCCGCCTTAGGAAATAGCCTCGACTAACGATTTGGGTCGCATATCGAACCAGTTCTGGTCGACGTATTCCAGGCAAGCCTGTTTTTTCTCTGGTCCGAAACACGTCGACCATCCGTGGGGAATGTCGGCAAACTCAGGCCACAACGAGTACTGTTGCTCGTCATTGATGAGGACGAGAAAGGATACGGTGTCATTGTCGAAAGGGTTGGTCATGATAGTCCTGTGTCGATGAAGGTGTTTTACAAGAGACTGTTCAATATTCAAACGTTCGGCTTCCATGGAGCCGCTCGGAGTGGATGCCCTCTGCCCGACAACGGGTGACAAATCTATCAGACTCGATGATCTGCTTGCTGTCTTTGGTGTACTCCAGGCCCGCGACGAAGCGGAGCCACGGTTCTTGCCCCATGGCATACACATAGGCTGTTTTACATTGGAGCTCCTCAACTATCGACCAAGCGCGGTCGCTATCCGAACCGGATAAGCGTCGAGATTCGTCGTCTTTGCGGTTAATAGGGGCACTAAGGTAGGGGCCGTAAAGCCATGTCAATGGGGCTCCATCGCACTCCATACCGATGAAGAGGATATCTACCGTTCCTACTAACTTGACAAGCCGTTTGTAGAGCGCCCTATCTTTGTTGTCGGAGTCTGCGAGAAACATAAATGTTTTCCCTTTTAGCTCGACGAACAAGCCTTGCTTACTGTCGATACTGAGGTCCGCGTGCTCGCCGTAAAAAGGAATACTCATCAGCCGGCCAGAAGAGAGCTCGATGGTTTCCAATGGGTCCATCACTCTCACGTTTCGATGTCCAATATGCTCGAGAACGAGCTTCATCGAAGGATCAGCCAAGCTGTGGGGATTGTTGCGTGGAATGAGGATCTGGCCAATTCGTCCACGAAGCTGGAGCAGCAATTCAATACTGAAGTGGTCCTGATGGTTGTGTGTCAGGAAGATATAGTCAATATGGTCGGGCAGGTCATGAAATGTGAGTCGGCCGTCCTCGTCATTACGGTCCCAGGCCAGGAAAGGATCAATCAAAATAGTCGATTCGGCACTCTGGACCATGACGCACGCGTGGCCGAAATAGCGCACTCGCATACCCTCGCCTTCATACGCGGTACCGTGCCGCGCAGGTGGCTCGGTGCTGAAATAGCTCCGTAGGCGCTTGGCCGATTCCTCGTCGCTGACACCCAGCGCCGAAGTGATTTCGGAGAACGGTACCCTCTCGATGCGGGCCCTCGACAGCACTGAGAAATGTTCGCTGCTGAAGGGCAGGGGAACTATCATTCTTTCGTCGGTGGGAAGGCGCGGGGTGTTGAGAAAGAAATTCCGCTTCGAGTCATCTATTCTGCTGAACGCGATTTCTTCCGCGCGAGCATCCGTCGGCCGGTCCTTATAAAGCATCTCTTCGAAGATACGAAGCGAGGGGTTCCCGTTTAGGTCATAGGTTACCTCGACCATTCCTGCGAGCGATTCCGGGAGGTTGGCGTAAACGTGGTCAAGACTATGTCCTGTCTCACCCTTGTGGAGCTGGCGATCCTGTTTAATTAGGTCCTCCGCAAGTCGAAGCAATGGCGCACCGGACTTAAGCGTGTCTTGCAGTAACTGTCTAGCAGCTATGACATCGTCTGCTTTCAATTCGAGGAAGGAGCCGCCGAGCATTCGCGGGTCGCTCGACGCGGCTTCGTGTACACGAGGATTGGTAACGAAGGAGCGAAGCATCGGAATTTGCCGATATGCGAGATTGAGCGCCAATTGCGCCGGCGAAATTAAGTGGCTCCAGGCATACCACCGATGCACGAGCGGCTCGATCTTCACATCGTCTGCCAGATAGACCATCTCGGTCTGAGCGTCAGTACTCATAGGGTTCCCTTTGTCGTTACATGTTCTGATGAGCTATGGTCCCGAAGACCCCGGTCTCGAGGAACTGTGAGGATTTCGGTAAGTCGTGCGGCAATGCGCTGGCGGTAAGGCGCGTCCAATATCGCGAAGTGGTCGGTTGGCAGCTCCGTGATCGAAAGGTCTCCTGTGATATAGGGCGCCCAGTCCGCTGGCGAAGGCGGTACGATGCCGGCAGGCGTAGCGGTCGCATGGAAAAATAGGGCGTCACCCTTAAAGACCGACGGAACGAATGTCCGGGTCAGTCGTCGACTTTCGTGAACCGACAGGAACGTGTCGCAAAGCAATTCGACATCCGCGTTAGACAGGTCCACGAGTTCTGACAACTGGCGTCTCAACGACACCATGTCGGTGCCTGGAACGAAGGCTTCAGGGGACCGGACACCAAAACCTCGTAGCAGGGCATGAAAGCTCTTCGCGTGAATGTCGGTCTCGTCATGGGTCTGTGACTGGACGTATTGCACCTCCACCGTGGGATAGGCATCGATGATCGCGAGCAGTTCAACGGTACGGCCCCGCGACTGGAGCGTTGTCGCGACGGCGTGCGCCATCATCCCCCCCACCGACCAGCCAAGCAGTCGGTACGGGCCTTGGGGTTGCTTCGTAAGAATGGCGTCGACGTGATGCGCTGCAATTGCTTGCATATCTTGGGCGTTCTCGGTCGTCGGACGTGGCATCGGCATGCCGAAGACCGGGCAATCCACAGCAAGGTGCCCCACCATTCCGGAGTAGCACCATGCCAAGTTGCCCGCGGGTGGAAAACAGAAGATCGCGTTTTCCGCACCGCCTCGTCTCAGTGGCAGCATGGCATCCAACTGCTCTGGCACGGTGGCCGAGTTGATTGATGCCGCGAGCGCGACAACGGTAGGCGCTGCGTACAACGCCCGAATCGAGAGGCTAGGATAGACGCGAGAGCGGATAAGGCCCACGAGCCGGGTGGCGAGCAGGGAGTGGCCACCGAGGTCGAAGAAGGACTCGTCGATGCCGACGGTGTCCAGACCCAGCACCTCGGCGAAGAGACCGGCGAGAATCTCTTCCTGCGGCGTGCGCGGCA
>NZ_JARVRT010000002.1:0-103179 GCF_030209605.1 Luteibacter sp. ME-Dv--P-043b
ATTTTCGCTGAGCCATGGATGGCGAATCGAAAATCCCCGTTCGAAGCCCGACCCGCCCCGTAGGGGAATAGATATACGGCCGCGGAGCGGCCTTTCCTTGACGGGTCGCCGCAGGCGTGGCCCCGAGGGGGCTACCCGCCGGCTCTTGCTCCAAGGCGCCAACGCTCGAAAGCCAAACGCGATGCCGAAGGCGAGCCCACCCCCAGCGGATTTGCGAAGAACCTTCGTCCTACCCCTCGACCTCGCACCACACAGCTACCGGCAAGCCATCGAACACCCGCTCAAGGCCAACACGACCACCCGCCAGGTCCGCACCTGAAAAAACGCTCACCCAACGACCCTCGGGCAGAACCACCGATGTGCCCGCCCAGCAATCGTCGGCAATGGCCGGCGTGTCCTGGCCGGCGACCCACTCCGCCGTGTGCCGTGCCACAGCCACGAACAACCGCTGCCCCCGGTACTCACGCGTAAAGCCGATCACGTGCTCGCTGGCCAAACCCTCGGCCGTCAGCGGGCGGTAGTCGCCGCGGGCGAACAGGTCGGGGTACTCGCGGCGCGTGTCCAGCAGACGGGCGATGACCGCCTGCTTGACCGCGCCGTCGCGCCAGTGCTCGATCGCCTCGCGGGGCGATTCGCCCTGCGCCAGCGAAGCTGCGCGCGCCGGGAAATCCACGGGGCGGCGATTGTCCGGATCCACGAGGCTGAAATCCCAGTAGTCGCTGCCCTGGTAAAGATCGGGCACGCCGGGCGTGGTGATGCGCAGCACCGTCTGGGCCAGGCCGTTGGCGGCACCCGGCGTGGCGATGTAATTCGCGAACGCGGCGAACTCCGCTGCCACCTCGCTGGACAGGATGGTGCGCAGGAAATCCTCGCAGGCGTCTTCGTAAGGCTCGTTGGGCGAGGTCCAGCGCGACCAGCGCTTGGCTTCGCGCAGGGCCTTTCGCTGCCATGCCGCGATACGCGAGGCGAAGCGCTCGACGCCCTCGGTATCGTCGGGGGCGAGGTTCAGTGGCCACGCCCCCACCAGCATCTGGTAGAGCATCAGTTCGTCGCCGGCGGCCGGCGCCATGCGGCCCTCGGCGCGCTGGCGGAAATCCGCATGGCGGACACGCCAGCGCTCCGCCGTGACCACCCAGCGTTCGGCCACCTCGGACAGCACGGCCAGGCGGGCGCGCAGGTCTTCGCCGCGCTTGTGGTCGTGGGTCGCCGTGGCCAGCAGGTTGTGCGGCAGGGTCTGCATCCTTTCCGCGCAGCGGGCATGGAAATCGTCCACCGACATGGCCAGGCGACCGGCATCGACACCCACCTCGTTACGTGAGAGCAGTCGGCCGTACCGATACCCCGCCGTATCCTCCACGGCCTTGGCCGCCACGGGAGACGTGGCCTGCTGGAACACCGCTATCGCGCGCTCGCGCGCCCGGCGCACGGGGCCCGGGGGCAGCGAACGCGGCGCCTCGCCGCCCAGCCACGACGACACCAGGGTCAGCAGGTCGCCGTCCTCGGTGCGCAGCGTGCGCGACGCGCCTTCGACGGCGCGGGCGAAGAAGGCTTCGTCGATCTCGTCCCGGCCCATGCCGCCGGCATAGGTGCGGTACACGGGGAAATGGACCAGCAGTTCGACGAGGACGCGGCGCACCGCGGCCAGCGACACGTCGCGCGTGGCGACATCGGCACGCGCCGCGGCGAACAGGGCGCGCGCGGTGCGGTCCAGCTCGGATTCGAAACTGTCGACCAGGATCTGCCGGCGCGCCCTTACCGACTGCGTCCCGAAATCCGCCGACTCACCGGTCAGCTTGCGCCAAAGCTCGGTCAACGGGGCTTCGCCACGCTGGCAATGCAGCACCGCCGAGACCTGGTCCATGAACTCGTAGCCGGTGGTGCCGTCCGTGCGCCAGTCGAGGCGCAGGCCTTCGTCCTCGGCCAGGATCTTCTCGACCACGATGTATGCGCCGCCTTGCGGTGCCGACGCCGGACGCTGCGGACGCAGCTTGTCCAGGCGGTGACGCAACTGACGGCAATAGCGACGCGGATCGGCCAGTCCATCGACATGGTCGCAGCGCACGCCGTCGATCAGGCCTTCGGCGTACAGGCGGAAGATGGTCTTGTGCGTGTCCTCGAACACTGCCGTGCGCTCGATGCGCAAGCCGACCAGTTCGTTGACGTCGAAGAACCGGCGGTAGTTGACCATGTCGCTGGCCAGCTTCCAGAAGGCCAGGCGATAGTGCTGTTTTTCGATCAGCGCGTGCAGCCGCTGCCGGCCCTCGTCCGTCGAGGGATCGTGCGCGGCCACCGCGTCGTCGCCCAGGCCGGCGACCGATGCCGGCGACAACGGCAGGCGATCGTCGTACACGCCGAGCATCCAGGTCTCGCCGCGGCGAACCAGCCGAAGGTGGCCCGCGCGCAGCGTTTCGTCATAACCGGCGCCCAGCATCGGCAATAGCAGGCGTCCGCGTAGCAACGGATCGGGCGTGGTCCACTCGATATCGAAGTACCCCGCGTAACGGCTTTCCCGGCCGTGCCGCAGCACGTCCATCCACCAGCCGTTCTCACTGCCGACACCCATGTGATTAGGCACGATGTCGACGACCAGACCCATGCCGTGTTCACGCAAGGCGGCGATGAGACGGCGCAGTGCATCTTCGCCACCGATTTCCGGATTGACCTCGTGGCAGTCGACCACGTCGTAGCCGTGTGTCGAGCCGGCACGGGCGCGCAGAATGGGCGAGGCATAGAGATGGCTCGCGCCGAGGCTGGCGTAATAAGGGACGACCGGCACGGCGTCGTCGAGCGTGAAGCCGGCATGGAACTGCAGGCGAGCCAGGGCGCGTGGTGGGGTCATGTACGGTTCCGGGTCTGGTCGATCGCCGCGCAGACGGCATGGGCAATGGGGCCGTCGAAAAGTCGTGCCGACGAATCAGGCATGCGCCGCCGCCAGTTCGGATGAATGGCGTCGGTGGGTCCCGGGAGGTTGGGTTGTTCGTGCAGGCCGAGCACATCCTCCACGGGGAAGATCGCCAGCGGTGCGGGCGCCTGCGAGACGTGGCGCGCGGCAGCCACGACCACCGGGGAGATGTCGTCGACTCCGGGCGGAGCGTCCTCGTTCCAGGCCGAACCGGAAGCGCACATCGCACGCCAGAGGGCATTGCGCTCTCCCGCGCGCTGGGCCACCTCGTCCACGGCGGGATCGTCCAGGCCAGTGAGCTTGCGCCACGCCACGTCGCGCCCGCTCCACCAGCCCGCGACGGTCGGGATGTCGTGGGTGCTGGTCGTGGCCATGGCGCTATCGGACCATTCGCGCGGCGAGACGAAACCGCCGTCCTCGGCGCGCTCGAACCACAGCACGCGGATACCCAGCACGCCCTTGTCGGCAATCGCATGGCGAAAGTCGGCCGGCACGGTGCCGAGATCCTCACCGATCACGATGGCGCGATGCAGGTGCGACTCGAGCGCGATCAGCCGCAGCATGTCGGTCAGCGGGTAACGCAGGTAGGCGCCTTCGGTGGCACCGGCCCCGTGCGGCACCAGCCACAAGCGCTTCAATCCGAGCACATGGTCGATACGCACGCCGCCGGCATGTGCCAGCGCGGCGCGCAGCATTCCGATGAAGCCGCGGAACCCCGTCTCGCGCAGACCGCGGGGCGAGAAGGTGGTGAGGCCCCAGTCCTGGCCCAGGCGGTTCAGGGCGTCCGGCGGCGCACCGACGGACAGGCCGGAAAGCATTTCCGTCTGGTGCGCCCAGGCATGGCTGCCACCGGAGTCCGCACCCACCGCCAGGTCGGCGACGAGCCCGATGGCCATGCCCGCATCCCGGGCGGCTTTCTGTGCCCCTTCCAGCCCCTGCGCGGCCAGCCACTGCAACCACGCATGGAAGGCCACCTCACGGGCGTGCTCGTTGACGAACGAGGTAACCTCGCGCGATGCGGGGTCGTGGTACTCCTTCGGCCAGCCCTGCCAACCGCCCGGGCGGCCGTGCGCGGTGAAATGGCCATGCAGCGCCTCGAAGCGCGCATGGCGTTCCAGCGGCTCGCCCTGCTCGCGCCGGAACGCCATGAAGCGTTCGGAGTGCGCCAGGTCGACGGACGCCCACTCGAACAACGAACGCAAGACCGTCATCCGCGCGCGGGCCGCGCGCGGCCAGTCGATCAACTCGAGCCATTCCAGCTCGGCCAGTTCCTGGCGCAGGTTGTGCGTATCGATTACCGCGCGTACCGTCTGCTCGCCGCTGGTGCGCACAGGATCGACATACAGCCCGTTGAGAAACAGACGGCTGGACGGCGCGTAAGGACTGTAACGTTCCGGCGCCGCGGCAAACAGCGCGTGCAGCGGGCTGATGGCCAGGGCGTCGGCGCCCTTCTCCGCGGCGGCCTTCGCACAGAGCTCGAGTGCGCTGAAGTCGCCGATGCCACCGTCGCCGGGACGACGCAGGGCGGCCATCTGCACGGCCATGCCCCATGGCCGGCGGGCACCGGCGATATCGCCGACGCCGAAGCCTCGTGGCGGTGCGATGGCAAGAGTGATCTCGTCCTCGTCCAGCATCAGGGTGTAGTACCCCGGGATGGACGGGGCGGCGATGTCACCGACGCCCGAGGCCAATTCGCCTTCAGCCACGCGGCCACCTTCGCTGTCCAGCACCTTCCACACGCGTCCGCGTGGCAGTGGGGGAATGGCGACCCGCTCGCCCGCGTCGGCGGTAATCATGCGCGGCGGTCGGCGCCCCGTGCGCTCCAGCTCGAGCAGGCGCAGGCTGGCTTCGACATCGTCGCCGTTGTCGGCCGGCAAACCCACGGCACGGAGCACCGCGCGCAGGGTGGCATCGGGCGTCGTCTGCGGCCGGCCCAGCGCATCGCGCCAGTCGACATCGATACCGGCCTGTCCGGCGAGCAGCGCAAGACGATCGTCGAGGGGGACGTTCACGGATCAGGACTCCAGGCAGGCGACGGTGCGACGGGCCGGAATGGACCCGCGCGAAACGGAAGCGACGTCCGCGGCATCGCCGTGCAGCCAGGCCGCGGACGGCGATGGTGGCTGCTGGATCGTGATGTCGGTGTCGCCGAGGTTGACGTACAGGGTCAGCGTAGCCGCACCGAGTTTCCATGCGGCACGGAAGGCGCGAACGCCCAGGGCCTCCGCACCGCTGGCGGTGGCTTCGCCGATATGCGGCGCCACGTGCTTGTTCCGCTGCGCGATCAGTTCCTTCAGCAGGTGGCGCCGCGCTTCGCCAGCGCCTTCCTCGCGAACGGGAATGGACGCGGTAAACGTGTCGTAGGCGTTGGGATCGGGAATTTCCTCACCGCCAAAACTGGTGAATGCCTCGAATTCCCGGCGCCGGCCGTCGCGCACGGCCTTGCGCAGGTCGTCATCCTGGAAATCGGTGAAGAACAGGAATGGCGTACGGCTGGCCCATTCCTCGCCCATGAACAGCATCGGCACGAAGGGCGCCAACAGCAACAGGGCCAGCGCCGCGTCCATCGTCTCCGCGTGCACCAGCGTGGTCAGGCGATCGCCGAAGGCACGATTGCCGACCTGGTCATGGTTCTGCAGGAAGTTGACGAAACGGCTGGGCGGCAGGTGCGCGCTGGACTCACCCCGGCGCTTGCCACCCATGGCCTCGCCCTGGAAGACGAAGCCCTCCTGCAGGCTGCGCAACAGCTTCGGCAACGCCGGATGGTAATGCTGGTAGTAGCCCTCGTCCTCGCCGGTGAGCAGCGCGTGCAGGGCGTTGTGGAAATCGTCGTTCCACTGCGCATCGAAACGACCCCGTCCGAGCAGGCTGGCCTGGTTGGCCTCGTTCTCCAGCACCAGGTGCACGTGCCGCTCCGGCCCGACGGCCGCATGCACACGCGCGGCCAGCGAGGCGAGCCAGCCGGGGTTGCCGATGGCGTGCACGGCGTCGAAGCGCAGGCCGTCGAAGCGGAACTCCTCGATCCAGTACAGGGCGTTGTGCACGAAGAAGTCGCCCACCTGGGGCAGGGCGACCCCGATGGCGGCACCCCATGGCGTATGCACCGATGCATCGAAGAACGGCGACGCATAGGCGCCAAGGTAATTGCCGTCCGGACCGAAGTGGTTGTAGACCACGTCGAGGAAGACCATGAGGCCCAGCCCGTGGGCCGTGTCGATCAACGACTTCAGGTCATCGGGCGAGCCGTACGCGTCGGCGGGCGCATACGGCAGCACGCCGTCATAGCCCCAGTTGCGCTCGCCGGGGAATTCGCCGATCGGCATGAGTTCGATGGCGGTGATGCCTAGCGAGACCAGGTGCGGCAGCATCATCTCCACGCCGTGAAACCCGCCCAGGGCGCCGACATGCAGTTCGTAGAGGATGGTTTCGTGCCACGGCCGGCCCTGCCAGGCGGTATGCCGCCATGAGAACGCGCGCGGGTCGACCACCACGCTGTAGCCGTGCACGTCACCGCCGCGCTGGCGGCGCGACGCCGGGTCCGGGACGACCGTGCCGTCGGCCAGGCGGAACCGGTATCCGGTGCCCGCTTCCGCGGGACAGATGCACTCGAACCAGCCGTCGTCCAGGGCGCGCATCGTCGAGGCCTGTCCCGTATCGCATTCGATTGAAACCTCCTCGGCGTCGGGTGCCCAGAGCCGGAAGCGTGCGGTGCCCTCCCCCGTGAGCTGCGCACCGTACGGCATGGTGTGCGCGTAGTCGCGGGTCATGCCGGCTCCGTCCGTACCGTTGCCGCCAGCAGCACCACGCTCCTGCCCTCCACGTCGATCGTCGGTTCGGTCCACGGTAGCTCCGGCGCCAGTGGCGCGGCAGTGTTGCAACGCAGCCGCCAGTTCGCGGCGGGCTGCGGCAAATGAAAGAGGTGCGTTTCCGGCGTGGCGTTGACCAGGATCAGGGTCACGTCGGCACGTTTTTCGGCATGCACCTGGGCACGTCGCAAGGCAAGCAGGCGGCCCTCGGTGTAGCCCCAGGTCTCCAGGGTCATCTCCGCGCCGCTCTCGTCGAACCACGCGACTTCGCGCATGCCCGGGGCCACCTCGGTGTCGCCGCGGAGGAAGTGCGCGGCGCGCAGCGTGGGATGCTGCTCGCGCAGGCGGACCAGCCGCGCGACGAACTCGGTCAGCTCACGCCCACCATCGGACGTGGCCAGTTTCCAGTCGTACCACGACAGCTCGGTATCCTGGCAATAGGCGTTGTTGTTGCCGTGCTGGGTGCGGCCGAACTCGTCGCCGCCCAGCAACATGGGCGTGCCGTGCGAGAAGAACAGCGTGGCCAGCATGGCCCGCTTCTGCCGGTCGCGCTGCAGACGGATGGCCGGGTCGTCCGTTGGGCCCTCGACGCCGTGGTTGAAGCTTTCGTTGTCGTTGCCGCCGTCCCGGTTGTCTTCACCGTTGGCGTCGTTATGTTTGTCGTTGTAGCTGACCAGGTCCTGTAGCGTGAACCCGTCGTGGGCCGTGATGAAGTTGACCGACGCCCACGGCTTGCGCTTCTGGTGGTCGAAAAGCTCGCCGGAGGCCTGCAGGCGGCCGGCCAGCGCACCGCGCATGTTGGAGTCGCCCTTCCAGAACCGGCGGATATCGTCGCGGAACTGTCCGTTCCACTCCGCGAAGCCTGGCGGATGGTTGCCCAACTGGTAGCCGCCGGGCCCGATGTCCCAGGGTTCGGAGATCAGCTTGACGTTGGCCAGCACCGGGTCCTGGCGCATCGCATCGAACAGGCCGCAGCACGGATCGAAGCCGTGCTCCTCACGGCCCAGGCTCACCCCCAGGTCGAAGCGGAAACCGTCCACGTGGAAGGTCTGTACCCAGTAGCGAAGGGAATCCATCACCAGCTGGATCACGCGCGGATGCGCCGTGTTGACGGTGTTGCCGGTACCCGTGTCGTTGATGCAGTAACGCGGATTGTCCGGCATCAGGCGGTAGTAGCTCTTGTTGTCCAGCCCGCGGAACGACATGGTGGTGCCCAGCTCGCTGCCTTCGCAGGTGTGGTTGTAGACCACGTCCAGGATGACCTCGATACCGGCGGCATGCAGGGCCTGCACGGCGGCGCGGATCTCGTTCAGCGCACCCTCGGCGAGATAGGCGGGCTCCGGTGCAAAGAACGCAAGGGTGTTGTAGCCCCAGTAATTGCGCAGCTTCATCTCGGCCAGGCGGCGATCCTGCAGGAACGCGTGCACCGGCAGCAGTTCCACCGCGGTGATGCCCAGCTTGACCAGGTAGTCGATGACGTAGGGATCGGCCAGCGCGATGAAGGTGCCCCGCTCGTGCGGGCGGATGCGATGCAGCATCCGCGTGATGCCCTTCAGGTGGGTCTCGTAGATGATCGTCTCGTTCCACGGCGTATGCGGACGATGGTTGTGCGTCCAGTGCATCGGCTCGTCGACGACCACGGCCTTGGGCATGGCCGCGGCGCTGTCTCGCCGGTCGAACGACAGATCCGCGCGTGGCGAGGCCACGCGGTAACCGTGCAACGCATCGGACCAGCGTACCTGGCCGTGCAGCAGGCGCGCATAGGGGTCCAGCAGCAGCTTGTTGGGATTGAAGCGGTGCCCCTCTTCCGGCGCATAGGGGCCATGCGCGCGGAAGCCGTACAGCGTGCCGCCACGTACGCGTGGCAGATAACCGTGGAAGACCTCGTCCGTACACTCGGGGAGGTCGTAGCGAGCGATCTCGCGCTTGCCGGAGGGATCGAAGAGACAGAGCTCGATGCGTTCCGCGTGGGCGGAAAACACCGCGAAGTTCGTGCCCATGCCGTCGCACGTGGCACCCAGGGGGTGCGGCGTGCCGGACTGCATGCGCTCGGGAAGTGCAGGCATCGGATTCCTCGTCAGTCGGCCACGAAGATGACCGTGGACAGTGGCGGCAGGCTCGCCACCAGCGAATGGTCGAAACCGTGGGCGGGTACGGCCTCGGCATGCCGCGCCCCCTCGTTACCCACGCCCGAACCGCCGTAGTCGACGGCATCGGAATTGAAGGCCTCGCGCCAGCGCCCGCCTTCGGGCACGCCGAGGCGGAAACCGTGCCGCGGCGTGGGCGTCATGTTACTCACCACCAGGGCCGGGCGGCCACCCTCGGCAAAGCGCAGCCAGGCGAACACGCTCTGCCCGGCATCGTCGCCGACCACCCAGCGGAAACCGCGCGGATCGGCATCCCACGCGTGCAGGGCCGGCGTGGCGGCATAGAGGTGGTTGAGGTCGCGCACGGTCTTCTGCACGCCCAGGTGCAAGGGGGAATCCAGCAGTTCCCAGGCGATCTGGGCGTCGTGGTTCCACTCGTGCGGCTGGGCGATTTCCGCGCCCGTGAACAGCAGCTTCTTGCCCGGGTGCGCCCACATGAACCCGTAATAGGCGCGAAGGTTGGCGAAACGCTGCCATTCGTCGCCGGGCATCCGGCCCAGCAGCGAACGCTTGCCGTGCACCACTTCGTCGTGCGACAGCGGCAGCACGAACTTCTCGGAATACGCATAGACCATGCTGAAGGTCATCTCGCCATGGTGGTACTGGCGGTACAGCGGGTCGCGCGACATGTATTCCAGCGAGTCGTGCATCCAGCCCATGTTCCACTTGAAGTCGAAGCCAAGGCCGCCCTGCTCCACCGGCTGCGTCACGCCCGGCCAGGCCGTGGATTCCTCGGCGATGGTCATGCAGTCGGGATGGCGCTCGGCCACGAGCTGGTTGACCCGGCGCAGGAAGGCGATGGATTCCAGGTTCTCGCGACCACCGTACTGGTTGGGCACCCATTCGCCGTGCTTGCGCGAGTAATCGCGATACAGCATGGAGGCCACCGCATCCACGCGCAGGCCGTCGATATGGAATCGTTCCAGCCACGCCAGTGCGCTGGCCACCAGGAACGCAGACACCTCGTTGCGCCCCAGGTTGTAGATCAGCGTGTTCCAGTCCTGATGGAAGCCCTCGCGCGGGTCGGCATGTTCATACAACGGCGTGCCGTCGAAATGCGCCAGACCGTGGATATCCGTGGGGAAATGGGCAGGCACCCAGTCGACGATGACGCCCACCCCGGCCTCGTGGCAGCGGTCCACGAAACGGGCGAAGGCTTCCGGCGTGCCGAAGCGCGACGCCGGCGCGAACTGGCCCAGCGGCTGGTAGCCCCACGATCCGCCGAACGGATGCTCCGATACCGGCAGCAGTTCGATATGACTGAAACCCATGCCGGCCACGTAGGGAATAAGGCGTTCGCCCAACTCGTCCCACTGCAGTTCGCGTCCGTCCTCGCCACGCAGCCAGGAGCCGGCGTGCACTTCGTAGATCGACAGCGGCGACCCGGCGTGATGCATGGCACCGCGTCGACGCAGCCACTCGTCGTCGGTCCAGCGGAAGGCGGTGGGGTCGGCGACGATCGACGCCGTGGACGGCGGCAGTTCGGCGGACAATGCCACCGGATCCGCCCGCTGCAGCACCGAGCCGTCGGCGCCCCAGATCTCGTACTTGTAGCGCGCACCGGGCAGCAGGCCCGGCACGAACAGCTCCCACACGCCAGCCGGCACGCGCTTGCGCATCGGCAACCGACGACCATCCCAGCTGTTGAAGTCGCCCACGACGCTGACGCGCTGCGCATTGGGCGCCCAGACCGCGAAACGCACGCCGGCCACGCCGTCGATGGTCATGGGGTGGGCGCCCAGGCAGAGGAACAGCTCGGTATGCGTTCCCGCGGAGAGCCGCGCCAGGTCGTCGTCGCCCAGCAGGTTGCCGAAACGATAGGCGTCGTCGATCTCCTGCGTGGCCGACGGCCAGTGGATGCGCAGTCGATACGCCGCATCGGAGTCCGGGAAGCCGGCAAACAGGCCAACGTCATGCACGCGTTGCAGCTGGCCCAGCGTGTGGCCGTTGCCGTCGATCAGCTCGACGTCCTGCGCGCCCGGTTGCAGCGTGCGCACCACGCGGCGCCCGTCCACGGTGTGCGCGCCGAGCAACGCGAAGGGGTCGCCATGACGCCCGTCGACGAGCGCATCGACGGCGGCGGTATCGGTCAGGCCGTAGGTACGGGGATCAGTCACGTCGCATCCTTCAGTTCGTTGGACATGTCGCCGCGGGCGGCATGGAGCAGTCCACGCACCGGCACGTCGACCCAGCCGGGTCGGTTCGCGGCTTCATAGTTCACTTCGTAGGCAGCCTTCTCGATGACGTAGAGCTCCACGATCGGCGCGAGGGCATCGGATTCCACCCAACGCACGGGAGCCGCGTCGAGCACGCGACGGTAGGCGTCGAGGAACGTGCGCGACGAACGCTCGCGGAACCGCGCGAGAAACTCGACGAAGCCGGCGTCCTCGACCGGAGCCAGACCATCCTCGCCACGGCGGGCCATGGCAGCGGCATAGTCCAGCGATCGCAGGAAGCCGGCCACATCGCGCAGCGGCGAGCCCTTGGCCCGACGCTCGTCCAGCGTTCGCGCCGGTTCGCCCTCGAAGTCGATGATGTAGGCGTCGTCCTGTACCACCAGGATCTGGCCGAGATGGAAGTCGCCATGGACACGCGTCTTCAGCGAGGAGACGCCCGCACTGGCCAGTTTGCCTACCCGCGCTTCGAGAGCGCCGGCCACGCCGCGGAGGGACTCGATGTCCGAAGCCGCCGGCTCGGCCACGTCCTTGAGCTGATCGATCGAGGCCAAGGCCCGGGCGATCTGCGCGCGGATGCTGTCATGCACCGCCTTGACGTCCGCGTCGCCGGCTCGCTCGGGCGAAAACGCCGACACGTCGGACGGCTGTGCCAACAGCGCGTGCAATTCACCCAGGCGCGTGCCCACGGCCGTGGCGAAGGCATCGTATCCGCCATCGATTTCCGTCTGGCGCGCCGCATCCTCCGAATGGCTGTATTCGTCGTAGCTGCGACGCAGGTAATCGAGCGTCCAGCGCCACGCATCGCCCTGGTTACGCAGGAAACCCTGCAGCACGGCAAGCGTGGTGCGTTCGCCGCCTTCCTGGATGCGCACCACCTCGCCCAGCAGCGGCGACGTATTGGCGTAGCCGCGCTCGGTCAGGTAGCGGCCCATCTCCACTTCCGGGTTGATACCCACGGCGGTGCGGCGGAACAGCTTCACCACCCCCGCGTCGTGCATGATCATGGAGCTGTTGGACTGCTCGGCCGACAACCAGCGACTGGGGATCTCGGCATCGAAATGCACGCCGGCGAACGCATCCGTGGTCTCGAAGCGCACCACCCCGCCATTGACCGGCAGTTCGGTGCCCTGGCGCAAGCCGATCAGCAGACCGGAAGCAAAGGCATCCAGGGTGAAACCGTCGGTAAGCAGGCCGATGCGGCGACCGCGGCGCACACGCGCCAGCGCCAGCTGCTGCGCGCGTGCCGTGGGATTTTCGTCTTCCCAGACGATACCGGCCGGCAGGCTGTACTGCTCGACGCCGCCGTCGGCCAGGCTGACCTCCACCTCGGTAAAGATCAGGTCGTCACCATGGTCGGGCCAGGGCACCGCATACAGAATCCTGGCGCTGGCGATGCCGCGGTCCTTCGAGGCGAACCAGCGACGCACGCCGAGGTAGCCCGGCAACACCTGGGTTTCGATCACGCCACGATGGTGGGCCATGACCGGACCTTCGATGAGCGCACCGCGCACCACCAGCGTCTCGTAGTCCGGCAGCGGCTCGGCCGGCACCTCGTGCCAGTCGGGCATCTGCGCGTTCGCGCAGATCTGGAACGCGTAGAAACCGTACGGCGGCAGGGTCAGCAGGTAAGGCAACTGCCCGATCGGCGGGAACGAGGAACCGCCCATGATCTCGATCGGCACCTGGCCGTCGAAGGCGGCCACGTCCAGTTCGACCGCCTGCAGTGAGCGCGACATGTTGGCCACGCACAGCAGGTGCTCGCCCTCGAACTCGCGCAGGTAGGCAAGTACCTTGCGGTTGCCCGGGTAAAGGAACTTGAGCGTGCCGCGACCGAACGCCTTGTAGCGCTTGCGCACGGCCAGCATGCGCCGCGTCCAGTTCAGCAGGGAATGCGGATCGCGCCCCTGCGCCTCGACGTTAATCGCCTGGTACCCGTACAGCGGATCCATGATCGGCGGCAGCACCAGGCTGGCCGGATCGGCACGCGAGAAACCGCCGTTGCGGTCGACCGACCACTGCATCGGCGTGCGCACGCCGTCACGGTCGCCCAGGTGGATGTTGTCGCCCATGCCGATCTCGTCGCCGTAGTACAGCACCGGCGTACCGGGCATCGACAGCAGCAACGCATTCATCAGCTCGATGCGCCGGCGATCGCGCTCCAGCAGCGGCGCAAGGCGGCGACGGATACCCAGGTTGATGCGGGCGCGGCGATCGGCGGCGTAGGTCTGCCACAGGTAATCGCGCTCGTTGTCGGTCACCATCTCCAGCGTCAACTCGTCGTGGTTGCGCAGGAAGATCGCCCACTGGCAGTTTTCCGGAATGGCCGGGGTCTGCCTCATGATGTCGGTGATCGGGAAACGATCCTCGCGGGCGATCGCCATGTACATGCGCGGCATCAGCGGGAAGTGGAACGCCATGTGGCATTCGTCGCCGTTGCCGAAGTAATCCTGCGTGTCTTCCGGCCACTGGTTGGCCTCGGCCAGCAGCATGCGATCCGGGTAGTGCTGGTCGATCTCCGCACGCATCAGCTTGAGGATGTCGTGCGTCTCGGGCAGGTTTTCGTTGTTGGTGCCTTCGCGCTCGATGAGGTACGGCACCGCATCCAGGCGCAGGCCATCAACGCCCAGGTCAAGCCAGAACCGCATCACGTCGAGCACGGCCTTGATCACCGCCGGATTGTCGAAGTTCAAGTCGGGCTGGTGGGAAAAGAAGCGATGCCAGAAGTACTGACCGGCCACCGGGTCCCAGGTCCAGTTCGACTTTTCGGTGTCGAGGAAGATGATGCGCGTGCCATCGTAGGCCTGGTCGGTATCGGACCAGACATAGAAGTTGCGCGCCGCCGAGCCCTTCTTGGCCAGGCGAGCGCGCTGGAACCACGGATGCTGGTCGGACGTGTGGTTGATGACCAGCTCGGTGATGACGCGCAGGCCGCGTCGGTGCGCCTCGGCGATGAACCGCTTGGCGTCGGCCAGCTTGCCGTAGTCCGGATGCACGGATTTGTATTCGGCGATGTCGTAGCCGTCGTCACGTCGCGGGCTGGGATAGAACGGCAGCAACCACAGCGTGTTGACACCCAGTTCGGCGATGTAGTCCAGCTTCTGGATCAGGCCTTCGAAATCGCCCACGCCATCATCGTTCGCATCGAAGTACGACTTCAGGTGCACCTGGTAGATGATCGCGTCCTTGTACCAGAGCGGGTCGTTCGAAAAATCGGGGGCGCTCGCCTGCTTCTTGCCTTTGGCACGTGTAGCCATGGATCAGACTCCCGGAAGGCGGACGTGCCAGATGGCGTAAGGCTGGCCGAGGCCGAGCCAGACGTCCTGTCGCGTACCGCGCCATGCGATGGGTTGGTTATGGAGGAGATCCTGGACGTCCAGCGCGGCATCCGGGGCCAGGCCCCAGTCTTCCAGCGGCAGCGTAAGGTCGGAGGACTGGGTGTTGTGCGGGTCCAGGCTGATGGCGACCAGCACGAGATCGTTCTGCGTGCGCTTTTCGAAGAACAGCACCTGGTCGTTCCCGGACGGCAGGAAGCGCACGCCCAGATGCGATTGCAGCGCGGGATGGGCGCGGCGGATATGGTTGAGCTGGGTGATCTCCGCCACGATGTTGCCGGGCGCGTCGAAGTCGCGCACGCGGATCTCGAATTTCTCGGAGTCCAGGTACTCTTCCTTGCCTGGCAGCGGTGCGGCTTCGCAGATCTCGAAGCCCGAATACATGCCCCACAGGCCGGACAGCGTCGTCGCCAGCGCCGCGCGGATGAGGAAGCCCGGCCGCCCGGAGGTCTGCAGGAAGTACGGGTTGATATCCGGCGTGTTGACGAAGAAGTTCGGGCGGAAGAAATCCTTCGGCGCGGTCGTGGTCAGCTCGGTCAGGTAGTCGATGAACTCCTGCTTGGAGTGACGCCAGGTGAAATAGGTGTACGACTGGCTGAAGCCGACCTTGGCCAAGCGATACATCGGCTTGGGCCGGGTGAAAGCCTCCGACAGGAACAGGGCGTCCGGATACTTCGCACGCACCCTCCCGATCATCCATTCCCAGAACGGGAACGGCTTGGTGTGCGGGTTGTCCACGCGGAACGTGCGCACGCCTTCGGCCGCCCAGAACAGCACGGCGTCGCAAAGCGCCTGCCACAGCGAGGGAATGGCGCCGTCCGCGTAGAAGTCGACGTTGACGATGTCCTGGTATTTCTTGGGCGGGTTTTCCGCGTACTTGATGCTGCCGTCCGGACGCCAGTCGAACCATTCCGGATGCTCCTTCAGCCACGGATGGTCCTGCGAACACTGGATGGCGAAGTCCAGCGCCAGCTCCAGGCCGTGCTCATGGGCGGCGTCGCGCAGCGCGCGGAAATCGTCCATCGTGCCCAGTTGCGGATGCACCGCCGTATGGCCGCCATCCGGCGAACCGATGGCGTACGGGCTGCCGGGATCGTCCGGACCCGGCGTCAGCGTGTTGTTCGGCCCCTTGCGGAAGGCCTTGCCGATCGGATGGATCGGCGGGAAATACAGCACGTCGAAGCCCATGTCGCGGATGGCCGGCAGCCGCGCGATCGTGTTGCGGAACGTGCCGTGTTTCGCCTTGTCGTCGGTCATCGACCGCGGGAACAATTCGTACCAGCTGGCAAAGCCGGCCTCGCGACGGTCCACTTCCAGCGTGAACGTCTCAGTGGCGGACGCGCGGACGCGCGGATCGGTGGCCATCATGAGGGCGACGGTGGCCTCGTCCAGCAACGAGGCAAGGCGTTGCTCGTCGTCGGCCTTCGCCAGCGATGCCGCCAGGCTGCGCAGCGCCTTGGCCTTCGGGCCGGCGGCGTCCTTCGCCCGGGCCTCGACCATCAGGCGGCCCTCTTCCAGTTCCAGGCCCAGCGGTACGCCCGCGGCATGCTTGACCTCGATTTCGTGGTGGTAGCTGGCGAAGCGATCGTGCCATGCCTCGACCTGGAACTCGTAGCGCCCTACCCGCGTCGGCACGAAGCTGGCCGCATGGATGTCGTTGTTGACCGGCTGCATGACGACCTCGCGCCAGGCGCGTTCGTCCTGGGCGCGATAGCGCAGCCGTGCGGCCAGCACCTCATGCCCGTCCATGAAAATGTCGGCGGTGACGTCCACGGACTGGCCGACCACGCGCTTGGCCGGGAAACGCCCGGCATCCACGACCGGCTGCACGTTCTCGATCATGACGCGATCCGCTCGCGATGCTGCCTGTAGCCATTCTTTCTGCACGCTGCTTCCCAGTTTGCGTTTCGCCGGAACAGCCGGCTGTCCTGTCAGGGTCAGGACGCCGCCCGGTGCCAGCACCAGGCTGTCGCCCTGGTCGAACACCTTGCGCCCTTCTGCCGAGGTCCACGGGGCGAAGTGCGTCGCCGCACCCACCAGTCCCTGCGCCGCGGTGACCACCGCATCCCGATCCAGCGAGGCGTTGACCAGCGTGAGGGTCGCGCCGGGGGCGGTCCTCGGATCGGGACCGTGCACGGTCAGGAACGACGCCACGCCATGACCGACAGCGACGAACGGTGCCGCCGGCACCTCCTCGCGCACGGCCGCATTCGCGGCACGAACGGTATCGCTCACGTCGAGGATCGCACCCTGCGCGAGCGATGCCGGTGTAACCGGCTGGCCACGACGCGGGTCGAGGCGTTCGTGCTGGGCGAACTCGAAACCCATCGGCATCATCCAGCCGCCCGGGGACGTGGCGGCGAAGGCGATCGCACGCTGGTGGGCATGTTCCAGCTGGTTGTGCTCGCCCATCTGTTCACCAAAGCGCGGGCCGAACGGCTCCTCCACACAGGCCACGGCCGGTGCCACCGCGGCAAGGCGCTCGGCCTCCTCCGCGAACCAGGGCGCCCTGAAATCCCACCAGTTGGCGGAAGACACCACCGCATCGAAGCCCGCGCCGGACAGAGCGGCGAGATCCTCAGGCGCCAGGCCCGGCGTCCAGGCCAGAAACGCCGCTTCCGCCGCATCGGTGTGCGTGCCACGCACGGCTGCGATCAGCGGCTTCCAGCGTTCGGCGCGCAGGCGTTGCGGGTGCACCACGCGAAAACCCTCGACGCCAGCAGCAGTCCAGCGGTGCATCCGGTCGACCCACCACTGCGTGGCCGCCTCGGCCACGTCGGGATCGTTGAAACGCCAACGCACGCTGTCGCTTTCCGCCGGTGTCCAGCGGGGGTCCGGCGTGCCGTGCTGGGCGGCCACGGCACGGAACCACTCGGGATGCGCCTGGCGCACCGGGGCGTCCGAGGACACCTCGTCCAGCGACAGGTCCAGCCACAACTCCATGCGGTGGTTGCGACATGCCTTGGCAATCTGGGCCAGCCGGTCGGTGGCCTCGCCTTCGTCGGACACCGACGTGTTAAGACGATCGAAATCACGTGTAACGAAAACGTCACCGGTGGCCGATGCATCGAAGGGAGGCGCTATCAGCAACTGGCGGAAGCCGAGCGAGGCGGCATGCTCGATCCAGGCGTTCCACGCGGTCAGCGGACCTGCCAGCAACGGATGCAGGTAGTAGATTCGGAAGGGTGCACGCGTACTTGCAGGCATGTGACTCGTGTTCCTCGAAGGGTAATCACAAGCATGCCGGGCATCATGTATGCATCGTGCCAATCCCGGACATGCCAAGACCTTCACAGTGACGCACAGGGGTGTTTCGGAAGCGTGAACAGGCGTCGTGGATTCGTACGCGGGGTTCAGGCGCCCATATCGCGCATGAGCGCCGCCACGGCCTGCTCGTCGTCACCCTGCCGCTGCGCCAGCAAGGCGGCCGCGCCATGGCGATCGGCCTCCGTGCGGTTCTGGCCGAGCTTCCATTTTCCCTCCATTCGCGCGATGGGGATGCGGATGCCCACGATGCCGCGATACATGGCAGCGAGATAGTCGTCGGGGGCATCGCCGACCCGCCACGGTGTGGGCTGGGTGGCATCGTGCTCGGCCTGGGCCGTCAGCCGCTCGAGCAGGTCGCGCAGCGACTCAGGGTCGGTGAACGTATGCGCCGGGCCGTAGGCATGGACGGCGATGTAGTTCCAGGTGGGCACCTCGCGATGGTGCTCGGCCTTGCCCGGATAACCGTTGGGCGAGATATAGGCGTGCGGCCCGGCGAAGATCGACAGGACCTCGCCCTCGCTGCGGTGTACGTGGTCGTTGCCTCTGGCCACATGGCAATACAGCGTGCCCAGCGGACCTTCGTCGGGGGCCAGCACGAAGGGAACATGACTGGCCTCGATGCCACCCTGCCCCGCGGTGACCAGCGTGCCGAAGGCGATACGTCGGATGGCCCCGTGCAGGATGTGCGGCCGGTCTTCGACGAACGCCTTCGGGGTATACATGTCAGTGCCCGAACTTGATCTCTTCGCCCTCGTGGCCGCGGTCCCAGCCGCGCAGTTCGTCGCGGATGTGCGCAATGCGCTGACGCCCGAGGGCGTTGCGCTCCTCGTCCAGCACCAGGCCGTCGAGCAGTTCGCCCAGGCGCTGCGCCGTGGGCAGCATGGCGTCCCAGGCATCCAGGGCGGGCACCGGACCGGGCAGCGCCATGAAGAACGACAGGCCGGACGTCTGCAACGTGGCGATGCGCGCCATGTCGAAATTGCCAGGCTTGGTCAGGTTGGCCACGCTGAAGATCGGCCCCTGCTCGGGATGGCCGTCCACGAGGCGGTGGTAGATGCCCATGTCGCCGAATTCGAGGCCGGCCTTCTCGGCGGCGACGATCAGGTCGGAACCGTTGAACCGGCTGCCCTCGCGGGCCACCACGTAGAGGCTGACGATGCGCTCCACGGGCGCGTTCGGCGGGCGGCGACCGAGGTCGGAGCGCGGCGGCGTGCGCGGGGGAGCCGGTGCAGGCGCAGGGGCTTGCGGGCGGGGCGGCGGCACCGGTGAGGGCGCAGCGGCGGAGGCGTGCGTGCCACGCGGGTCGTCCAGGTCGAACGGCAGGTCGAGGTCCAGGCGCGGCTCGACGCGCTGCGACTCGTGGCGCGGCGCGGCCGGACGCGGCGGCTCGGCACGGTGCGCATCGCGGGCCGTGAGGTCGTCGGCCAGGGGCGCCGCGGAGGCGGTACGCTCCCCGGCCAGCGAGGCGCCCAGGCGCTCCAGCTCCGCACGCAGGTCCACATCCAGCTCGGTGTGCCGCGGGCGCGGGTTGAACAGTGGATCGTTGGCGTCGTCGACGACCTCGTGGGCGGCATCGCGCGCACTGAAGGAGGCGTGGTCCCGATCGTCGAACTCGTCGCCCTCGTCAACCTCGTCGCCGTCGTTGAACACGGGCTCGCGACGTTCGCGGGCACGCCCGGGCTGCTCGGGCACCGGCTTGCGGCGGCCCTGCTCCTTGCGTGGCTGGCCGAAGAGCCAGAGCAGCACCATCACGACGATGCCGACGAAGAGCATCGGGATGCCCACGGCGGGGTTCCAGGCGAGGCCGATGGCGGGATTCATGGTTCGATTTCCTTGAAGAACGGTACTTAGGCGACGCCGACGAGCTTGGACGCCTCGGCCAGGTCCACCTGGACGAGGCGGGAGACACCCGGCTCGCGCATGGTAACGCCGCACAGCTGATGCGCGGCCTCCATGGTGGCCTTGTTGTGGCTGACGAAAATGAATTGCACCTTCTCGCTCATTTCACGAACCATGGCCGAGAAGCGACCGACGTTGGCTTCGTCCAGCGGCGCGTCCACCTCGTCCAGCAGGCAGAACGGTGCGGGATTGAGACCGAAGATGGCAAACACCAGCGAGACCGCGGTAAGCGCTTTCTCGCCGCCGGACAGCAAGGTGATGTTGGACACGCGCTTGCCGGGGGGGCGGGCCATGATCGACACGCCGGTGTCCAGCAGGTCGTCGCCGGTGAGTTCGAGATACGCGTGGCCGCCGCCGAACAGGCGCGGGAAAAGCTCCTGCACGCCCGCGTTGACCCGGTCGAAGGTTTCCTTGAAACGCTGGCGGGTTTCGCGGTCGATCTTCTTGATCGCGCCTTCCAAAGTTTCCATCGCGCTGGTCAGGTCCAGCAGCTGCGCGTCGAGGTATTCCTTGCGCTGCGACTGCTCGGCGTGCTCCTGGATGGCGGCCAGGTTGACCGGCTCCAGGCGGGCGATCTTGCCGGACAGGTCGACCAGCTGCTGCTGCCAGCGCGCCGGTTCCGCGTCCTCGGGCAATTCGGTGAGCAGGGCATCGAGTTCGAGACCAGAGGCGACGATGGCCTCGGCGAGCTGTTCCGCTCGCAGCTGCAGTGCCTGCGCCGCCAGGCGCTTTTCGGACACGCTTTCGCGCACCTGGCCCAGCACGTGTTCGACGCGCTGGCGCTCCTGCTCGAGGCGGCGGAACTCCGCGTCGCAGTCTTCCAGCGCACGGCGTGCCTCCACCAGCTGGCGATCGACCAACAGGCGCTGGTCGAGGTAGGTCTGCCGCTCGGCTTCCAGCTCCGCGATGGGATCGGAGCCCGCGGCCAGCTGCTGGTCGATTTCGTCCCGCCGGGCCACGACCTGGCGCAGCTGCGTATCCAGGCGGGCCAGCGCCTGCTCCAGCGAGCCGAGGGCGGAGCGCTTGGATTCCATGCTGAGGGCCAGCTGGTGCGACTGGTCGGCGGCTTCGCGCGCGTTGATGCGCGCTTCCTCGCGTGCCTCCAGCAGCTCGCGGCGCTCGTTTTCCAGCCCGCGGCGCTCGTCCTCGCGATCGCCCATGAGGCCCACGGCCTCGTCGAGGCGGGCGCGGGCATCGCGGGTCTGGCCCTGCAGTTCGTCCAGCTGGTCCACGATGACCGATATTTCGCCGCCGACCTTCTCGGCGCGCGCACGGGCCGTCTCCATTTTGCCGCGGTGGCTCTGCAACTGCCCGGCCAGTTCGGACAACCGACGGTGCGCCGCGTAGAGATCGCGCTGCGCGTCGTCGCGCTGGCGCTCGGTCTCGAACTTGCTGGCGCGCAACGCTTCCAGTTGCTCGGTGCGCTCGTCGATCGTGGCCTCGAGGGTTTCGATCTGGCCGGCCAGCTGGCGGATCTCGCGCTCGCGCGCCAGCACGCCCACCTGGTTGCCCTGCGCGCGCAGGATGCGCGCCCAGCCCGGACCCATCCAGGCGCCATCACGGGTGATGACCGACTGGTGCGGCTGCAGCGTGGCCACGCGCGCGGCGGCGGCCTCGGCCGATTCCGCGACCATGACTCGGGCGAGCAAGGCCATGGCGGCCACGGGGCCACGCACGTGCTCGGCCAGCGTGCCGGCCGGCCCGGCGACACCGTCTTCCCGGGCGAACAAGGCGACATCAGCCTGGCCCAGCGCCTCGAATTCGGGCACCAGCGCTTCCGGCGCATCCACCAGCACGCCGTCGAGCAGGCCCGCCAGCACGGTTTCCACGGCCGATTCGTAGCCGGCATCCACCTGCAGCGACTCGCCCAGGCGGCGCGAGCGATCCAGCCCCAGGCGCGCCAGCCAGCCGCTGGCGGCGGTTTCCTCCTGGCCCAGCGCGGCGCTCTGCAGGGCTTCGAGCGAGGCCTGGCGGCCGCGCGCGGTCTGCAACTGCTGACGACCGTCGTTCAGCGCGGTCTGCACCTGGCGCTCTTCGTCCAGCACGCGCTCGTAGACCACCTTGTGCTGGTCGAGCACGCCGCCCAGGTGCTCCACGCGCTCGCGCTGCGTGTCGTGTTCGGTATCGAGCTGTTCCGCCGCGGCGTCGAGGGCAGCGATGTCCGTGGCGCGTTGTTCGGTCTCCAGGGCGTCCTTGCGGCGCGACAGGTCGACCGTCTGCCGGTCGAGGTAGGCGAGCTTGGTCCGCTCCACCTCGGCCGCGCGGCTGGATTCCGATGCGCCGCGGGTATGCGTGTCCCAGCGCTGCTGCCAGTCGGCCAGCTTCGCCTCGGTGGCACGCATGGCGTCGCTCGTTTCATCCTGCATCTGCTGCAGCGATTCGAGCTTCGGCTCGCCCTCGGCCAGCGCCATGCGCAGGGTTTCCACCTGCTCGCGGTCGGCACCGATATGGCCCTGCAGTTCCTCGAATTCGCGCTCGGCATCCGCGCGGGCGCGGGTCAGCCGCTCGCTCAGGTCGCGGTTGTGGCGCACCTGTTGCTCGACGCGGGCGATTTCCGCGCCCACCTTGTACACCTCGGCCTGCACCTGGTTCAGGTGCTCGCTGGCGCCCTGGTGACGCTCGCGCACGCTTTCCATCTGGGCTTCCACCTGGCGCTGCCCGGCCAGGTGCTTCTCGATTTCGAGTTCGGCCTCGCGCAGGCCGGAGCCCTCGCCCTCGTGGCGCCGGTGCAGCGTGCGGTATTCCAGCGCGCGCAGCTCGGCCTCACGGCGGGTGTGTTCTTCCTTGAAGGCCTTCCAGCGCTCGGCCGCGCGGGCCTGCCGGTTCAGGTGGTCCAGCTGCTTGTCGACCTCGTCGCGCACGTCGCGCACGCGGTCGAGGTTCTCGCGCGTGGCCTTGATGCGGCTCTCGGTTTCCTTGCGACGCTCCTTGTACTTGGAGATGCCGGCGGCTTCCTCCAGGTGCGTGCGCAATTCTTCGGGGGCCGCCTCGATGATCTGGCTGATCATGCCCTGCTCGATGATCGAGTAGGACCGCGGGCCCAGGCCGGTACCCAGGAAGAGATCGGTGATGTCGCGCCGGCGGCAGCGCGCGCCATTGAGGTGATAGGACGACTGGCCGTCGCGGCTGACGATGCGCTTGACCGAGATCTCGGCGAAGCTGGCGTACTCGCCCTGGATGGTGCCGTCGCTGTTGTCGAAGATGAGTTCGACCGCAGCCTGGCCGACGGGCTTGCGCGCGCTGGAGCCGGAGAAGATGACGTCGGTGAGCGAGTCGCCGCGCAGGCGGCTTGCCGCGGACTCGCCCATGACCCAGCGGATGGCGTCGATGATGTTGGACTTGCCGCAGCCGTTCGGCCCGACGACGCCGGTCATGTTGGTGGGCAGGTGCAGCGTGGTGGGGTCGACGAACGACTTGAATCCCGCCAGCTTGATCGTGGTCAGACGCATGATGGTTTCCGTGGGGACGCGGCCGCGAGCTCCTACAACCGATAACCGGGAGTGTAGCGACTTTGGCTTATTCGCCGGGGGCCCTGGCCTCGATCGCCAGCGCGTGGATGCCGTCGGGCATCATCTCGGCAAGGGCGGCATAGACCATGCGATGGCGCTGGATGGGGTTGGTGCCGGCAAAGGCCGGGCTGACGATGCGGGCGAAGAAGTGCCCCCTGCCCTCACCCGCGTGCCCGGCGTGCTTGTGGCCCTCGTCGATCACGTCCAGCTCCACCGGGGCCAGCGCCGCGGTCAGCAGGGCCCGGATTCGCTCGACCTTTTCGACCGTCACGGCAGCACGGCGCGGAACGGCCGCACGCTGACATCGCGGTAAACGCCAGCCTCGACGTACGGATCGGCCTTGGCCCAGGCCTCGGCGGCGGCCAGGTCGGTGAACTCCGCCACGATCATGCTGCCGGTGTAGCCGGCCTCGCCCGGGTCGTTCGCGTCGATGGCCGGGAACGGGCCGGCCAGCTTGAGGCGGCCTTCGTCTTTCAGGGCATTCAGGCGTGCAAGGTGCGCCGGGCGCGCGGCAAGGCGCTTTTCCAGCGAATTCGGGTGGTCGAGCGCGACAATGGCGTAGAACATGGGGTGTCTCCGTGGGCGAAGCCGGTCAGGCCTCGGGGCGCATGGTCGGGAACAGCAGCACGTCGCGGATGGACGACGAGCCGGTCAGCAGCATGACGAGGCGATCGATGCCGACGCCGAGGCCACCGGTGGGCGGCAGGCCCACCTCCAGCGCGCGGATGTAGTCGGCATCGTAGTGCATGGCCTCGTCGTCGCCGGCATCCTTGGCGTCCACCTGGGCCTGGAAGCGCGCGGCCTGGTCTTCGGAGTCGTTGAGCTCCGAAAAGCCGTTGGCGATCTCCTTGCCGTTGATGAACAGCTCGAAGCGATCGGTGATGCCCTTGTCGGTATCGCTCTCGCGGGCCAGCGGCGAGACCTCCACCGGGTGGTCGGTGATGAAGGTGGGCTGGATCAGCGTGTGCTCCACGGTGGCCTCGAAGATCTCCAGCAGCAGCTTGCCCCAGCCGTACGACGGCTTCACCTGGATCTTCAGGCGCGCGGCGTGCGCGGCCATGGCGGCGCGGTCGCGCAGGTCGGCCGGCTTGATCTCGGGGTTCAGTTCCAGCACGGCGTCTTCCATGCGCCAGCGGCGGAAGGCCGGGCCCACGTCGACGGAGGCGCCATCCCACTCGATTACCGTGTTGCCGATGACCTCGGTGGCCGCCGTGCGGATCATGCCCTCGGTGAGGTCCATGATCTCGTGGTACGTGGCATACGCCTGGTACAGCTCGAGCATCGTGAACTCGGGGTTGTGCCGCGTGGACACACCCTCGTTGCGGAAATTGCGGTTGATCTCGTAGACGCGGTCGAAGCCGCCGACCACCAGGCGCTTGAGGTACAACTCCGGCGCCACGCGCAGGAACAGCGGGATATCCAGCGCGTTGTGATGCGTGGTGAACGGACGCGCGGTGGCACCGCCCGGGATCACGTGCATCATCGGGGTTTCCACTTCCATGAAGCGGCGCGGTTCGGCTTCCAGCCAGCGGCGCACGTGGCTGATGATCTTCGAGCGCAGCGCGAAGGTGCGGCGCGACTCCTCGGTGACGATCAGGTCCACATAGCGCTGGCGATAGCGCTGCTCCACGTCGGCCAGGCCGTGGTGCTTGTCCGGCAGGCCGCGCAGCGACTTGGTCAGCAGGCGGACGGTCTCGACCTTGATCGACAGCTCGCCGGTCTTGGTCCGCATCAGCACGCCTTCGGCGCCCACGATATCGCCCAGGTCCCAGCGCTTGAAGGTGTTGTAGCCCTCTTCGCCCACGGTGCCCTGGTGGACGAACAGCTGAATGCGGCCGGTGCCGTCCTGCATCTGCACGAAGCTGACCTTGCCCTGCCCACGCATGAGGATGATGCGACCGGCCACGGCGACCCGACGCGGCGCGGCCTCGATGGCTTCGGCCGTCCAGGTGTCCTTGTCGGCGAATTCGTCCTGCAGGTCACCCGCGAAGCTGTCGACCTTGAAGTCGTTGGGATAGGCGATGCCCTGCGCACGCAGCGCTTTCAGTTTCTCGCGGCGCTCGGCGATGAGGCGGTTCTCGTCGCTGCCGGGTGTCTCGTCGCGGGTATCGTCAGTCATGGCTTCGCTGATGGTTACGGAGGAAGACGGGGGCGCCCATGCGCCCCCGGTGGGATCAGGCGTCGATGCGCTTGGAACCGGCTTCGAGGCCGGACTTCAGGCTGGCCTCGACGAATTCGTCGAGGTCGCCATCGAGCACCTTCTGCGTGTCGGAGCGTTCGATGCCCGTGCGCAGGTCCTTGATGCGGGACTGGTCGAGCACGTAGTTGCGGATCTGGCTGCCCCAGCCGATGTCGGACTTGGTGGCTTCCAGGGCGTCCTTCTCCGCGTTGCGCTTCTGCACTTCCAGCTCGTACAGCTTGGCTTTCAGCATCTTCATCGCGCGGTCGCGGTTGGCATGCTGGCTGCGCTCGGTCTGGCAGGCCACGACCGTGTTGGTCGGCACGTGGGTGATACGCACCGCCGACTCGGTCTTGTTGACGTGCTGGCCGCCGGCGCCCGACGACCGGTAGACGTCCGTACGCAGGTCGGCCGGATTGATGTCGATCTCGATGTTGTCGTCGACTTCCGGCGAGACGAATACCGAGGTGAAGCTGGTATGCCGGCGGTTGTCGGAGTCGAACGGACTCTTGCGGACCAGGCGGTGCACGCCGATCTCGGTCTTGAGCCAGCCGTAGGCGTAGTCGCCCTCGACCCGGAAGGTGGCGGACTTGATGCCCGCGACTTCACCCGCGCTGACTTCCATCATCTCGGTCTTCCAGCCACGCGACTCCGCCCAGCGCAGGTACATGCGCAGGAGGATTTCCGCCCAGTCCTGGGCCTCGGTACCGCCGGCGCCGGCCTGGACATCGACGAAGGCCGCCGCCGAGTCGAGCTCGCCGGAGAACATGCGCTGGAATTCGAGCTTGCCCACGCGGGCGTCGACTTTCTTCAGGTCGTCGACGATGGACTGCACCGTGGCCTCGTCGCCATCGGCGGCGGCCATCTCGAGCAATTCGTTGGAGTCGTCGAGCGAGCCGGACATCTCTTCGATGCCGGTGACGATGCCGTCGAGCTGGGCGCGTTCGCGGCCGAGCTCCTGTGCGCGCTTGGGATCATCCCAGATCTTGGGATTTTCCAGCTCGCGGTTGACTTCTTCTAGGCGTTCTTTCTTGACAGCGTAGTCAAAGATACCCCCTAAGCGACTCGACGCGGCCCTTGAGGTCCGCGATCTGCGCAAGGATCGGATTGGTCTCGATCATGGTGTGTCTGGCCTGGCTGATCCGGCGCGGAGGGCGCCGGCTAAAGCGACCAATCCTAGCAAATAAGGAGGTGTAGGAGCGCACGCACGTGCGCGAAGGGTTGCCCCGGACCCTCCAGGCTAAGGAAATGTAGGAGCGCACGCAGGTGCGCGAAGGGGGTCCCGGACCCTCCAGGTACGCGCCAGCCTGCAGGGCCGGCCTCAAAATATGTCGCGCACGTGCGTGCGCTCCTACACACCCCCGCCCCGGGTTGGCGGCCAGGGGTGGCCGGGTGGCTCAGGCCGGCAGCGACTCCCGGTGCACGCCGCGAACGGCCCGGCCCGAGGGATCGGCGGCGGCGGCGAAGGCCGGGTCCCAGGCCAGGGCGGCCGGGGACGAACAGGCGATGGACTTGCCGCCGGGCACCGTGGCGGCGCAGGCCTCGCCCGGGAAATGCGTCTCGAAGATGCTCCGGTAGAAGAATGCCTCCTTGGTGGCCGGGGTGTTGGTGGGGAAACGGGACGCGGCGGCGGCGAACTCGCGATCGGAGACCATGGCCTCCGCGTGGGCTTTCAGTCCGTCGATCCAGCCGTAGCCGACGCCGTCGCTGAATTGCTCCTTCTGGCGCCACAGGATGGTGTCGGGCAATGCGCCCTCGAACGCCTCGCGCAGCAGGCCTTTCTCGATGCCCTTGCGGGCGACCATCTTGGCCTCGGCGTCGATCGACATCGCCGTGTCCAGGAACGCCACGTCGAGGAACGGCACGCGTGCCTCGACGCCCCAGGCCGACATGGATTTGTTCGCGCGCAGGCAGTCGTAATAGTGCAAGGCATCCAGCTTGCGCACGGTTTCCTCGTGGAAGGCACGGGCCGACGGCGCCTTGTGGAAATACAGGTAGCCGCCGAAGATCTCGTCCGCGCCTTCGCCGGAGAGCACCATCTTCACGCCCATCGCCTTGATCCGGCGGGCCAGCAGGAACATCGGCGTGGAGGCTCGGATGGTGGTGACGTCGTAGGTCTCGATATGCCGGATGACTTCGGGCAGCGCGTCCAGGCCCTCCTCGAAGGTGTAACGGAACCCGTGGTGGACCGTGCCCAGCGCCTCGGCGGCGACCTCAGCCGCCTTCAGGTCCGGCGAGCCTTCCAGGCCGATGGCGAACGAGTGCAGGCGCGGCCACCAGGCTTCGCCACGGTCGTCTTCCTCGATGCGCCGGCGCGCGAAGCCCGCCGCCACCGCGGCCACCAAGGAGGAGTCCAGCCCGCCGGACAGCAGTACGCCGTAGGGCACGTCGGTCATCATCTGGCGGTGCACCGCCGCCTCGAACGCGGCACGCAGGTCTTTCGGCGTGATCGTCCTGCCGGCGGTGGCATCGTAGTCGCGCCATGCGGGAGTCCAGTAGCTCACCGCCTCCCCGGTCTCGCTGTCGTAGACATGGCCGGGAGGAAACGGCGCCACATCCGCACACACGCCCACCAGCGACTTCATCTCGGAGGCGACGCACAGGCGCCCGGCACGATCGTGTCCCCAATACAGCGGACAGACACCGACAGGATCACGCGCGACGATCAGCCGCTTGCGCCCCGCATCCCACAGGGCGAAGGCGAAGATGCCGTTGAGCTTGCCCAGGAAATCGGCGCCGTGCTCGCGGTACAGCGCGTTGATGACCTCGCAATCCGAGCCGGTGGTGAAGGGGTAATCGCTGGCGGCGCGCAGTTCGCGATGGTTGTAGATCTCGCCGTTGACGGCCAGGGCCAGGTCGCCCTCGGGGGACCGCAGCGGTTGCGCGCCGCTGGCCGGATCGACGATGGCCAGTCGCTCATGCACGAGGATGGCGCCCTCGTCGACATAGACCCCGCTCCAGTCCGGCCCGCGATGGCGCTGGCGTTGCGAAAGCGCCATGGCCTCGCGGCGCAGCGCGACAAGGTCGTCACCGGCCTGCAGGCCGAACATCCCGAAGATCGAACACATGGTGTTGCTCCTGACTGGCAAGGTTTAAGACATGGTTGGGAAGAACGAACACGGACGGCGGAACATCTACGGACGGACAGAACGAAAAAAGGCCCGCCTGGTGAGGGCGGGCCTTCGATGTATTCGGTGGTTTCAGTTGCAACCGCCTACACGCCGACCCTCCCGAGGTTCCGGGCATTATTGGTATTGGCGTTATCGGCGGCGAAGCGGCTCATGCCCCGAATAAACCACGATCCCCGCCGCATTGCAACAACCCGTAACCGCCGCGCTCAACGCCGACGCACGCCTGACACGCGCATCTACAACGCGCACCCACCACGCGCCTCTACAACGCGTCTCTACAACGCGCCTCTACAACGCGCCTCTACAACGCGCCTCTACAACGCGCAGGTAGGAGCGCACGATGTGCGCGAAAAGCCAAAAAAGCGAAGAAGCGGAATATCCCCATCGTGCAGATCGTGCAGATTGTGCGTCGAGGCGCGCCGATCGCATGTCGATCGCGTGCCGACGCGTCCCGATCGCGCACATCGTGCGCTCCTACGACAGATGTGCGGGTATGGTTGGACGTCCGCAAAAACAGGTCTTCCCATGCTTAACCTGCTGGCCCTCGCCCTGCTCTCCACCGCCCCCCAGCCCGCGGCCGCGCCGGCGTGGCTGCTCGGCGACTGGGAGCCCTACAGCAACGCCTTCACCGGCCTGCGGCTACTGAGTGTGGGCAAGAACGCGCTCAGCTGGCACGGGTGTACCGGCGCGCGCTTCGCGGTGATCGAGAGCAAGGACGACCGGCTGACCTTGCGCCTGGCCGGGGACAGCACCTGCCGGCTCGACGACGAGCCGCCTTCGCGGATGGACACGGTGCGCTTCACGCTGCGCGAGAACCGTTGCGACCTGGCCGTGTCCATCTACGCCTCGCCCGAGGCGGCCGCGAAAGACCAACCGTCGGCCGAAGGCCTCTACGGCCGGCTGAAATGCCCGTCAGGGCCGGTCCCTCACGCGGCGGCCAGCCTCTCGACGACACCACGGTAAGCCTCCGCCGCCCGCGCCTCGGCCACGTGCGTGAAGTCGCGCACGCGCCAGTGGCCACCGACCATGACGTCGCGCACCAGCGGCGTGTTGCCGGCGAACAGGAAACTGTCGATCACGTCGGCTTCGCCGCGGGCCGCCAGCAGCGGCGAGGTATCGTCCAGCACGAGCAGGTCGGCGCGCGAGCCGCGCGTCAGCCGGCCAACGTTCACTGCGGCCGACTGCGCGCCGCCGTCCAGCGCGCGCTGCCACAACACCGTGCCCACGCTTTCTTCCGGACGACGGGCGGCGACGTTGCGATGCCGTGTGACGAGGCGCTGGCCGTATTCCAGCCAGCGCAGTTCTTCCACTGGCGAGACCGAGATGTGCGAATCCGAGCCGATGCCCAGCGTGCCACCCGCATCGATGAAGGCCCCCAGGGGGAACACGCCATCGCCCAGGTTGGCCTCGGTGGTGGGGCACAGGCCGGCGACCGCGCCGGTCTTCGCCAGGCGGTCCGTCTCGTGCGGGGTGAGGTGCGTGGCGTGGACCAGCGTCCACCGCGCATCCACCTCGGCATGATCGAGCAACCACTCGACGGGGCGTGCCCCCCGTGCCGCGAGGCAATCCTGCACCTCGCCGATCTGCTCGGCGATGTGGATATGGATGGGCATGTCGCGGCATACGCCGGTGGCCAGCAAGGCCCGCATCGCATCCTCGGGTACGGCCCGCAGCGAATGCAGAGCCACGCCGATCCGCAGCATGTCGTCCTGCAACGGCGCCAGGCGTTCCAGCAGGGCGACGTACTGGCCGACGTCATGACGGAAACGCTGCTGGCGCTCGTTGAGGGCACGGCCGTCGAAACCGCCGGTCATGTACAGCACGGGCAGCAGTGTCAGGCCGATGCCGGCATCGCGAGCCGCCTCGATGAGCGCCAGCGACATCGCTGCGGGGTCGGCGTAGGGCACGCCGCGCGGGCCGTGGTGCAGGTAGTGGAACTCGCAGACCTGGGTATAGCCGGCCTTTACCATCTCGACGTAGACCTGGGTCGCGATGGCCTTCATGTCGTCGGGATCGATCGCCTCGGCGAAGGCGTACATCGTCTCGCGCCAGGTCCAGAAGCTGTCCTCGCCCGGGCCACGCCGCTCGGCCAGGCCGGCCATCGCCCGCTGGAAGGCATGCGAGTGCAGGTTGGGCATGCCGGGGAGCACGAAACGGCCGACGCGCTCCCGCGGGCCGGCCGTTTCGTCGGCGAAGCGCCCGTTTGCCACGGCGATGCCGTCGCCTCCCGCGCGCCATGCGCGGTCGTGCCAGAAGTAGTCGGCGGCAAGCGTGGCGTGCGACATGGCGGCAATCCTCGAAAGATGTCCCGTCATGGTATATCGCTGCGGCGCCGCGGCCACGGACCGGCGTCGCGCTGTCGGCGGCCCGGCCCACGGGCGCATAATGGGAAGATGATCCCGACCATTCCACCCGAGCGCCACGCGACATCGTCGGCGCGCATGCCGGAGACCCCGTGAGCGACCTGCCTCCCCACGACGACGCGGACGCTCCGCATCACCCACGCTTCCAGCGCCTGCGCAAGCTGCGCCAGCACGACCTGCTCTCACCCCTGCAATGGCGGCGGCGCGTGCTGTTCTGGACCGGCGCGATCGTGGTCGGCCTGTCCGCGGTCTTTTTCGCCAAGGTGGCGGACTACGCGTTCGAACTCTTCCACAGCGTGGCGTCGCATGGGTGGTGGGTGCCACTGTTTATCACGCCCCCCATGTTCGCCCTGCTCTGCTGGCTCACCCAGGGGGCGCTGAAGGCGACGCGTGGCTCGGGCATCCCGCAGGCCATCGCGGCCCTGAAGGTGGAAGACGAAGACTTCCGCACGCGCCTGCTGGCCCTGCGCGTCGCCCTGGGCAAGATGGCGCTGACGCTGGCGGCGCTGCTCGGCGGCGCGTCGGTCGGCCGCGAGGGCCCCACGGTGCACGTGGGCGCCGGCCTGCTTTATTCGATGGGGCGCCGCTTCGGGTTCGACGATCCCACCGCGGCGGGACGCTTCATCCTCGCCGGCTCCGCCGCCGGCCTGGCCGCGGCGTTCAACACGCCTCTGGCGGGCATCGTGTTCGCCATCGAGGAAATGTCCGGCACCTTCGAGCACCGCATGAGCGGCACGCTGCTGACCGCCGTCTTCGTCGCCGGCGTGGTCTCGCTGGGCGTGCTGGGCAACTATGCCTATTTCGGCGACATCAGTGCCTCACTGCCGCTGGGTCGCGCATGGCTGGCGGTCCTGCTCACCGGCATCGTCGGTGGCCTGGCCGGCGGTCTGTTCGCACGCCTGATCATTCCCTCCACCCTGGGCCTGCGCGGCGTGGTCGGCCGGCTCCGCGCGAGGCAGCCGATCGTGTTCGCCGCCGCCTGCGGGCTGGCGCTGGTGCTGCTGAGCCTGCTGAGCGCCAATGGCCTGTACGGCACCGGCTACGCCCAGGCGCGCGACATCCTGCAGGGCCACAGCGATACCGGCCCACTGTTCGGTGCACTCAAGTTCCTCGGCAACATCGCCTCGTCCTGGGCAGGTATCCCCGGTGGCATTTTCTCGCCGGCCCTGGCCGTCGGCGCGGGCCTGGGCGGCAACATCGCTCACCTGCTGCCGGGCGCGGACACCTCGGCCGTGGTGCTGCTAGGCATGGCCGCCTATCTGTCCGGCGTGACCCAGGCGCCCCTTACGGCCACGGTGATCTCGCTGGAACTGACCGCCAACCACATGATGGCGCTGCCGATCATGGCCGCCTGCCTGCTGGCGCGTGGCACCTCCGCCCTGGTCTGCCGCGTGCCGGTCTACAAGGCCCTGGCGGATGCACTGATCGTGCAGTACGAAGCCGAGCGCGTGCGCCGCGAGCCAGCGCCGGCTACGGATGCGGGGCACGCCCCGTGAACGGGGGCGATCGCTGGGACCACCTGCTGCTCGACGTCGGCCTCGCCACGCTGGCATCGACCGGCACGGCCTATGGCGCCATCGAGAACGGCGCTATAGGCTGGCGGGACGGCGTCATCGCCTTCGCCGGCCCGCGCGCCACCCTGCCCGGCGACCCGCATGCGCTCGCCCACCGGGTCGAATCGCTGCCGGGCCATTGGGTCACCCCGGGGCTGGTCGACTGCCACACGCACCTGGTCTTCGGCGGTGAGCGTTCCCGCGAGTTCGAGCAACGGCTGGAGGGCGCGACCTACGAGGAGATCGCCCGCGCGGGCGGCGGCATCGTTTCCAGCGTGCGGGATACACGCGCCGCGGATGAGGACGAACTGCTGCGCCAGTCGCTGCCCCGTGCGCAGGCCCTGCTGGCCGACGGCGTGACCACCCTGGAAATCAAGTCGGGCTATGGCCTGGCGCCCGATGCCGAGCGGCGCATGCTCCGCGTCGCCCGTCGCATCGGCGAGACGCTGGGCATCGACGTGCGCACCACCTTCCTCGGCCTGCACGCGCTGCCGCCGGAGTATGCGGACCGCCGCGACGACTACGTCGCGCTGGTCTGCGACAGCATGCTGCCCGCGCTGGCCGACGAAGGCCTGGTGGATGCCGTGGATGCCTTCTGCGAGGGCATCGGTTTCACGCATGCGGAAACCGAGCGTGTGTTCGCCCGGGCCGCGGCCCTGGGCCTGCCAGTGAAGCTGCATGCCGAGCAGCTGTCCGACCTGGGTGGCGCGGCACTGGTCGCCCGCTATGCCGGCCTGTCCGCCGATCACCTGGAGTGGACCAGCGACGAGGGCGTGCGCGCCATGGCCGCGGCCGGCACCGTGGCGGTGCTGCTGCCGGGCGCGTACTACGCGCTGCGTGACACGCGCCCGCCGCCGATCGCCCGTTTTCGCGAACACGGCGTGGCCATGGCGGTGGCCACCGATCTCAATCCCGGCACCTCCCCGTTGCTGTCGCTGCGCATTGCCATGAGCATGGCCTGCACGCTGTTCCGCCTGACGCCCGAGGAAGCCCTGCGCGGGGCGACGGTACACGGCGCCCGTGCCCTCGGGCTGGACGACCGCGGCACCCTGGAAGTCGGCAAGCGCGCGGACCTGGCGGTCTGGAACGTCAGGCACCTGCCCGAGCTGTGCTACTGGATCGGCGGCACGCTGCTGCGCGAAAGCTGGATCGCCGGCGCGCGGTTGTCGTCGCCGCGGGCGTGACCGCCACGGGCAACATCCGACTGATTTTTCAGAAAACTTCCATCGATCATAGGGGCGACGCCCTCTAACATCACGGTCCCTTCGCCCATCCGGGCGTTGGCGACCCTGATTGTCGAGGATCGTCGATGTTGCGGCCTGCCGCCCGTCTCACGCTGCTGGTCTGTCTGCTCACGGGCTGTGCCGGCGCCGACGACCCGGAAGACCGGCGTGCACGTCGCGCCCGGCAGATGCGCGATGTATCGCGCATGCTCGATGCCATGGAACACCCCGACCGGTCGCCCGGTCCACGCGAAGCCGCGCCGCTCCCCGCGGCGCCACCCGCGGCACCCACCGTCCGCGACGCGCCCAGGTACGGCACCTGGCAGGGCCGCGGGCGGATGGTCGCGGCAGCCATGGGCCTGGGCCTGTTCGGCCTGGCCGTGGCCGTACGCCTGGCGAGGCGATGGCACAGGCGACGGCACCGGTCGCGAAGCGTCGCGGAAGCACCGTCCTCCATCGTGCATTTCGCCGAGACCCCGGTGCCGACCCAAGGCATAACGGGCATGCAAGCCCGCCCCACGTGGATCTATCGCACGTCGCCCTACGAGACGCCGCTGCTGCACATGGTGCCGGCGCCGGTCGACCTGCTACCGCCCTGGCTGCCCGAACCTACCCCGACCGCCGCCCTGGCCATGGCGCGCGCGGCGCTGCAGCGGGCGCGGTCGCTCACCGGCAGCGAGGCGGACGAAGCCTGTTCGTTCGCGCTCATGCACGCGTTCCTCGCCGAACAGGAGCCCTCGCTGCGGGCGGAGGCCACGGCATGCCGGCAGGCGGTCACGGCGCTGTACGAGGCGCTGCCGCATCGCCGGCACTGAGCAGCCCACCAACGAAAAACCCCGCCGAAGCGGGGTTTTTCGTCTCACGCAAGGCAGGCTTTACGCCTTCTTGCGCGGCGCGGCCTTCTTGGCAGCGGCGGCGGCAGGCTTAGCGGCAGCCGGCTTGGCCACGGCAGCGCCGGTGACGACATCGACGTGCGGACGGGCATTGCCGTAGCTGGAACGGTAGATCTTGCCGCGACGGGTGCGGCGGTCGCCCTTGCCCATGGGAAACTCCTTGATTCGGAATGATGAAGAGGATCGGCCGGCCATCGTATCAGCGGCGGCGCAAATGGCAAGCACCGCCCTTGGGCGGCAGGGTCAGTGGGCGTGGCTGCCGCCGTCCTGGCCGCAGCCTTCGCGGTCGTCCTGGCAGCCGCCGGGATCCACCTGCACGGTGGCGTGGCCGACCCGCCAGCGCTCGCTGAGGGTGGCCTTGATGACGGTCAGCACCCGGCCCGCGTCCGTGCCGGGGGCCAGTTCCGCATGCAACGTGGCCATGCGCGAGCCGGCGGTCACCTGCCAGATGTGCACGTGGTGGATATCCACGATGCCGGGATCCGCCGCCATCAGCTGCCGCTGCACCTCCGCCAGGTCCACGCCTTCCGGCGTGCCCTCCAGCAGGATGTGCCCCGAGCGGCGCACCAGCGACCAGGCGCTGCGCAGGATCAGCAGGGAGACCAGGATGGACAGGACCGGATCGGCCCAGTTCCAGGCCAGCCAGCGCACGGCCAGCGCGGCCAGGACGGCCGCCACGGAACCCAGCAGGTCGCCCAGCACATGCAGGCTGGCGCCGGCGATGTTGACGTCGTCGGGGTCGTGGCCGTGGAGGGTGCGCAAGACGATGACGTTGGCGGCCAGGCCCACCAGCGCGACCGCCAGCATGATGCCGGACAGGATGGGCGCCGGATGGAACAGCCGCATCACCGCTTCGTACACGATGAAGGCGACCAGGGCGAACTGGGTCAGCGCATTGACGAACCCGGCCAGCACCTCGATGCGGCCATAGCCGTAGGTGCGCCGGGCATCGGCCGGGCGCGCGGCGAAGCGCGCACCCAGGAAGGCCAGCAGCAACGCCAGCGCATCCACCAGCATGTGGCCGGCATCGGCCAGCAGGGCCAGCGAACCGGAGGCCAGTCCGCCCGCCGCCTCGACGACGAGCATGATCGTGGTGAGGACGAAGGCGAACAACAACTTGCGCTCGCTGCCACCGGCGGCGTTCGCATGGTCGTGGTCATGCGCGTGGCCGGGCGCGTGGCCGGGCGCGTGGCCGGGCGCGTGGTCGTGCGGATGGGCGTGATCGTGTGACATGGGCGGAAGGCTAGGCGCCGGGGCCGCGGTTACACAATCACGGGTGGACGCAGGACGGCCCGTGGAGGTGCCCCGCATGATCGCCGTGGTCGACGCGCAGGTTGACGAAGTGCGCCGAGGCCACCAGCAGACCCCCGCAGGTCACCAGTGCGCTATGCACCAGCAGCGAGCCTTCGTGCAGCACGGTGACGCCCGCCACCAGCAGGACGAGACCGGGCAGCGCTAGCATCAGCGGCAGGCGCCGGCGGTGCCGCCGGTAACCGGAGACCAGCGCCAGCGTCGCCAGTACGCAGGCGAAGCCGACGAAACCCGTTTCGAAGCGGTGATCGGCCAGGAACGACAAGCCCATCACCGGCAGCAGCGCGATCACGAACGGCATGGCAGCGCAGTGGATCGCGCACAGGAACGACGCCGTGGCGCCGAAACGATCGGCCACATGCCACCAGCGGCGGGGCGTGGCGGCGTCGTCGGAATCGAGGCGAAGGTCGGTCATGGGATGCATAGCGTGACTTCTTGCACAGGTCCAGGCAAGTGATGATACTTTATAACATCTCAGAACACACCATGGAGTGACCTCCCGATGCGCCGAACCCTTCTCGCCCTGACGCTCGCCACCACGTTCGGTAGCGCTGTTCCCGCCATGGCCGAAGATGCGCCGCAGGATGCCACCGCCCCCGCCTCACCCAAAGAGGGCCAAGGCAAGTCGCGCAAGAACGCCGACAAGCTGGACGCCATCGTGGTGAACGCCGTGCCGCTGGGCCAGAGCGCGGACCAGATCGTTGCGCCCGTGGCGGTACTGGCCGGCTCCGCCCTCGACGACGCGAAGGCGGTGTCGCTGGGTGAAACGGTGTCGGCTATTCCGGGCGTGCAGAGTTCGGCCCTGGGCACCGCCGTGGGCCGGCCGATCATTCGCGGCCTCGACGGCCCTCGCGTGGCGGTGCTGGAGAACGGCCTGTCCTCGCAGGATGTGTCCAACGTCAGCCAGGATCACGCCGTCACCCTGGAGCCGTTCCTGGCCGACCAGATCGAGGTGCTCAAGGGCCCGGCCACCCTCCTCTACGGCTCCGGCGCCATCGGCGGCGTGGTCAACGTCGTCGACGGTCGCGTGCCCGAGAAGGCACCCGACAACGGCTTTGCCGGCCGCGCGGAGCTTCGCCACGATTCCGTCTCCGACGGCAAGACCGGCCTGCTCCGCCTCGACGCGGGCAACGATGCCTTCGCGATCCACGTCGATGGCATGCATCGCGACAACGAGGATTACGACATTCCCGGCGGCACGCTGGCCAATAGCGCGGTAAAGACCACCTCCGGTGCCGTCGGTGCGTCGGTGCTCGGCTCGTGGGGTTACGTCGGTGTGTCGGTGTCGCGGTTCATGGACCTCTACGGCAGCCCCGCCGAGCCCGGCGATGCGGCCGAGGGCGAGGACCCGGTGCACATCAAGATGGCGCAGACCAACTACAGCCTGAAGGGCGGCCTGGTCCAGCCCATCGACGGCATCGCCAGGGTCGAGTTCAACCTGGGGCACGGCGCCTACCAGCATGTGGAATACGAAGGCGACACGCCGGGCACCACGTTCACGACCAACAGCAACCAGGGCCGGCTGGTCGTCACGCACGAGGAATTCGCCGGCTGGAACGGCGCCTTCGGCGTTCAGACGCAACATCGCCGGTTCTCCGCCGTGGGCGAGGAAACCTTCGTGCCGCCGACGACGACCAGGGGCGCCGGCGTCTTCCTTACCGAGCAACGCGAATTCGGGCCGGTGAAGGTGGAACTGGGCGCACGCCACGACAAGCAGGACGTCGAGCCGGACAACGGCGCCAAGCGCAACTACAGCCCCAACAGCTTCTCCGCCGGTGCCGCCTGGCGCTTCGCCGACCAATGGCACCTGTCGCTCAACCTCGACCATGCCGAGCGCGCGCCGTCGGAGGAAGAACTCTTCGCCAACGGCCCGCACGCCGCGTCGAACACCTTCGAGATCGGCAGCGATCTCAACAAGGAAAAATCGAACCAGGCCGAACTGGGCCTGCATTTCCACGGCGACGCGGTCGAGGGCAAGGTCGCGGTGTATTACAACAAGTACAAGAACTTCATCTACCTGGCCGACACCGGCGAAGTGGAAGACGACCTGCCGGTGCGCATCTGGTCGCAGAACGACGCGACCTTCCGCGGCGCCGAGGCGGAAGCGACCTTCCACCTGGCCAAGGGCACGTCGGGCAACTGGGACCTGCGCGTGTTCGGCGACACGGTACGCGCCACGCTATCCGACGGCGCCGGTAACGTGCCGCGCATTCCCGCCGGCCGCGTGGGTTCCACGCTGAGCTGGAGCGCCGACAGCCTGCGCGCCAGCCTGGGCGCGGTGCGTTACATGAAGCAGGACAAGATCGCCGCGTTCGAAACGGATACGGCGGGCTACACCCTGGTCAACGCACACGTTGCGTGGACCTTCGTCAACGACGATCGCAGCCAGTGGGAAGCGTTCGTCGACGGCAACAACCTGACCAACAAGACGGCGCGCCCCGCCACCTCGTTGTTCAAGGACGTGGCACCCATGCCCGGTCGCAACGTATCGGTGGGCGTGCGCGCGTTCTTCTGAGTGACCGACCCGGACGCTCCCCCCTCCCGGCCCGGTCGGAAACGGAACGGGGCATCGCAGTGATGCGACGCCCCGTTTTTTTTGCGCCGGAGCCCGAACGTGGCGTAGGAGCGCACGATGTGCGAGATAGGATTTCTAGCGGCAGTTCTTGCAGATGCCGTGGACTTCGAGCGTCTGCGCCTGCGGACGAAAACCCAGCGCGCGGGCCTGTGCTTCGATCAACTCGGCGACGCGCTCGTCGCAGACTTCCTGCGCGCATTGGCACTTGTCGCAGATGAGGAACGGGACCTGGTGCGCCTCTGCCGGATGGTGGCAAGACACGTACGCGTTGATCGACTCCAGCTTGTGGATGAAGCTGTTTTCGAGCAGGAAATCGAGCGCGCGATAGACCGTGGGTGGCGCAGCGTTGCCGTGTTTCTCGCGCAGGCGATCCAGCAGGTCGTAGGCCTTGATCGGCTTGCCCGCGCCGGCGACCAGTTCGAGCACCTCGCGCCGCAGCGGCGTGAGGCGCAGGCCACGCTGGATGGAGGCCTGCTCGACCGCGGCGACGAAGCCGCGGGCATCGTCGTGGTGGTCGTGCGTATGTTTGTGCGCTGCGGGCGTGGTCACATCGATATCCTCGTGTGCGTCATCCTAACATGTGGATCGCTCAGCGCTTTTTCGACCCCGGTAGCGGCGGCGGCAAGCGTGGCGGCTTGCGCGGAAGAAACGGCACCACCCAGCCGAAGGGGCCCAGCACCAGTGCGGCGACGATACCGGCGACGAGGCGACCGCGCCACCAGCCGAGCGCGGCACCTACCACGATGAAGACGACCTGCCACAGGATCAGTTCGCCCCATGGCACCAGCCGCATCAGGTTGGCGAAGATCGCCAGGAACGCACCGGGGGCGTCCGGATCGACGCCCTGCATCGCCCGGGCGAGCAGTTCATCCACGAGCGCGGGCGCACGCCTCGTCGATCCGTGACAGCGCGCCGTCGCGGCCGGCCAGGTAGATGGTGTGTTCGATCGACGGCGATACCTGGGTGCCGGTCATGGCCACGCGCAGCGGCGCGGCCACCTTGCCCATGCCCAGTTCCAGCGCGGCGGCCACGCGCTCGACGGCGCCATGCACCGCTTCGGGCGTCCACTCGGCCAGCGCGGCCAGTTCGGCCCTGGCCTGTTCGAGTGCCGATACCGCGGTATCGGTGCGCAGGTGTTTTTCGACCGCCTTGTCATCCCAGGCCAGGATCGGGCCGTACCAGATCTTTGCGCGCTCGGCCATTTCCTTGAAGGTCTGCACGCGATCGCGCAACGCCACCACGACATCCGCGGGGTTCGGGCCCTGCGAAGCATCGATGCCGATCTTCGCCAGGTGCCAGGCCAGCTCGGGCCCGAGCGTGGCGGGATCGTCGTGCTTGAGGTAATGCTGGTTGAGCCATGACAGTTTGGTGACGTCGAAGCGCGACGCCGCCTTGTTGACGTCGGCCACGTCGAACAGCGTTTTCATGTCGTCGACGGAGAAGATTTCCTGGTCGCCGTGCGACCAGCCCAGCCGGACCAGGTAATTGAGCAGCGCGTGCGGCAGGAAGCCGTCGTCGCGGTACTGCATGACGCTGACCGCGCCGTGGCGCTTGGACAGCTTCTGCCCGTCCGGGCCGAGGATCATGGGCAGGTGGGCGAACTCGGGCACGGGTGCGCCCAGCGCCTTGTAGATGTTGATCTGGCGCGGCGTGTTGTTGACGTGGTCGTCGCCGCGGATCACCTCGGTGATACCCATGTCGATGTCGTCGACCACCACGGCGAAGTTGTAGGTCGGGAAACCGTCGGAGCGGAAGATGACCAGGTCGTCCAGCTCCTCGTTGGACCACTCGATGCGACCCTTGACCTTGTCGTCGAACACCACCGACCCCGTGGACGGGTTCTTGAAGCGGATGACGCGGTTGGGGTCGTCGCGCAGCGGCTCGTCGCGGTCACGGTAATAGCCGTTGTAACGCGGCTTCACGCCCGCCTCCATGGCGGCGTTGCGCATGGCCTCGATCTCTTCCTTGGTCTCGTAGGCGTAATACGCCTTGCCCTCGCGCAGCAGCTGGTCGGCCACCTCGCGGTAGCGATCCATGCGCTGCGTCTGGTAGTACGGGCCTTCGTCGTGGCCGAGGCCCAGCCACTGCATGCCGTCGAGAATGGCCTGCACGGCCTCCTGGGTGGAACGCTCGCGGTCGGTGTCCTCGATGCGCAGCACGAATTCCCCGCCGCGGCGACGCGATTCCAGCCAGCAATACAACGCGGTGCGGGCACCGCCGATGTGGAGGTAGCCCGTGGGGCTGGGAGCGAATCGGGTGCGGACGGTCATCGTGGGGATCATCGGGCTGACAAGACCGGGATTTTAACCGATACGCCTGGCGCGCGTCGTAACCGCGCGGTCATCTGGCCATCATGCCCGCGACATGCCCGCACGCAAGGATGGCTCAGGCTCAGGACACAAGGGGCACCGCCATGCGACTCGGCATCGTTACCGAGACCTACGCACCGGACGTGAACGGGGTTGCCCTGACCGTCCAGTCGCTGGCCCGCGGCATGCTGCGGCGGGGCCATACGGTCGACCTCATCCGTCCGATCCACCCGGATGCACCGGCCTCGGCGGATGCCGGCATGGACGTACTGGCAGTGGAAGCCGCCGCCGTGCCCCGCTACGACAGCCTCCGCTTCGGCCTGCCCTCCCGCTTCCGCCTCGAACGCCGCTGGCGCTCCGATCGCCCGGACGCGATCTACGTGGCCACGGAAGGCCCGCTGGGCTGGAGCGCGGTCAGTGCCGCGCGCCGCCTGGGTATCCCCGTTGCCACCGGCTTCCATACCCGCTTCGATTTTTACGTCGGCCATTACGGCTTCGGCGCGCTGACGCCCCTGGTACGCCAGTACCTGGCTCGCTTCCACCGCCGCGCGCACGCCACGCTGGTGCCGACCGGCCAGCTGGCCGCCGAACTGAACGACCTGGGCGTGCACGACGTGCGCGTGCTGCGTCGCGCGGTGGACACGCAACGCTTCCACCCGGACCGCCGCGACGAGCGCCTCCGCGACGCCTGGGGCGCCGCGCCCGACGCGCCGGTGATGCTCAGCGTGGGCCGCCTCGCCCCGGAAAAGAACCTGCAGGTGGTCGTCGATGCCTATCGTGCCCTGCAACGACGCGTGCCGACGGCGCGCTGCGTGATGGTCGGCGATGGTCCGGCACGCGCCGCACTGGAAGCCGCCCATCCGGACATCGTCTTCCCCGGCACACGCCGTGGCGACGAACTGGCGGCGTGCTACGCCAGTGCCGATCTTTTCGTGTTCCCCAGCCTCACCGAAACCTTCGGCAACGTGGTGCTGGAAGCCATGGCCTCGGGTACCCCGGTGGTCGCCTACGCCGAAGCCGCTGCGCGGGAGTTCATCCGCAACGGGCAGAACGGCATCCGCGTGGCACCGGGCAACGAAGGCGGCCTGATCGAACGTGCCGCGGTGCTGGGTGCGGACCTGTTTGCCTGCCGCTCCATGGGCACGGCGGCACGCGCATCGGTGGCCGGTTCGTCGCCCGAATCGGTGATTGCCGAGTTCGAACTGATCATGACATCCCTGTCCGAGGAGAACGTCCATGCATCGCGTACCGCCGTCGCCGCGTAGGGCCAACCTCGACCGCCGCATGTGCGTCGCCGCCAACCGGTGGGGCGCACGCCGGGCCATCGGGATCTTCTTCGGTGCCGTCAGCCGGCTGGGCGACGGCGTGTTCTGGTACGCGCTGATGAGCGTCATCGCCCTGGTCGGCGGCTGGCACGGCGTGGCCGTGGCGCTGCAGATGGCCGTTACCGGGCTTACCGCGCTGATGCTCTACCGCGTGCTGAAGCGCTGGACGCGTCGTCCGCGTCCGTTCCGCACCTGCCCCGGCGTCATTGCGCACATACCGCCGCTGGACGAGTTCAGCTTTCCGTCGGGCCACACGCTGCAGGCCGTGTCGTTCACCGTCGTGGCGGTGGCGCACTACCCCGTGCTGGCACCGTTCCTGATCGGCTTCGCCGCTCTGGTCGGCGCATCGCGCGTGGTGCTGGGGTTGCATTACCCCAGCGACGTGCTGGCGGCCACCGTGATCGGTGGCGCCTTGGGTACGCTGTCGCTATGGGCGGAGCGCGTACTGGTCTGATCTGGTCGATCAGGCGACGGCGCGCGGTGCCTTGCCGAGGATGCCGAGGACCGAGCCCAGCGTGTCGCGCATCTCGCGACGGTCGACGACCATGTCGAGGGCGCCGTGTTCGATCAGGAAGTCCGGACGCTGGAAGCCTTCCGGCAGGGTCTCGCGCACGGTCTGCTCGATGACGCGAGGGCCGGCAAAGCCGATCAGGGCCTTGGGCTCCGCGACATTGAGGTCGCCCAGCATGCCCAGGCTGGCCGAGACGCCACCGGTGGTCGGGTGGGTCAGCACCGAGATGTAGGGCACGCCGGCGTCGCGCATGCGCGCCAGGGCGGCCGAGGTCTTGGCCATCTGCATCAGCGAGAACAGGCCTTCCTGCATGCGTGCGCCACCCGTGGCGGCGAAGCAGACCAGCGCACTACGATCGGCCAGGGCCTTCTCGGCGGCGCGGGCGAACTTCTCGCCCACCACCGAGCCCATCGAGCCGCCCATGAAGGCGAATTCGAAGGCGACCGAGACCACCGGACGCTCCAGCAGGCGACCGGTCATCGCGATCAGCGCGTCGCGCTCGCCGGTGGACTTCTGCGCGGCGACGACGCGGTCCTTGTACTTCTTCTGGTCCTTGAACTTCAGCGCATCGACGGCCTCGAGCTTCGGCCACAGCTCGGTGGCGCTGCCCTCGTCGAAGAACGCATTGAGGCGCACGCGCGCCGAGATGGCGTGGTGATGCCCGCACTTGGGGCACACCATCAGCGATTTCTCGAGTTCGGGCTTGTAGAGCACGGTGCCGCAACCGGCACACTTCTCCCACACACCTTCGGGCACCTTGCCCTTGCCGGCGGCCGCGCTGGGTGCGCGGGTCTTCGGCGTCATGATTTTCTGCAGCCAGTTCATGGTGGTTCTCCGAAAGGGTGGTGCGGATCAGCGCGCGTCGAGCGCGGCGCGGATGGGCGCAAGGAAATCGTGCGCGCGGCGGGCGGCATCGTCGGCGGACTCGGCGCCGGCCAGGCGATCGACCAGCGCGCTGCCGATGACCACGGCATCGGCGAAGGCACCGATCGCCACGGCGCTGGCCGCGTCGCGCACGCCGAAACCGACGGCCACCGGCGCGTTGGACCGCGCCCGGATACCGGCCACCCGCTCGGCGATGTCGCCGGTGCTGAGCTGGGCCGAGCCCGTGATGCCGGCGAACGACACATAATACAGGAAGCCCGAAGCCGCCTTGCAAAGGGCGTCCAGCCGGGTTTCCACCGTCGTGGGCGAGGCCAGCACGATCTGGTGCAGCCCCGCCGCGCGCAGGGGCTCCAGGACGTGGGATTCCTCCAGCGGGCAATCGACCATCAGCAGGCCGTCGACACCTTTCTCCGCGGCATCCTCGGCGAATTCCGCGTATCCGTACATCTCTACGGGGTTGAGATAACCCATGAGGACGATCGGCGTCTCGTTGTCGGTCTCACGGAACGCCGCGACCCAGGCCAGTACGTTGTTCAGGCCCACGCCCTGGGCGATAGCCCGCTCGCTGGCGTGCTGGATGACCGGGCCATCCGCCATGGGATCGGAGAACGGCACGCCCAGCTCGATGACGTCGGCGCCAGCGGCCACCAGGGCATGGAGCATGGGGACCACGGCGTCAGGCAGGGGATCGCCCGCGGTGACGAAGGTGATCAGGCCGGTGCGACCGGCGGCTTTCAGGGCGGCGAAACGCGTGTCGAGGCGGTTCATCAGAGCAGGATCCCCTCGCGCTCGGCGATGGTATGGACATCCTTGTCGCCACGCCCCGAAAGGTTGGCCAGGACCAGGCCGTCTTTCGGCAGTTCGCGCGCCAGCTTGATCGCCTGGGCAATGGCGTGGCTGGATTCCAGCGCCGCCAGGATGCCTTCGGTGCGGGCCAGCAGGTGGAAGGCCTCGAGGGCTTCGTCGTCGGTGACGCCGACGTATTCCGCGCGGCCGGCATCTTTCAGGAACGCGTGTTCCGGACCGACGCCGGGGTAGTCGAGACCGGCCGAGACGGAATGCGTCTCCACGATCTGGCCGTTGGCATCCGACAGCACGTAGGTACGGTTGCCGTGCAGCACACCGGGCTTGCCGGCCGCCAGCGAGGCGGCATGGCGACCCGTGTCGATGCCGTCGCCCGCAGCTTCGGCGCCGACGATGCGCACGTCGCGGTCGTTGAGAAAGGCGTGGAACAGCCCGATGGCGTTGGAGCCGCCGCCGACGCAGGCGGTGATGACATCCGGCAGGCGACCGAACTGCTCGAGGGTCTGCTCACGCGCCTCGCGGCCGGCGATGGCGTTGAAGTCGCGGACCATCTGCGGATACGGGTGCGGGCCGGCGACGGTGCCGATGATGTAGAAGGTGTCGGTCACGTTGGTGACCCAGTCGCGCATGGCCTCGTTGAGGGCGTCCTTGAGGGTCTTGGAGCCGGACGTGACCGGCACCACCTCGGCGCCGAGCAGGCGCATGCGATAGACGTTGATCTTCTGCCGCTCGATGTCCACCGCGCCCATGTAGACGATGCACTTCAGGCCCAGGCGGGCGGCCACGGTGGCGCTGGCCACGCCGTGCTGGCCGGCGCCGGTCTCGGCGATGATGCGTGTCTTGCCCATGTGCCGGGCGACCAGCGCCTGGCCCACGGTGTTGTTGATCTTGTGCGCGCCGGTGTGGTTCAGGTCCTCACGCTTGAGGATGATGCGCGCGCCACCGACGTGGCGGGTCAGGCGCTCGGCCAGGTAGACCGGGCTGGGACGGCCGACGTAATACTTGAGGTCGCGGTCGAGCTCGGCGATGAAGGCGGGATCGACACGCAGCTTCTCGTACGCCGCGGTCAGCTCGGCCAGCGGTTCCATGAGCGTCTCGGCCACGTAGATGCCGCCGTAGTCGCCAAAACGGCCGTGCGCGTCGGGGTAGGCGTGGAAATCCGTGATCTCGGTCATTGCGTTCTCGCTATCGTCGTACGGCGGACATGAAGCGTTCCATCTTAGCCGCTTCCTTGATGCCCGGCGAAACCTCGATGCCGCTGGAGACATCCACCGCCCACGGCCGCGCGATGCGGATGGCCTCCGCCACGTTGTCCGCGTCCAGGCCGCCGGCCAGGATCAACGGCTGCGCAAGATCCTGCGGCATGGTCGACCAGTCGAACCGCTGCCCGCTGCCGCCCTGCTCGCCCAGGCCGTGCCCGTCCAGCAGCAGCCCCGCGGCGCCGGGAAACAGGTGCAGCCGGGCCAGGGCCGGCGCGCCCTCGCCCATTGCGATGGCCTTGGTATAGCGCACGCCGTGGGCGGCGCACTGCGCATCGGTTTCCGTGCCGTGGAACTGGAGCATGTCCGGGCGTACCACCCTGACCACCTCGTCGATGAAGGCGGGCTCGTCGTCCATCACCAGCGCCACGACGCTGACATAGGGCGGCACGGCGTCGCGCAGGCGCGCGGCGGCTACGGGATCGACGAAGCGCTTGCTCCGGCGCGTCATCACCAGGCCGATGGCATCCACGCCGAGGCGTACAGCCAGCTGCACGTCGTCGATGCGGGTCAGGCCGCAGAACTTGATCCGGGTCATAGGGTCACTTCCTGTGGCAGCCCCCAGTGGGCTTCATAAAGCGGACCGAGGAAGGTCAGGCCTTCCGCGGGCGCAGTGGCACCGGCCACCTCGCGGTCGCGGCCGGCCAGCAGCTCGGCCATCCAGCCGACGGCTTCCTCGCCGCGGCCGATCCGCAGCAAGGACCCGACGATGTTGCGGACCATGTGGTGCAGGAAGGCGTTGGCCTCGATCTCCACCACCACATGGATATCCTCGCGGAACACGCGGATGGCGCGCACGTTGCGCCGTGCATGCGCGGCCTGGCAGGAAATGGCCCGGAACGCCGTGAAGTCGTGCTCGCCCACGATCGCCTGCGCCGCCTCGTGCATGGCATCCGCATCGATCTGCCGCCGCTCCCAGGCGACGAACCGCGCGTCCAGCGCGGGGCGCACGAAGCGCGGCAGGATGCGATAGCGATAGCGACGCGCCCGCGCCGAGAAACGTGCATGGAAGTCATCGGCCACCGGCTGCGCCCACGTGACCGCCACGCTGTGCGGCAGGTTGGAACACGCACCGAGGATCCAGCCGCGCATGTCGCGCACCACCTCGGTATCGAAATGGACCACCTGGCAGCGCCCGTGCACGCCGGCATCCGTGCGGCCGGCCGCGGTGACCTCCACCGGGGCATGCGCGACGAAGCCGAGCGCCTTCTCCAGCGCACCCTGCACGGTCTTCGCATGGCTGAGCCGCTGCCAGCCGAAGAAATCGGTGCCGTCGTATTCGACGCCAAGGGCGATGCGCATGGGAAAGGTGTCGGGGGCCGTGGAAACCGCAAAGGGTACCATTCGTGCGCCAGGCGGTGCGTTCGGGGGCGTAGGGACACACCCACGCCGACCCGGGGCTGCCACAATCGCGCCTCCGGGAAGCCCCGTACAGCCCGCATGATCGCAGCGGACTACCGATCACGCAGGCCTGACCCCATGGCATCGTTCACCTACGCAAGCCTCTTTTGCGCCCTGCTCGTCCCGATAGCCTTCACCTGTAGCGCTGCGCCAGCCAGCGACGACGCCCGGGACGAAGCGACCGGACAACCCGCGACGACGGCATCGAACGCGCCGTACCGGATGTCCACGGACCTGCGCCGGAACATCGCCGCAAGCCCATCATGGACCGCCCCGCAGAAGCCCTTCCGCATCTACGGCAACACGTGGTTTGTCGGCCCCAGGGGGCTGGGCGTTTTCCTCATTGCGTCGCCTGCAGGACACATCCTGATCGACGGTGGCGTGCCGGGCGACGCTGCCCTGATCGAGGCGAACCTGCGCCAACTCGGCGTACGCCTGCACGACATCAAGTGGCTACTCAACACGCACGCGCACTCCGACCATGCAGGCGACCTGGCCCGATTGGCCGCCGATACGGGTGCACAGGTGATCGCCAACGCGGCAGACGCTTCCCTGCTGGAACGTGGGGGTACCGACGATCCCCAGTACGGCAACCGGTTCGCTTTCCCGCCCGTGCGCGTGGACCGAACGGTCGTGGACGGCGACGTGTTGCACCTGGGCGACCTGACGGTAACGGCCCACGCGACACCCGGCCATACCAAGGGCAACACGACCTGGACATGGACGTCCTGCGAGGGAAAGCGCTGTCTCGCCGTGGTCGACGTGGGCAGCCTTTCCGCCCCAGGCTTCCATCTGGTGGGAAATGCCCGATATCCCGAGATCGTCCGGGATTTCGAACGCAGCTTTGCCGTCGTCGCCGACTTGCCTTGCGACATCCCCATCGCCCCGCATCCGGAGATGGTCGATTTCTGGGAGCGCGTCGCAAAGCGCAAGCAGGACGGCACGGACGCCATGATCGATCCCGCCGGCTGCCGCGCCTACGCGACCGATGCACAACAAAACTTCGAGGCCGAACTAGCCAAGCAACAAAAGTCCAGGTAGGAGCGGACGATGTCCGCGAACCCTCAAGGCATCCGCCACGAATGAAGCCATGCACAACATCAACGCAGGCGTCTCCACCTGCGAAAACGAATGCATGATGCGATGCGGAGAGGATGGTACCTTCCATCGGCATGCCGTTGTAGGCGTCGCATGCGCCGACAAGCGCACCTCCACCACGTCCCCATCGCAACAACGCACAAGGCAAGCCATGGCGCTCATAGGAAAGCTGTTCGACGGACCGCTCGACCTGATCGGCGATGTACACGGCGAAATCGAGGCCCTGCATCATCTTCTTTCCCGCATGGGCTACGACGCAGAGGGCCGCCACCCCGAGGGGCGACGCCTCGTCTTCGTCGGTGACCTGTGCGACCGCGGCCCGGACAGCCCCGCCGTGCTCGACCTGGTTGGTGCGCTGGTCGCCGCGGGACGTGCGCAATGCGTACTCGGCAATCACGAGCTGAATATCCTGCGTGGCTCGCGCAAGGAGGGCAACGGCTGGTTCTTCGAGGACAACCACGACCGCGACGAAGGTAAGTTCCTCGCCTCGACCGATGCGGATGCCGATAGGCGGAGGCACTACCTCGCCTTTCTCGGCGAACTGCCCATCGCCCTCGAGAGCCCGGAACTGCGGGTCGTGCATGCCTGCTGGAACGAGACATCGGTGCAGGAGATAAAGACGGCGAGCGTCGCCACCGTGGCCGACCTGTTCACGGTGGCGGACGATGCCGCCGAAGCGCGGCTGGCGAGCAGTGGCTTGCTCGTCACGGCCGACAACGAAGCAAAGCACATCGGCGACTCCCTTCGCGACCCGGATGCCGCCATGAGCATGCTCCATGGCATGGCGCAGGTCGACGAGGTCCGCCAGATGGGCAATCCCGTTCGCGTGCTGACCTCCGGTGTGGAGCGTATCGGCGAGGCGCCTTTCTTCAGCAGCGGAAAATGGCGGATGGTCGAGCGGGCCGCCTGGTGGAACGACTATCGTGGCGCCGTGCCCGTCGTCATCGGCCATTACTGGCGCTGGCCGGTATCGGTCGACAGGCGTGCCTTCGGCAAGGGTGGCAAGGACCTGTTCGAGGGCGTTCCCTTCGACGAGGCGCTCGGCCCCGACCGCAACGTCTACTGCATCGACTATTCGGTGGGCCGACGGTTCCAGGAGCGACTGGCAGGGCATGCCTTCCTGACCCGACTGGGCGCCCTTCGCTGGCCGGAACGCGAACTCGTGTTCGACCGGACATAGATGCCCTGACACGAAACGACGAAGGCCCCGGTGCACGCACCGGGGCCTTCACGGGGGCGAACCGCCGGGTCAGACGATGTCGTCGAGGATCCGCTTGGCCGTGTCCTTCTGCATCTGCGTTCCTTCGGCGATCACCTCGTCGAGCATCAGGCGGGCGCCTTCGGCGTCGCCCATGTCGAGGTAGGCACGGGCCAGGTCGAGCTTGGTGTCGACGGGGTCGTCGCTGAAGTTGTCGCGAACGTGATCCGTGAGCGGTTCGTCGTCGGGGAACGTCGGGAACGCCGGCGGCTCGTCGAAGCGGGGCTCGTCCAGACGATGCTCGTCGGGACGCCCTTCATCGAAGCGGGGCTCGTCGAATCGCGGCTGCTCTGCGTGATGTTCGTGCCCGTCGACCAGCGTATCGGCGCGGTGCGACTCGTCGAGCGGTACGGGCACGTCGGCCAGCCCGTCGCGATCCCCGTCGAACGACCAGCTCGGCGCGGGTTCCTCGTGCGCCCGGGTCTGCTCACCCAGGATGTCGCCGAAGGTGGACGCCGGCGGCACGTGCCGCTCGTCGACCGCATCGATGTCGTGATGTGCCGCGTCGTGCAACGGCGCCTCGTGGTACGGCGACTCGGGCGCGTCCACGTCGAAGACGTCGGGTGCGTTGGCGCGATGCTCGGCCTCGGCGCGCTGCACCGGGGTCAGGTCGAAGTTGAAGTGGTACTCGCTGTGCTTCTGCGGCTCGGCGCGCGGCGGCAACTCGTCGTCTTCGGCACTGGTCACGTAGTGGCCCAGGTCGAATTCCTCGAGCGCGGCGACCTCGTCGGCGGTGTGGGGCGAGCCGGCGGTGTAGGTGTCGTACGGCTCGTCGATCTCGTCCACCGGGACGCCGCCGAACAGCGGATGGGTGGGCGCGAGATCCTCACCCATGGTCACCACCTCGCGCCACTCCGGCTGATCCGGGTCGGCGACGTGGGCGAACATGGCTTCGGCCGCGGCCTCGAAATGGTCGACGTCACGGCGGCGGTAATAGAGGCTGACCAGCTCCAGGTGCAGGCCGATATCGTCCGGGTGCTCGGCCAGGGCGTCGAGGATCTCGCGCTGGTCCAGGTCGATCGCATCGTTGTGGCCGTACTCGCCGAAGGTCGGTTCCTGCTGGCCGAACCGGTCGGCCAGCGAGGCCGGTGTCGCCTCGGCCGGCGTCGGCTTGCGGCGGCCGAACACGGCCGCCACCAGGAGCAGGAGGATGACGATGGCGCCGCCACCCCAGGCCCAGGGCTGCATGTACCAGGGATCGTCGTCGACCCGCACGGGCGTCACGCCCGTGGGTTTCGTGACGGGCGTGGCGGCCGGTGCGGTGTTCGCGGCATCTTTCAGCGGCGCGGTGGCCACCGTGGCGGCGGGCGCCGCCGATGCGGGCCGGGCCGGGCCGGACGATGCGGGCGTCGCCGGCGAGGTCGCTACCGCCGGTGCCGGCGCGGCGGCCGACGTAGCGGCGGGCGTCGCGACCGGCGGCTGCGCGGACGCGGGCGTCGGCTGCACGGCGGCAGCGGCTGCCGGCGCGGCCTGACCGCCCGCCTTGCGCGCGTCGGCCAGCTTGCGCTGGAGCTCGGCGATCTCGGCGTCCTTCAGGCTGAGCAGCCGCTCGTTCTTGCTGTTGATCGCCTCCAGGTCGCTGACGCGCGAGGTGAGTTCGGCGCCCTGCTGCTTGAGCGAGGCGACGTTTTCCTGCTGGGTGGTCAGCGCCTGCTTGAGGCCGGCCACTTGCGCGTCGCCCTTGCCGTCACGGGTGCCGGCACGAGTGGAGGCGGCTTCACCGCCCTCCTTCGAGGGGACGATGGCGAGCCGGTCGTTGGCAGCCGGCGTGGGCTTGCCGGTGTCCTGCGCCGCGCCGGTCGCGGCACCGTCGGCCACGACGGATGGCTTGCGGGCCGAGCCCGAACGCCATGCCTCGTTCTGGCGACGCACCTCGGCCAGGGCGGACGCCGCGGACTGGGCCTGGACATCTTCCGGGGACGGCACGCGCAAGACCGCGCCGGTCTTCAGCGCGTTGATGTTGTCCCGATAGAACGCATCCGGGTTGGCCTTGTGCAGGGCCAGCAGCATCTGGTTCATGTCGCCGCCACCGGCGTGGTCCCGCGCGATGGCGGACAGGCTCTGCCCCCGCTGCACGGGGCCATAGGAACCGCTGGCCGCCGGCGCCGCACGCGGGGACGGGCGCGTCGGCGCCCTGTCCGGAGCGGCAGACGGTGCCGCGGCGGCGGACGGTGCCGCGGCTTCGCTGCGCGATGGACGAGGCTGCGCGGCTTCGGCCGTGCGCGAGGGCACGTCGGACGTACGCGACGGACGCGCGGTGGGCGTCGGCGCACCGACGGACGGCGCGGAGATCGGGGTGCCCGGCGGGTCCAGCAGCATGGTGACCTCACGGACCACCTTGTTGCCGCCCGTGGATACCTCGACGAGGAAATCGAGATAGGTGTCGCGCACGGGCGCGCCACTGGTCACGCGGATGACGGGTTGGCCACCGGCATTGCGGGCCACGGTGAAGCTGAGGGCGACCGGCAGGCCCTCGCGGCTTAGGCCGGCGCGGGAGAAGGCCTCTTCGGAGGCCAGGGCGACATGAACGTTGTCGAGGCTACCCGACACGCCGCTCAGCGGGATTTCCGCGACCAGCGGCTGTTCCATGGTGGAGCGCATCTGGACCGGGCCCAGGTTCTGCGCCCATGCCTGACCGCCCCCCGTGAGCAGCGCCAGCATGATCGACAGCTTCAACGTACGGTTCATTACGGCTTCCCCCGAACTAAAATCATGCTGACGGCGCGCCTCTTTCGGGCGGTCGGCCGCGAAGGCGCCACTGTAGTGCACCCCAGCAACAACTAACAATAGCGTACACGGGCAGTTACGCGACAACCCTGCTGTCGTTCGCGAACCCCGTACAGCTCCCTTTGTCGCTCAAACCGCGCCGACCGAGGCCGTCACGGGTGTTGTCCGGCGAGTTGCTTCTGCAACTCGGCGATCTTGCGATCGCGCTCGGACAGGGCCTTCGCCGCCGCATCGGAATGCGACTCCAGCGTATCCACCCGGGCCTTGAGTTGCCTGACCCGGAGGTTCTCGGCATCCGCCTGCCGCTGCGCCGCCTCCAGCCGCGCGCGGGCAGCAGCAGGGCTTTCGGTCGGCGCCGCCGGCGTCACCTGCGCTGCCGCCATCGCCCAGGGCGAAAGCGACACGAGCAGGCAGGCGGCGACGACGCGTGGATGCATTACAGGTAATCCTCGATCAGGATCTCCGCGATCTGCACGGCATTCAGCGCAGCGCCCTTGCGGATGTTGTCGGCCACGACCCAGAGGTCCAGGCCGCGCTCGTGGGAGATGTCCTCGCGGATGCGCCCGACGAACACCGGGTCCTTGCCGGCCGCGTCGCCGACCGGGGTCGGATAGCCGCCGGCCCTGCGCTCGTCCTGCACGACGACGCCCGGGGCCGCCTCGAGCAGTTCGCGGGCGCGCTCGGCCGTGATCTTGTCGCGGGTTTCGATATGCACGGCCTCGGAATGGCCGTAGAACACCGGAACGCGCACGGCGGTCGGATTCACCTGGATCGAAGGATCCTCGAGGATCTTCCGGGTCTCCCAAACCATCTTCATTTCTTCCTTGGTGTAGCCGTTGGGCTGGAAGTCGTCGATGTGGGGAATGACGTTGAAGGCGATCTGCCTGGGGAACTTGCCCGCTTCCACTTCCTGGAAATTGAGCATCTGGGCGGTCTGCTTGCCCAGTTCCTCCAGGCCACTGCGGCCTGCGCCGGACACCGACTGGTAGGTCGCCACATTGATACGCTCGATGCCTACCTCCCGATGGATCGGCGCCAGCGCCACCAGCATGCCCATCGTCGAGCAGTTGGGGTTGGCGATGATGCCGCGCGCCGTGTAGTCGGCGATGGCGTGCGGGTTCACTTCGGAGACCACCAGGGGGATGTCGTCCTGGTAACGGAACTCGGAGGTGTTGTCGATCACCACGGCACCGGCCGCCGCCGCGCGCGGGGCATGCTCGCGGCTGACCGAGCCGCCAGCCGAGAAGAACGCGATGTCCACCCCGTCGAAATCGAAAGTGGCCAGGTCCTGCACCACGTGCGGTTTTCCCGCGAAATCGATCGTACCGCCCGCCGAGCGCTCGCTCGCCAGGGGCACCAGTTCGCTGATCGGGAAATCCCGTTCGGCGAGGATCGAAAGGAGGGTTTCGCCGACCGCGCCGGTCGCGCCCACCATGGCCACCTTGTAACTCGTCTTCTTGCTCATCGGTCGCTTTCGTCAGGGCGTGGGGAACCGGGAAGGCCGGCGTCGGCCAGCACCCCGGGATTGAGGATCGAGGGAGGCCGGCCGGCGTGGGGACCGTGTCCGAACGCCGCCAGCACATTGTCCACAGCCAGCGCCGCCATATCGCGACGTGTGTCGCGGCTTGCACTGGCGATGTGCGGGCTGAGGACGATATTTTGCAGCCGCATCAGGTCGGGATGGACCCGGGGCTCGCCTTCGAAGACGTCCAGAGCGGCCGCGCCGATACGGCCGTCGGCCAGCGCCCGGGCCAGGGCCGCGTCGTCGACGATGCCGCCACGCGCGATGTTGACCAGCGTGGCCGTGGGCTTCATCGCGTTCAGCTCCGCCTCGCCGATGGCGTGCCGGTTGGCCGGCGTGAACGGCAGCACCAGGATCAGGTGGTCGGCCTGGGCCAGCAGCGTCGCCTTTTCGACGTAGGAAGCAGCGCATTCGCGCTCGATCGAGGCATCCAGGCGCGAGCGGTTGTGGTAGATCACCCGGGCGCGGAAACCGGCGGCGCGTCGCGCGATGGCCTGGCCGATCCGACCCATGCCGAGGATGCCGATGGTGGATCCATGAATGTCCGCCCCCAGCCAGCCCTCGAAGCGTGGGCCCTTCCACTGGCCATCGCGCAGCCAGCGCTCGGCCTCGCCGACGCGCCGCGCGGCGGCAAGCATCATGGCCCAGGCGTAGTCGGCCACCGTCTCGTTGAGCACGTCGGGGGTGTTGGAGGCCCCCACGCCGGCGGCGGTCAAGGCATCCACGTCGAGGTTGTTGTAGCCCACGCCCAGGTTGGCGACAAAACGGAGCCGGGGGGCGCCTTGCAGCACGCCGGCGTCGATCCGCTCGGCCAGGCCGATGATCGCGGCGTCGGCACCGGCGAGGCGCTCGGCCAGTTCAGCCGGCGAGAACGCGCGTTCCTCGGTCTCCGCGCGCACCTCGAAGTGCTCGCGGAGCCGGTCGACGATGTCGGGAAAGAACGGGCGGGCGACCCAGACCGTGGGCCGCGTCATGCACCGCTCCCCACGCTGCCGGGGATGCGCGGCGGCACCTCGCCCACGTCGCCGCACTGCGCGCGGTGGCGCAAGGCCTGGTCCATCAGCACCAGGGCCATCATGGCCTCCGCGATCGGCACCGCGCGGATGCCCACACAGGGATCGTGCCGGCCCTTGGTCACCACCTCGGCCGGCTGCCCTGCCCGGTCGACGCTGCGGCCCGGCACGAGGATGCTGGACGTGGGCTTGAACGCCATGGACACCACGACCGGCTGTCCGGAGGCGATGCCGCCGAGGATGCCGCCCGCATGGTTGGAGAGAAAACCGTCGGTGGACAGCTCGTCGCGGTGCTGCGTGCCGCGCTGGGCGACCGCGTCGAAACCGTCGCCGATCTCCACGCCCTTCACCGCGTTGATCGACATCATGGCCGCGGCCAGTTCGCCGTCCAGCTTGCCGTAGATGGGCTCGCCCCATCCGGCCGGCACGCCGTCGGCGACCACCGTGACCTTCGCCCCGACCGAATCGCCCGACTTGCGCAGCGCATCCATGTAGGCCTCAAGCTCGGGCAGTTGTGACGCGTCGGGCCAGAAGAACGGATTGCCTTCGATCGCCTCCGCGTCGAAACCGCGTGGGACCAGTGGACCGATCTGCGCGACATGGCCGCGGACACTCACCCCATGGCGCAGGGCAAGCCACTTCTTGGCGATGACACCGGCGGCCACGCGCATGGTGGTTTCGCGGGCGGAGGAACGTCCGCCGCCGCGCGGATCGCGCACGCCGTATTTCTGCCAGTAGGTGTAGTCGGCATGCCCCGGGCGGAACGTTTCCAGGATGTTGCCGTAATCCTTCGAGCGGGCATCCACGTTACGGATCAACAGCGCGATGGGCGTGCCCGTGGTGACGCCCTCGTAGACGCCGGAGAGGATCTCGATCTCGTCCGCCTCACGCCGTTGCGAGGTGTGCCGCGAGCGCCCGGTGGCACGCCGTTCCAGGTCGGCGCGGAATTCCGACGCTTCCAGGGCCAGGCCGGGAGGGCAGCCGTCGACCACGCACCCGATCGCCGGGCCGTGGCTTTCGCCGAAGGTGGTGACGCTGAGGAGCTTGCCGAACGTATTGGAGGACACGGTGTTTCCGATGGGGTCAGTGTCTGGCGGCGCGCGCCGCGGCGAGGTCGGCGGCGTGCTCGATCAGGTCGCGACGTTCCAGCGCGAAGATACCCATCTGGCCGACCTTGAACTCGAGCCAGACGAAAGGTACCCGCGGCAGTAGCGCGACCAGCGCATGCTCGCTGTCGCCCACCTCGACGATCAGCAGGCCATCCTCGCTCAGGTGGTCGGCGGCCTCGTCGAGCATGCGCAGGGTGAGATCCAGTCCATCATCCCCGGAGGTCAATCCCAGGACCGGTTCATGGCTGTATTCGGGCGGCATGGCCGCGTATTCGTCATGGGTGACGTAGGGCGGGTTGGAGACAATCAGGTCGTAGACCTCGCCCTGGACGCCGGCGAACAGATCGGACTTGATCGCGCGCACGCGGTCTTCCACGTGCTGGAAGGCGATGTTCTCGTTGGCCAGCGACAGGGCGTCGTCGCTGACGTCGACCAGGTCGACCTGCCAGTCGGGGTTGTATTCGGCCATGGCGATGCCGATGCAGCCCGAGCCCGTGCACAGGTCCAGCGCCCGCGTGACATGGCGATCGTCCAGCCAGGGCGTGAAGCGGCCTTCGATCAGTTCGGCGATGGGTGAGCGCGGCACCAGGGCGCGGCGGTCGCTCTTGAACTTCATGCCGGCGAACCAGGTTTCGCCCACCAGGTAGGCCACCGGCACGCGCTCGGTCACGCGGCGCTCGATCAGCTCCAGCACCCTCGCCTTCTCGTCCGCCACGAGGAAACCGGCGCCATAGGCCGGCGGAATGTCCGGCGGCAGGTGCAGCGCGGCCAGCACCAGGTGCGTGGCCTCGTCGATCGGATTGTCGTGGCTGTGGCCGAAAGTAAGCCCGGCGGCCGAGAAGCGGCTGGCGCCGTAGCGGATGAAATCGATGATCGAGGCGAGTTCGTGGGTCACGGGCGGTGCTTCGGCGAGGCTGGCCCCGAAGTATAGCCGTCCGGCTGCGGTCCGTCGTGGCGCGTGTGCCCTCGCCGCCCGGCGGATCGCCGCCGGTCCGGCAGGGCACGGGGACCACCCGCGGGCGTTCGGGCGTTTTCTACTCCAGATGCACGTTATCCACGCGAAGGAGAGGATCGCGACCGCTCGTGTTGATGGCCTGCGCTATGACATAGCTGACGGTGGCGCCTTCCGGCGCACGGCACGCCATGTCTCCGTCGACGCCGCTGAAGTGCAGCATGAGATGGGTGTCATTGGAGAACTGGCAGAAAACGTAGGTAGCCGATGGATCGAATCCAGGGTTGAGCGAGTACCCGAACGACAGCCGGGTCACATCCGCCCGGGGCGTCATGACCAGCAGTTCGTTCCTGTCGCCGGGGCTGCCCTGCGTCTCGGCACGCACGTAGATGCCCGAGACCTGGGGCAGCGGTGTCGCCAGGCGCTCGACGGACAGCACCGCCGCGGTCAGCTTCAAGTCGGAGCCGATGGCGACCGACGGGTACCGTCCGGGCGTCAGTGTCTCGAAATCGATCTGGGTGACCGGTCCGGGTTCGCCCCCCGTGCCCGTCTGATCGCCCGCGAAATAATCGAAGCTGGCCTTCCCCGCGCTGGACGCGGGCAAGGTCAGGCGGATGACCGGAATGTCGATCCCGTACGCATCGCGGTATCGGGTCTGGTCGTCCTGTGCATTGGCCAGCGCGCCCGCCTTTGCCGTGACGTAGAAGAAGGCACGAATCGGCAGCGTGGCGCCCCGTCCCCGGGGCCATGTGGCGGCGCGTATTTCATCCTGGATCGCCCACGATGCCGCCGGCATGCGGCGCCGCCCGTCGATTCCCTGCATGAAGCGGTCCGCCGTGTCGCTGGCTGCGCCATGGCGCACGTTCCACCCGCACTGCCCGTGGTGCTTGTCGATGGCGATCGCATCGAAATGCGCGACCCATTGCACGCCGGTGGTGATGCCCAGCGTGTCGCACGGCCCGCTCGTGCCGGGCGCGCGCGGATGTGGACCGCAGCCCTCCTGCGAGGGCCGGGTGTTCGTGTCGGCATCCATGGGGAAGAAGCAAAGTACCTGGTAACGGTCCTTTCCCGTCGGGGCTCGCTCGCTCGGATCGAAGATGTAGCCGTTCCCGTAGCCATAGGCCAGCCGCGAGAAATTGGTGTCCTGACGTATCCACGAAAACGACACGCCGCCACTGGCGACCGACTTCGGGCTGGGATCCCATGGGTAGAACGCAGGATTGTTTTCGGTCACGCGAAGCATCACGCCGCTGCACAGGAACGCCGGCATGGAGGCGCGGCCGCAATCGGCAGGCGTATCCGCGTACCAGCCCCGGATGGCGGCAAGCGCCTGTTCGCCCACCGAGCGTTGCGCAGCGTCGAGGACGTGCGATCCCGGTACCGTCGCCCGCGGCTGTGGCGACGCAGGCTCCGTTCGAGCCATCGCCGACAGTCGAGGCGATGGCTGCGATGCGCATGCCCCCAGGACCAGGGCGACAAAAAGAACGACGATCCGTTTCATGGTGACTCCTTCCGTGGAGATCGAGCCAGGCTGGCCTAAAACGTTGCGTTCTCAGCATGCTGCCTGCTGCGCATACCTGCAATACGGGGTATGCGCTCGGCCTGCATTTTCGCTACGCGTCGACGGCAGGTCCCGGCTAAACGTCGACGGCGAAAGGAGTTATGACACGCGGGCCCGGATCGCTGGTCGCGGGATGACCATCCTCATGGTGCCCGGCGAAACGGCGCAGGTAACGGGGCGACGTCGGCAGCGTGACTGCGAAGTCGTACCACCCGGCACGCGCGGCCAGGTCGAGGGGCACCGAGGTCGCCTGCCGCGCGGCAAGGTCGATCACCCGTGCGGCAGCGCTGTCGTAGGTATCGACGACATGGACGCGGATGCCGTGCTCGCCCCGGTTGGCCAGCCGCACGACGATTCGGCGCTCGCCGGGACAACCGGCGACCGTGGCTTCGAGGCGATCGTCGCCGAAGCCGCGCAGATGGGCGAGGTAGCCGTTGGGTCCGTGAACACGCCGATCGTACGCATCGCCGGGCGTGGCCAACGTCCAGCGGTCGACGACGCGACGACCCGCGCTCACGGCATAGCGACGCGGCGGGTCGTCGCGGCGAACGCCGTCGTAAACAAGCAAGGCCACGCCCAGCGTGCCCGTGTTGGTGAAAGCCAGGACGCTGCCACCCTCCTGAAGCACATGATCGACCGACCACGCATAGCCGAGCGGTCGCGCCGGCCGCGTGCCGGGCTCCGGCACGGGCATGACCGGACTGCGCGGCACGTCGATGGCTGCCTTGCCTTGCGAACCCGCAGGCACCGGCAGTGCCGGCATACCGATGTCGGCCTTGCCGGTGAAGTCGAAGGCGCTGGTCAGGTCGCCGCACACCGAACGACGCCACGCGCTGATGTTGGGTTCCTCGATGCCGAAGCGCTTTTCGAGGAAACGCAGCACCGAGGTATGGTCGAAGGTCTCCGAACAGACCCAACCACCACGCGTCCACGGGGACACCACGATCATGGGCACCCGGTTGCCCAAGCCGACCGGCTGCCTGCCGAGGGGATCGCTGCCGGCGACGATGGGCGAAGGAAGGCGTGGATGCGCATCGAGGTCCACGATCTCGTCGGCCAGCCCGGCGATCAGGTCGTCCGACACCCTGCCCTGCGCGTTTTCCTCGCTGCGCAACGGCGGCGCCGGCGGCACCACATGATCGAAGAAACCGTCGTTCTCGTCGTAGTTGAGGAACAGCACCGTGCGCGACCACACCTTCGGGTTGACGGTGAGTGCATCGAGCACGCGGCGGATGTAGAACGCGCCGTCGGCCGGGGATGAGGTGGGATGTTCGCTGTATTGATAAGGCGCGACGATCCAGCTGACCTGCGGCAGCCGGCCGTGGATCACGTCGTCGCGCAGTTCGCGCAAGGTGTGGGTGGAGGCACCGTTGCGCACCAGCGCACCGTGCGGGTCCGCGCCCTCCTTCACCTGGTAGGCGGCGAAGAACTCCAGCGAGTTGTCGGTGTAGTTGTCGGTGGGCGAACCCGGCTCGCCCGTGCCGCCCTGGTAGACGCGCCAGCGGATACCGGCCTTCTCAAGCCGCTCGGGATAGGTCGTCCACGTGTAGCCGTTGGCATCTGCACGCTCTTCGGTGCCCGGACCGTTCGACTTGCGCCCCAGCCGTCCCGACGGATCGCACGATCCGCTCCACAGGTAGATGCGATTGATCGCGGTGTCGCCGAGCGCGGAGGCATGGTACGCATCGCATACGGTGAATGCGTCAGCGAGGGCGTAATGGAACGACGCGTCCTCACGACGCAGGTAGGCCATGGTCAGCACATCCTGCTTCTGCTCGATCCAGCGATCGTTGCGGCCCAGGTTCCACGCGCCGTGCCCGGTGCTCCACCCATGATCCGTGCCCTCGTGATGGTCGCCGCTGGCACGGGTATCCAGGTGGAAGGGATAGACCCAGGCCACGTCGTCGGCCAATCCACGCGACTTCCATACCTTGGTGTGCGACGTGGCCACCGGTTGCTTCCAGACCGGATCGCCGTTGCCCAGCTCCAGCACGCGCGTGTCGCCGAACCCACGCACCCCACGCAGGCTGCCGAAATAGTGATCGAACGAGCGGTTTTCCTGCATGAGGATGACCACGTGCTCGACGTCGGCGATGCTGCCCGTGCGGCGGTCGGGCGCAGTGGCCATGGCGCGTGCGATCGACGCCGGGAAACCCTGCGCCACCAGCGAGGCGACGACGGTGGTGCCGGCGGCCTGGAGGAAACGGCGACGATCGCGCGAGACCATGCAGGTCAGTCCTGTTGCAGTGAAGCGATGATCGCCCGATGCAGGGCGGGCGTGGCCGCGGCGACGACGCGCCCGCCGCTGTCGAGGCCCAGGTCGCGGCCTTCCCAGTCGGTCATGACACCACCGGCCGCCTGCACCACCGGCGCGATGGCCAGGTAGTCGTACGGCATGAGGTTCGCTTCGATCACGGCATCGATATGCCCGGAGGCCAGCATGCCGTAGCCGTAGCAGTCGCCACCGAAGCGACGGCTGTACGCCGCGCGGCTGGTGCGATCGAAGCGTGTCCACTCCGCCGCGTCGAACATGTCCGGCGTGGTGGTGTAGAGCGTGGCGTCGGCCAGGGCCTCGCAGCCCGTGGTGCGGCATGGCCGCCCGTTCATCGTGGTACCGACCCCCACGTGACCGATCCAGCGTTCGTCCAGGGCGGGCATGTCGAGCAGGCCCATGACGGGTCGGCCCTGGTGCAGCAGTGCCAGCAGGGTGCCCCACAGCGGCCAGCCGGAGATGAAACTGCGGGTGCCGTCGATCGGGTCGATCGACCAGACGAATTCCGCGTCCGTGCGCGTGGCGCCGTATTCCTCGCCGAGCAACCCATGGGTGGGCCAGGCGTGCTCGATGCGCTCGCGCAGCATCGATTCCACGCCGCGGTCCACGGCCGTCACGGGGCTCATGTCGCCCTTGAGGGTGACGTCGACGGGCCGGCGAAACCGCGGCAACGACAGCGCGCGGGCGTTATCGGCGATGCCGGTGGCGAATGCCTCGAACTCCTTCCGCCCGGCGGCGGACAACGATTCCATCGACAGAACTCCTGGGATTGGCCGTGCGCCTCTTAGCGGCAACACGTTTCGGTGGGATGACAAAAACGAAAATTCTCTGCTGGAAGTAAAACCACAGCTTTGCAAATATACCCAAAATGCCACATTGGTGGGGTATGGTACCCCCTCAGGTGGAAGACAACCCGCGTCACAGCATAGGGCCATCCATGCGTCCATTCCGCAGCATTGCCATGACAGTCGCCCTGGGCGTGGCCTGCGGCGTGGTGCAAGCGGGCCAGGTCACCGTCTATTCCGCGCTGGAAAGCGACGAGATAGCCACCTACCTGGATGCGGCGAAGCATGCCTTGCCGGACCTGGACATCCATGTGCTGCGTCTTTCCAGCGGCGATCTTGCCGCACGCCTGCTGGCGGAATCCGCACAACCACGTAACGACGCGATCTGGGGCATGGCGGTGACCGACCTGCTCGATCCGCGCATCGCCCCGCTGCTGACGCCGGTCCATGGCGAGCACATCGACGCCATGCCCGCACGTTTTCGCGGGGCGGACGGCACATGGTTCGCCCCCACCGGCTATCTGGCGGCGTTGTGCGTCAACCGGGAAGCACTGGCCGAGCGCGGCCTGCCCATGCCGCGCACCTGGCGAGACCTGGCATCGCCCCGTTACCGCGGCCAGGTCGCCATGCCCGATCCGGCGTCCTCCGGCACGGGCTACATGGTGTTGTCCTCGCTCACCGACGCGGGGCGCGATGCACGCGGCATGGCGCTGGTGACGGCCATCGCACGCAACGTCGGGCAGGTCACGCTGTCCGGCTCGGCGCCCTGCAAGCTGGCGCGCATCGGTGAATTCCCCATCGGTATCTCGTTCGCCTTTTCCGCGATGCAGTCCATCCGCCAGGGCTACCCGATCACGATGGTGATCCCAGCCGACGGCGCAGGATACGAACTGGAGGGCTCGGCACTGATGAAAGGCGCCGCGCACGCGGCGGATGCGCGCCGGTTCCTCGACTGGACGGCATCCCCCCAGGCCGCCGCGCTCTACCGCGGTTTCAAGGAAATCGTGGCCGCCCCCGGCAGCGTGCCCAGCGCCGAACAGCAACGGCAGGGGCTGCCGGCCGACGTCGTCGCCACCCTGCCCGCACGTGATTTCGCCAGCGCGGCGCGCGAACGCGCCGCGCTCATCGACCGCTACAAACGATCGACGCGCTGACGCCGCGGCCATCGGAGACCAGGGCACCATGCACCTTCGCATCGACGACATCACCAAGGCCTGGAGCGGTCACACCGTGCTCGACGGCGTGTCCTTCCAGGCCGGCGAGAGCGATCTGGTCTGTTTGCTCGGCCCCAGCGGCTGCGGCAAGACGACCCTGCTCCGCATCGTCGCCGGCCTCACGCCGCCCGACCGCGGGCGCGTGATCCTGGGCGACCGGGACATCACCGCGCTACCGCCTCGCGATCGCCGCATGGGCCTGGTATTCCAGTCCTACTCGCTGTTTCCCGACATGACGGTCGCGGCCAACATCGGATACCCGATGCGCCTGCGTCGCGAGAGCCCCGCCACGATCGCCACGCGCACCGACGACCTGCTTGCGCGCGTCGGCATGGGCGACCTGCAGGCGCGTTTTCCCGATCAGCTGTCCGGCGGACAACAGCAGCGCGTCGCCCTGGCTCGCGCCCTGGCCAGCAACCCGGCCATGCTGCTGCTGGACGAGCCGCTGTCGGCGCTGGACCCGGCCATCCGCGCGCAGTTGCGTGTGGAGATCCGTTCACTCCAGCGGTCGCTGGGCATTCCGACGCTCATGGTCACCCACGACCAGGACGAAGCCCTGTCCATGGCCGACACCGTGGTCTGCATGAACAAAGGACGCGTGGAACAGGTTGGCTCGCCACGTTGCCTGTACGAGCGGCCGCGCACGCGCTTCGTCGCCGGCTTCGTCGGCAAGGCCAACCTGCTGCCGACGACCCTGGTACGGGAAGCCCTGCCCGCGTTCCTCGAACGACGGCCGCCCGGCGCGGAGGCCACGTTCGAGCTGTGCGTGCGCCCGGAAGACCTCACGATCGCGGCCGACCCGCGCGGCGAGGGGGTGGTCGAGGAACTGACCTTCCTGGGCAGCCTCGCGCACGCCCGCGTGGCCTGGCGCGGTCGCTCGCTGCTCGTCGAACTGCCCGGCCGCAGCACGCTGGCGCGAGGCGAGGCCGTGACCGTCGATGCATCGCGCGGCGCCTGGGTGACGACATGAAGCGCTCCCTGCTGCCCGGCATGCCGATGGTGGCGCTGCCATTGCTGGGCCTGTGCGTATTCTTCCTGCATCCGCTGCTGAGCGTGCTGACGCGCAGCCTCGTGGACGACCAGGGCGCCTTCACGCTGGCCAACTACGCGCGGCTGCTGGACGACCCCGGCCTGCCGCGCGCGGCATGGCACAGCGTGGTTATCGGCGCGACCACCACGCTGGGCACCCTCGCCATCGGCCTGTGCGTGGCGATGGCCCTGCATCGCTCGCGCCTGCCCGGCAAGGCGCTGATCCGCGGCGCGCTGCTGCTGCCCATGCTGGCGCCCTCGCTGGTGCTCGGCCTCGGCCTGGTCTGCCTGCTGGGACGCAACGGCCTCGTGCACCGGCTGACGGGCTGGCCCACCGACATCTACGGTTTCTTGGGCCTGCTGCTGGCCAACCTGATGTATGGCCTGCCGCAGGTGGTCGTCATCGTCTCGGCCGCACTGGAACGCACGCCCGCACGCCATTACGACGCAGCGGCGTCGATGGGGGCCACGCCCTGGCGGCAGTTCGTCGACGTGACCCTGCCGCGGATTCGCTTCGCCCTCTGGGCCGCCGCGTTCCTGGTCTTCACGGAGACACTGACCGACTTCGGCAGTGCCGTGGTGGTCGGTGGCAACTACCGCGTGCTGGCCATGGAGATCTACAGCGAAGTGGTGGGCCAGCGTGATTTCGCCATGGGTGCCACGCTGGGCGTGCTGCTGCTGGCCCCGGCGCTGTTGTCGGTGTGGCTGGGCCGTCTGGCGCGACGCCGGCAGGACCTGGGCGACGCCAGCCCCGGCCATGCGCTGCGGCCGGAACGGCATCCCTGGCGTGACGCCGCCCTGGGCGGGGTTGCCGCGCTGGCGGTGCTGTCGATCGTCGTCACCCTCGGCACGGTGGTGTACGTGAGCGTGGTCAGGCTGTGGCCGTACGATCGCACGCTTACCCTCGCCAACTACCTGGGCGGCATGCCGGAAGGCTACGGCCCCGTGGCGACATCGGTGGGCATGTCGCTGCTCGCCGCGACCGTCGGTGTGGTCGGCGTGTTCATGCTGTCGGCGGGCCTGCGTCGCCTGCCCGGATGGCTGGCCCGCCCGCTGCAGGTAGTGGCGGCCCTGCCCGCCGCCGTCCCCGGCATGGTGCTGGGCCTGGGTTACGTACTGGCGTTCAACCATGGCGTGCTGTCGACATGGCTGTATGGCAGCGTGGCGATCGTGGCGGCATGCAGCCTTTACCACTATCACGCACCCACCTTCCTCACGATGCAGACGGGCATGCGCCGCGTGCCCGACGCCCTGGAAGATGCGGTGGCCGTGTGCGGCGGCGATACACGCCACGTGCTGCGCGACGCCGTGCTGCCGTTCGCGGCGCCGGCGGCGATCGCGGCGTTCTTCTACCTGTTCATGCGCTCGATGGTGACGCTGTCGGGCGTGATCTTCCTGGTAACCGCCGACCTGGGCCTGGCCTCGGTGTCGGTGATGCGCCTGGACGAAAACGGCTTCCTGGCCCCGGCCGCCGCCTACGCGACATGCGTGGTGGCCGCCGGCGGCCTCGCACTCGGCGCCATGCGCCTCCTCCTCCACACACTCAGGGACCGACGCCATGTGGCATGAAGAACGACACACCCGTATCCGTGACCTGCTCAGCACCAGCGGCCAGGTATCCGTCGAGCGCATCGTGACCGAGCTGGGCGTGTCGCGCGAGACGATCCGCCGCGACCTGGTCGAACTGGCCGCCCGCGGCGAGATCCGTCGCGTGCACGGCGGTGCCGTGCTCACCGGCGACGAACCGCCGATCGCCGTGCGCCACGCCACCCGCGTCCGCGAAAAACGCGCCATCGCGCGGAAGGTGGCCAGTCTGGTCGAGAGCGGACAGACCATCTTCATGGACGCCGGCAGCACGATGAACCTGGTGGCCGAAGCGCTGGCCACCCGTACGGGGCTCACCATCGTCACCAACGCGGTGGACGTGGCCGCGCGCTTCGCCTCGCGTCCCGGCAACGACGTGCACCTGCTGGGCGGACGCTTCGATGCGCAGATCGGCTGCACCAACGGCTCGGCCACCATCGCCGAGATCGGACGCTACCAACCGCACATGGTGATCCTCTCGCCGGTGGGCATCGACGCCAAGGCGGGCGCCAGCAGTTTCGAGATGGAAGAAGCCGAGATCGCGCGGGCGATGTGCGCGAACGCGCGACGCATCGTCATTGCCGCCGACCATTCCAAGATCGGCGTGCGCAGTCGCGTCGCCTGGTGCCCCGCTGATCGTATCGACCTGCTGGTCACCGACCGGCGCGCGGAAAAATCCCGCGGTATCGCCGCCCTCGGCAAAGCCGTCGGCGATATCGCCTATGCCTGATCCGAAAACAATGCGCCAGGACGGCCAACCCACCCTTGTCCTTATCTGTCCTTCCCGGAGCAACCCATGATTCCCCGTCCTTATCTTCGACGCAGCCTGTTATGTGCCGCCGTCGCGGCTTCGCTCACCGGCGTGGCCTACGGCCAGGCCACCACCGGCCGCATCGCTGGCAGCGCGCCGGTCGCCGCCGGCGAAACCGTCCTGATCGAAGGCAGCAACGGCCTCACCCGCGAGGTGGCCGTCGATCCCCGCGGCCGCTATGTCGCCGAAGCGCTGCCGCTGGCCACGTACAAGGTGTCGCTCAAGGCCAACGGCCAGGTGGTCGATTCACGTGACAACGTCACCCTGCGCGTCGGTGCGGCCACCGATGTCTCGTTCGCGTCCGCCGGCTCGTCGGCCTCGGCACAGCAGCTCGATCAGGTAACCGTCTCGGCCACGCAGGTGGCGAAGATCGACGTCGCCACCGTCGCCTCCAGCACCGTGATCACGGCGGCCGACATGGCGCGCCTGCCGCTGCAGCGCTCGGCCGAGGCGATCGCCCTGCTGGCTCCGGGCGCCTCGCCGGGCTATTCCGGTTTCCAGAACGCGTTCGGCGGCAGCCTGGTCAGCTTCGCGGGTTCCGCGGTCTCCGAGAACGCGTATTACATCAACGGCATGAACACCACCGACCCGCTCAGCGGTTTCGGCGGCGTCACCCTGCCCTATGGCGCGGTGGACCAGCAGGAAATACTCAGCGGCGGCTATTCCGCGATGTACGGCCGCTCGGACGGCGGCGTCATCAGCCAGGTGGGCAAGCGCGGCACCAACGAATGGCACTTCGGTGCGCAGGTGTTGTGGGAGCCGGACTTCGCGCGCGCCAGCGCACGCAACATCACCTACGGCCACGACAACCCCGCGCCGCCGGGCACGATCAACCAGCGCAACGACGACAACCACGAGTGGAGCACGACAGTCAGCGCGTATGCCGGCGGCCCGTTGATCAAGGACACGCTGTACGCCTTCGCCGCGGTGGAAATGCAGCGCAGCAAGGGCAACAGCATCGGCGACGTCAACCACGCCTACGACACCCGCTACACGTACAAGGACCCGAAGTGGTACGGCAAGCTGGACTGGAACATCAACGACAGCAACATCCTCGAGCTGACCGGGGTCAACCAGACCCACCGTTCCAACGGCAACAAGTACAACTATGACTACGACACGAACACGGTAGGCGATTTCGCCAGCACCGATTCGACATACAAGACCCGCGCCATGGTCTACGCGGCCAAGTTCACCAGTTACATCACCGACAACCTGACCCTCACCGCGCTGTACGGCAAGTCGAAGCTGACTTACTACAACGAACCGCCGGCCACCGGCGTCACCGGACCGTTCCTGGGCAATGTCAGCCAGCAGAACCCGGCCTTGAACGGCGGTACGCCGATCAGCAACGGGCAGACGCTGGACACGGTGGACAACCCCGATCACCAGTCGACCAACCGCAACCTGCGCGTGGACCTGAACTACAAGGCCGGCGACCACTCGATCACCGCGGGCATCGACAACCAGGACTCGCGTGACATCGACGATGGCACCACCATCGGCGGCGACGGTTACGAACTCTGGTATGCCAAGGGCGATCCCAACCTCAACATCAGCGACAGCCCGTTCGTCGACAAGCCGGCCAATTATCCCGGCGGCCAGACCGGTTACTACGGGTATTACCGTCACTACAACACGCTGGCCTCGGTGCGCGTGAAGCAGCGCGCGCAATATGTCATGGACGACTGGCAGGTCACCGATCGCGTGCTGCTCTCGCTGGGCCTGCGCAACGACCAGTTCACCAACTACAACCCTGCCGGGCAGCCGTACCTGAAGCTGACCAAGCCGCAGTGGGCGCCGCGCCTCGGCTTCAGCTGGGACGTGAATGGCGATTCGAGCATGAAGGTGTACGGCAACGCGGGACGCTACTTCCTCGCCATGCCCGCCTCCGTCGCGCTGCGCACCTCGTCCGGGTCGCTGGCAACCAACCAGTACTTCACCTATACGGGTATCGACGCCGGCGGCCTGCCCACGGGTGTCACCTTCGTACAGTCCGCCACCGGCGGCGCGGTATCGCCCAACGGCGAATACGGCCAGCCGCCCGACCCGAAGACGGTCAGCGCGAAGAACATCAAGTCCGAGTACCAGGACGAATACATCCTTGGCCTGGACAAGCAACTGAACCCCGAATGGGTGGCCGGTGCCAAGGCCACGGTACGCAAGCTGCGCAACGCGCTGGACGACGTGTGCGACAACGGTGCGATCACGCGCGCCGCGGTGGCCCAGGGGGCGGACATCGACGCGGTGACGGTAGGCAGCTGCTACCTGTCCAATCCGGGCCGGGCCAACGTCTACCAGCTGGCCAAGGCCAGCGGCGGCTACACCGATGTCACCGTGACCAACGCGGACTTCGGCTTCCCGCACCTCAAGCGCAACTACTACGGGCTGGACCTGTACCTGTCGCATCCGTTCGACGGCACGTGGTCGGGCAAGGTCGATTACCTGTATTCGCGCAGCTACGGCAACACCGAAGGCCAGGTGCGCTCGGACGTGGGCCAGGGTTCGGTGGCCGCCTCGCGTGACTGGGACTACGCCACGCTGATGAACTACGCCAACGGCTACCTCGCCAACGACCGCAAGCACCAGATCAAGCTGTACGGCTCGTACCAGGTCGCGCCGGAATGGATGGTCTCGGCCAACCTGCTGATCCAGTCGGGCCTGCCGAAGTCCTGCCTGGGCCGCTACGGTGCGGACGAGAGCGACCCGTCCGGCTACGGCAGCTACTACCACTTCTGCTTCGGCGAACCGTCGGCGTACGGTGCCAAGGGTCGCGAGCCGTGGGAGGAACTGGTCGACGTCAACATCGAATACCGTCCGCTGTGGGCCGATCGCAAGCTGGCCTTCACCGCCTCGGTATTCAACGCGCTGAACCAGCAACGCTCGCAGCGAAGCAACCCGGTGTCGGGCAGCAAGAACTCGGTGAACGACGGCTACCAGCAGGTGATCGGTTACACCCAGCCGCGTTACGCTCGCTTCGGCGTCACCTACGACTTCTGACGGAGCCGCCATGCATCACCTCCTGCGACTGGCCATCGTCGCACTGGCCGCCGGGGTCCTTGCGACCCCGGCGTTCGGCGACATGGCCCCGGACAACTCCCTGCCGACGGAAACGCCGGCACACTTCGTTCCCACCGACACCGGTTTCGACTACGTGCGCCGCACCGTCGAGATTCCCATGCGCGACGGCGTGAAACTGCACACCGTGATCCTGGTGCCCAAGGGCAGCACGCATGCCGGCATCCTGCTCACGCGCACGCCCTACGGCGCGGACGGCATGGGCCACCGCAACGACAGCCCCCACCTGGACAGCACCCTGCGCGGCTACGACAACCCGGCCGATGTCGTGGTCCAGGACGGCTATATCCGCGTAATCCAGGACATTCGCGGCAAGCACGGTTCGGAAGGCGACTTCGTCATGAACCGGCCGCCGATCGGCCACGGCAACCCCACCGGCATCGACGAATCGTCCGACATCTACGACACGATCGACTGGCTGGTGAAGCACGTGCCGGAGTCCAACGGCAAGGTCGGCATCATCGGTATCTCCTACGACGGTTTCGAGGCGATGGTCGCCACGATCCGCCCGCATCCCGCCCTCAAGGTGGCCGTGCCGATCAACCCGATGATCGACGGCTGGATGGGCGACGACTGGTTCCATCGCGGCGCGTTCCGCCAGCAGATGATCCCCTACATCTACGGCATGGTGAACTCGCGCGGCAGCGACATCGGCTGGAGCACCGGCCATCGCGACGACTACGACCTGTACCTCAAGGGCGGCTCCGCCGGCGACATCGGCCGCGCCTACGGCATGGAAGCCCTGGGGTTCTGGCAGAAGATCCTGGCGCACCCGGCCTACGACAGCTTCTGGTCGGACCAGGCGCTGGACAAGGTAGCGGCGAACGAGCCGATGACCGTACCCACCATGCTCGTGCACAGCCTGTGGGACCAGGAAGACAATTACGGCGACATGGCCGTGTACCGGGCGCTGGCCCCGCGCGACCCGAACCACGAGAAACTGTGGCTCGTGCTGGGTCCCTGGCGCCACGCCAAGACCTGGGAGAAGGGCAACACCATCGGTGCGATCGATCTGGGCAGCAACACGGCCACCACGTTTCGCCAGACGATCCTGCGGCCCTTCCTCGCCCGCTACCTGAAGGATGATGCGCCGCGCGCGGGCATCGCACCGGTCAACGCCTTCGTCACCGGCGCGAACACCTGGCGCCAGCTGGACACCTGGCCGTCCGCCTGCCGCACGGGCTGCGCGCCGACGATGCAACGCTGGTTCGTGGGCGCGGACGGTACGCTCGGCACGACGGCGCCCGCGACGGGCGAGGACGCCTATGTGTCTGATCCGGCCAAGCCGGTGCCCTACCGCGTGCGCCCCATCCAATCGTGGTCGCACGGCGTGGCCGACCGGGAAGACAGCTGGCCCGAATGGCTGGTGGACGACCAGCGCCAGTTCGCCACGCGCACCGACGTGCTGACCTACGTATCGCCGGTGCTGATCCAGCCGATGGGCATCGCCGGCGAACCCCTGGTCCACCTGCTCGCCTCCACCAGCGGCACGGACAGCGACTGGGTGGTGAAGCTGATCGACGTCTACCCGGACGAGGTGGAAGCGGAACCGTCCATGGGTGGCTACCAGTTGCCGATAGCCATGGAGATCTTCCGTGGGCGCTATCGCGAGGGCTATGCCACCCCGAAAGCCCTGGTACCGGGCAAGGCCCAGGCCTATCGCTTCCCCCTGCCCACGGTGAACCACGTCTTCCTGCCCGGGCACCGCGTGATGGTGCAGGTCCAGTCCAGCTGGTTTCCGCTGTACGACCGCAACCCCCAGACGTTCGTGCCGAATATCTTCAATGCGAAGCCGGGCGACTATAAAAAGGCCACGCAAAAGGTGTTCCGCGGCGGCGCCGACGGCACCTGGCTGGAGCTGCCGGTGGTGAAGTAGCCGGGGCGCTGCGGCGAGGGCCGGCGGTCGCCTATACTCCCCCGATGAAGCCAAAGGTCCTGCTGCAGTACATCCTCCCGCACCGGTTCCTCTCGCGGATCGTCTATTGGGCGACGCGCTGGGCATGGGCGCCCTGGAAGAACTTCCTCATCCGGGAGATCGTCCAGCGCTACGACGTGGACATGAGCCAGGCCGCGCAGCCGGACCCGCTGGCCTACCAGCACTTCAATGCGTTCTTCACCCGCAAGCTGAAACCGGGCGCGCGCCGCCCGGACGACGATCCCACGACCCTGCTGTGCCCGGCCGACGGCCGGATCAGCCAGTCCGGCCGGATTCGCGACGGCCGCATCTTCCAGGCAAAGGGCCAGGAGTACACCGCCGCCGAGCTGCTGGGCGACGAGGCCGCCGCCGTGCCCTTCCGCAATGGCAGCTTCGTCACGGTGTACCTCTCGCCGCGCGATTACCACCGCGTGCACATGCCGCTGGCCGGCACCCTGACCGGTACCACCCACGTGCCGGGCCGGATCTTCAGCGTCGCACCGTTCGCGGTGCAGGACATCCCGCGCCTGTTCGCCCGCAACGAGCGCCTGGTCTGCCATTTCGACGGCGAACACGGGCCGTTCGTCTCGGTGATGGTCGGGGCGATCCTGGTCTCCAGCGTGGCCACCGTCTGGGACGGCATGGCCATCCCACCCTATGCCTCGTCCATCATCCGCAAGGACTGTCGCGGGCGCGGAGTGGCCCTGGAGCGCTTCGGCGAAATGGCCCGGTTCAACATGGGCTCCACCGTCATCCTGCTCCTTCCCGAGGGCTACGCCCTGGACGACCTGCAGCCCCAGCAGCAGGTCATGGTCGGGCAGCGCCTGGGCCGCTGGGTCGGCACCCAGCCAAACCGGTGACCCGACACGTCACAATGTGACGAAATATCTTCATTTCGACCTGCTCAGGGGGTATGCTCCCGGCGACCGGCCACTCCATGGGGGAGGAACCCGGTGCCTGCTGAAAGCGTCAGCCCGAGGTAAGTCATCATGCGCCTGGTCACCCATCTCATCGCCGTGAGCCGCGAGATCCGCCTGCGTCGACAGCTTGCCGATATCGAGCGCGTGGTGCTTTCCCTGCCGGTCCGGGCCCATGCCGACCTGCAGCAACTGGTCAGGCGCGAGATGGAGCAGGCCGCGGCCTGCGATTTCCCTCACCGCTACGGCACGCCGCCCGACGAGCGCTACAGTGCCCATGGCCACGGCCCCGAAGTGGGCCTGGGCAAGGCGCGGTCGGACAATCCGCTGATCGCCGCGCGTGGCGTCGCCCTGTGGGTCGCCGCGGTCTACCACGAGACCCTGGGCTCACGCCGTCCGGGCATGGATGAACTGCATCGCCAGATTCTGCGGCTGATGCGACAGATCAAGGAACTGTCCACGTCGGAGACGCGCGAGGCGTCGTCGCGCTGGATGGCGCCCAGCGCGCTGGCGTAACACGGGGCCCTTCCCGCTTACCGGCATACCGGCACGCGGATGGACTGCCCTACCTTCAACTGGTGGCCCCTGAGGCCGTTCATGCGGGCGATGTCCTCGACATCCGCGCAGCTGCTCTTGCGCGCGATGCTGACCAGCGTGTCGCCGCTGCGCACGGTGTAGCTGCGCGAGGCGGACGATGACGCCCGCGACGACGAGGACGACGAGGATCCGCCACCGGCCAGAGCGGCCGAGGTCGCGGCGGGCGGCGGCGGCGCGACGATCTTCGCCGCGTTGTGCAGGTCGGACGCGAGGATGGGCCAGGGGCCGTCGGCACAGCTGGACGCGTAGGCTTTCTCCAGTTGCTTGGGGACCTCCAGGCGCGCACCCACCGGCTGGCTGATCTGCGGGTCGAGGCGCGGGTTGAGGTTGCGCAGCGTGCGGAACCAGCCCTCGGGCATGTCCTGCGACGAGCCCAGGCAGATGGTCAGCTCCGACAGCGAGGCCGGTCGCTTGAGCACGATCTGGCCCGGCTCACCGTCGATCTTCGGCCAGCGCAGGTGGTAGCTGTCCGGATGCAGGAACAGCCAGGCGGCGGCCAGCACCATGGGCACGTAGTCGCGGGTTTCGGCCGACATCTGCCCATAGATCTGCGGATCGTAGAAGCTGGCACCCGGGCTGCCGGCGGCAATGCGGCGCATGCGCCCTTCCCCGCCGTTATAGGCGGCCAGGGTCATTTCCAGGTTGTTGTTGAACGCGGCCAGCTGTTCGTCGATGTACTCCGCGTTGGCCTGCGCGGCCATGGTCGGATCGAAGCGCTGGTCGAAGCCGTCGGCGTTGCTGAGGCCGAAACGCAGGCCCGTGGCGTACATGAACTGCAGGGGGCCCGACGCGCCCGAGCGCGAGACCGCGTGCACCTTGCCGCCGGATTCCTTGGCCATGATGCCGAACAGCAGCGCCTCGGGAAGGTCGGCCTTCTTGTAGGCCGGCCACATCTTGTAACGCATCATCTGGTAGTTGACGTAGGCGTCCATCAAGTTGGGCCGCAGCTGCGTCAGCCACAGCTCCAGCGCCGCCTTGACCGGCCCGTTCATCACCATCAGGTCGGAAAACTGGTGGCCCTTCAACATGGTGACGCTGCGCTGCGCCGCGGGCAGCGAGCCGACCGCCACCGAGCCGGGCAGGTTGGCGTCGCCGGGCTGTACGCCCACCTCGGCACCCTGCTCGGTATCGTCGGCGTCCTCGCCCTCGATGAAGCTGCCGTCCTTCAGGCGCAGCAGCCGGTCGAAGACGGCGGCGAAACGCTGCGGATCGCAGCCCGGCGTAAGGCTGCAGCGGGCGGAGGCATCCTTGAGCTGGTCGAGGGCCTGCTTGCGTGTTTGCGCCGCCTGCGGGGTATCGCCGCGGCGAGCCTGGTCGATGGCCGCCTCGTAGCCCTTGCTGGCCTGGTTCATGCGGTCGTAGAGGGCATTGACCTGGGGCGTGACCTTGCCCGCGCGCGGTGTACCGCCGCTGGAAGCGCAACCGGCGAGGACCGCCAGGGGAAGCAAGAGAAGCGGACGCGGCACGCGAAAGGACATGTAGGGACTCAGGGTCAGGCAGTGGCGGCCACGTTACCCGCCGCACGCCCCGGACTCAAGCGGGCATATGACGATTTTTCTCGTAACGGCATATCGTTGCGTACACTTGTTCAGGAGATTCTTAAGGATTAGCCATGCCCCGCCATGCCCTCGCCGATGCCGACACACTTTTCACGCAGCGAGCCCTGACCGGCGTCCGCTATGCGCTGGGCGGCGGCGCGCGCATGCCCCCGGTTCCGAAGGCCACGCCATGAGTCGCTGGCGCCCACCCTCTCCCTCGTCCACCGCGATCATCACGCGGGAGGGCTTCGAACGCCTGAAGGCCGAACTGGACCACCTGTGGCACACCGTGCGGCCCGAGGTGGTCAAGGCGCTGGCCGCGGCCGCGGCCGAAGGCGATCGGTCGGAAAACGCCGAGTACACCTATCGGAAGAAGCAGCTCGGCGAGATCGACCGTCGCGCGCGCTACCTCAGCAAGCGCATCCCGGCGCTGAAGGTGGTCGAGGCCGCGCCCTCGCAACGCGACGCCGTGTTCTTCGGCGCCACGATGACCCTGGAAAACGTGGAAAGCGGCGAGACGGTGCGTTACCGCATCGTCGGGCCCGACGAGACCGATGCCCGCAAGGGCTGGATCAGCATCGACTCGCCCATGGCTCGCGCCGTGCTGAAGAAACGCCTGGACGACGAGTTCGACGCGGAACTGCCCGGCGGGCGCACGCGCTTCGCGATCATGGACGTGTCCTACGACTGAGCGTCCGGCGGGGCGGGCGCGTTCCGGCGCAGGCGAATCGCGAGGCGCTCCAGCCCATCGGTGAACGTGGCGACATCCGCCGCGAAGTCGCGCAACGCGTCGTCGTCCACCGCGGCGCCTTCACGCAGGGCGAGCTCCATGCGTTCGCCCCGGTGACCCACCGGCGAGTGCCCGAACACGTGCACGCCCCCGAGCACGTGATGAATCCAGCCGGCCACGGCCTCGGTGTGGGCATCCACGGCGACCGCATCCAACCGCGCCAGCGCCTCGCGCGTGGCCTGCACGCCGGCATCGATGACGCTGGCGATGTTCTCGTCCGAACCGAACGCGCGACGCATCCGGTCCATGTCCACATCGGGTATGCCCTCGTCGGTGTCCGATGCGTCGACGCCGGACATCCCGGCGCCAACGGGCACGACGCTCGACGGGGCCACGCGATCGTCGGCGAGCGGTACCCCGGTGTCGCCGAGCCAGCGGGCGACGGCCGCGTGGAAGGCTTCGAGCCGGATCGGCTTGCGCAGCAGGTCGTCCATGCCGGCGGCCCGACACAATTCCTGCTGCTCGGCGCGCGCATCCGCGGTCATCGCCACGATGGGGAGCCGGCGCGAGCCGCCCGCCTCGCGGCGACGCACCTCCTGCGCCACCGCATAGCCGTCCATACGCGGCATGTGGCAGTCCACCAGCAACAAGTCGTACTCCCGCGCGGCCAGTGCCTCCAGCGCAGCCACGCCGTCGTCCACCACATCGCAGCGGTAGCCGCGCAAGGCCAGCTGCACGCGAACCAGCTCCTGGTTTACCGGGTGATCCTCCGCCAGGAGGATCCGCGCATCGCGCGCCGGTATGGGCGATACGGACGCATCGCCGTTCTGGGCCTGCGTGGGCACGGGCACCTCGGCGATCATCAGTTCCAGGGTGACGGTGACCGTGGTGCCCTGCCCCGGCTCGCTCTCGATGACGATGTGCCCGCCCATGCGCTCGACCAGTCGCCGGGCGATGGTCAGGCCCAGGCCGGTGCCGCCGAAGCGGCGGGTGGTCGAGGATTCGGCCTGACTGAACGGCGCGAACACGTGCCGCAACTTGGCCGCATGGATGCCGATGCCGGTGTCGCGCACGACGAAACGCAGGCGCTGGCGTGCGCCGTGGTGTTCATCCACGTGCACCGCCATGAGCACCGAGCCCTCCACCGTGAACTTGATCGCATTGCCCAGCAGGTTGAGCAACACCTGGCGCAGGCGCCCGTCGTCGACGGTGACGGCCGGGGCCAGCCCTGGGTCGAACGAGGCTTCCAGGCGCAGGCCCTTGGATTCCGCCTGCGCCGCCATGATCGCCATGGCACCTTCGACGATGCCGCGAGGATCGGCCGGACGCGGGTCGAAGGTGAGGTGCCCGGCTTCGATCTTCGAGAAATCCAGCACGTCGTCGAGGATGTGCAGCAGGGCTTCCGCCGAGTGCTCGATGGTAGAGACCATCTTGCGCTGGTCGGTATCCAGCGACGTGCGTTCCAGCACGTCGAGCAGGCCGATCACGCCGTTCATCGGCGTGCGGATCTCGTGGCTGATCGTGGCCAGGAAGTCGCTCTTGGCACGCGTGGCGGCCTCGGCTTCGTCGCGTGCATGCGCCATGCCGCGCGATGCCAGCTCCTGCGCGGTTACATCCACCCAGTAGCCGTTCCAGCGCACGCTGCCGTCGGCGGCCGCCAGCGGGACCGCGTCGGAGCTGAGGTAACGCGTGCGTCCGCCGACGTGCGCGCGCACGGTGACATGCAGCGGCGTGAGCTCACGCGCCGAGCGCTCGAAGGCGGCGCGCAGGGCCTCACGATCGTCTTCCGGCACGGGTGCCAGCATGGCCTCGCCCGCGGCCAGCAACTGGCCGGGCTCCATGCCGAGGATGCTTTGCGGATCGCCGCCCACGTAGGCCATGGCATAGGTGCCGTCGAGACCGCGCACCGCTTCGTACACCACCGCGGGCACGTGGGCGGTGACCTCGGCGAGGCGCCGCTCCGTGCGTTCGCGCCGGCGTGTCTCACGGCGCAGGTTGAGGTAGGCGTAGCTGATCGCGATCAACGAGGCCAGCAGCACTGCCACGAACGGCACCACGCGCCCGGCGATCTCGCGCCAGGTGGGCCCGACCACGTAGTGCGAGGCGAACCAGGTGTTGCGGATCTCCTGCTGGCGGTGCGTCGACAGGTTGACCAGCACACGGTTGACCAGCGGCACCAGCGGCGCGAGTTCACGCCGCACGCCGATGGCGATGGCCTCGTTGTCGCCGGTGGGGGCGGCCACCTTGAGCTGGCCGAGAAAGTTGTCGCGGATCAGGTAATCGACGGATGCCAGGTTGCCGACGAACGCGTCGCCCTCGCCTGCCGCCAGCCGACGCAGGCCCTCCGCCTCGGTGTCGACGGAGACGATCTGGACGCCCGGGATGCGCGACAGCAGCCGGCGGATCGGCTCACGGGTGGTGTTGCCCAGCACGCGCTTGCCGGCGAGGTCGTCGCGACCGGCGATGGTGGGCGCGCCTTCGCGCGTGACGATCATGATCGGGAAGTCGAGGTAGGGCACGCTCGGCTCCAGGAAGGGGGCCGTGGCGCTCTGCGGATTGATCGCGGCCACCACATCCACCTCGCCTCGGTGCACGCGCTCCACGGTGCCGGCCCAGTTCTCGCTGGGCACCTGGGTGACCCGGATGCCCAGTTCCGCGGCGATTTCGCGCACGTAATCCAGCGACAGACCCTCCGCCTCGCCCCGGCCGGTGATCAGGCTGAAAGGCGCATAGCTGGGGTCCACGCCCAGGCGCAGCGGCGGCAGCGCCCGCAGCCAGTCTTTTTCCTTCTCGCTCAGCGGAATACCGGCCTCGCGGGGCCGCGGAGCGATGTCGCGCCCCACCCAGCGCGCGCGCAGGCGGCCGTGGTCGGCGGCCGTGAGTTCGCCCAGGGCGTGATCAAGCGCGCGGCCCAGCGGTGCACGGGAGGCCGGCACCGCGAAGGCCAGCGCGCTGATCGGCAGCGCCACGGGGCTGCCGACGCGCAATTCGTGGTCCAGGCGCAGGCGCGCGACGAACTCGCGCGCCGAATAAGGGTTGTCCAGGTAGGCATCCACATCGCCCCGGCTTACCCGGCCCAGCGCCTCCGCGGTGGAGGCCGTCTCCACCAGCGTGGTATCGGGCAACTCGCGGCGCAGCGCGGCGATGTCGAAATACCCGGTGTGCACCGCCAGCCGCTTGCCGCGCAGGTCGCCCGGGCGATGGACGATGGGCGCATCGATGCGCTCCACCAGCGCGGGAAGCGATTCGAAGTACGTGGCGCCCACCCGGATACCCGGCATGCCCTGTTCGAGCGGGGTGACCGAGGTCGCCACGTCGATCTCGCCTTTCGCCAGCGCGGCCAGCAACGCCGGCCAGCTGGGGTATTCCCGCGTCTGCAGCGTCACGCCCAGCTCGCCGGCCAGTTCGCGCAGGTAATCCGGGCCCAGGCCTTCCAGCTCGCCGTCGCGCAGTTCCTCGAAAGGCGGGTAGCCCTCCGGATACGCGCCCACGATGAGCACCGGATGATGGCGCAGCCATTCCGCGTCGGCAGGGCGCAACGGCACATCCGGCATGGCCATGGCCATGCGGGCGAGCACAAGCAGCATTAACGGGAACAGGCGTCGGATCACACGGGAGGCTTCGTCAAGGTAACCTTCATGGGCATAATCGAGTCGAAGCCCGCTGTATCGCAACGTATTCAGGAGAACGCAAGGCATGCCACTCAAGGTCATTCTGGCAGACGATCACCCCCTCGTTCTTGTTGGGGGGCGGCTTGCGCTGGAGAACGCGCACGTCGAAGTGGTCGGTGCGGCCAAGGCCGCGGACGAACTCCTGGCCATGCTGGCCGACCGCGCCTGCGATGTCGTCATTACGGATTTTCTCATGCCGAGCGATCGGCAGGACGATGGATTTCCCCTCCTGGAAACCATCAACCGGGATTATCCGCATGTCGCGCTCATCGTGCTGACGATGATCAACCGTCCGGCCGCCCTGCAATCCATGCTGGGGCGCGGCGCGCGCGGCATCGTCGACAAGCGCGCCCCGATGGACGAACTGGCCACGGCCGCGCGCGCCGTCGCGGACGGTGAAACCTACCTCAGCGAAACCCTGCTCGACATCCTCAACGAGGCTGACGACACCTCGGTGGCCATGCCGGGTGCGCCGCTATCCCCGCGCGAAACGGAAGTCATCCGCGCCTTCGTCGCCGGCATGTCGCTGCAACAGATCGCCGACCGCGAAGGCAAGTCGGTAAAGACCATCAGCCGGCAGAAGCGCGACGCCATGCGCAAGCTGGGCGTCGACCACGACAGCCTGCTGGGCGACTACGTGCGCGACCACGGCCTGGCCGATCCGGCGTCAAAGCGGTAACGGATAGGTCCGACCTTCGCGCAGGGGCTGGAAACACGGTGCCGTCGTGTAGAACGACGGCCGATCCGTCTCGACATGCCAGCCGGGCACGCCGGACACGGGCAGTGGCCTCAGTTCCTGCGGGTCGTTGAGAACGCTGCCGGCGGCGATGGCGTCCGCACAGATCGCCCGCGCATCGCCCTCCCCCATCACCACGAGGGCCTTGCCGACCAGCAGCTTGCCGGGCGTCAGTGCGTGCTCAAGCAAGGCATGACCGAACACCTCGACGCGGGCCCCGCCAGTCAGCCACGCTTCGCGGTGCGTCCAGAACAGCGTGGTCCAGTCGTGGGCATCCCAGGCCGCCAGCATGGCCGGCTCACGCAGCGTGACGATCATCCCCGCCTCGTCGAAATGCGTCAGGGCGCATTGCGGCCGTGAGCGCTCCCGCCGCCCCATCACGGCGATCTCCGCCATCTGCCGCGCATTGAGCGCGCGTTTCAGCGCCGGATAGCGCAGCCATACCAGGGCGTTGATCAGGTCGTGCCAGTTGTCCGGCCGCGTGGCGATGGCACGGCGATGCGCGATGCGTTCCTCGTAATGCAGGCCGTCGTCGAGCAGTGCCTTGTCCTGGGTGACGAAATGCACGTCGGCGTCTGCCGGCAGCAGCACGTTCAGGGCTGCGATATCGGGCCACGCCTCCCCACCCAGCAGCGTGGCGTAGTCGCGCCAGCACGACAGCGGCGGCGACGCGAGCACGCTCCGCTCGAGCGATTGCCGCGTCGGCGCCACGTAACGCATGGGCTCAGGCCAGGCGACCGTAGAGGTCGTGAGCGTCGGCTTCCTCGACCAGCACGTCGACGAACTGGCCGGGCTTGAGCAGCTGGCCGTCGTCGATGCGCACGGCGCCGTCGATTTCCGGCGCATCGGCACTGGAGCGACCCCACGCGCCGTCGGCGTCGATCTCGTCGATCAGCACCTTGATGGTCCGGCCCACCTTGCGCTGCAGCTTGGCCGCGGAAATCTCCGCCTGCACCGCCATGAACTGTTCCAGGCGATCTTCCTTCAGTTCCTCGTCGATCTGGCCTGGCAGGTCGTTGGCCTTCGCGCCATCCACCGGCGAATAGGCGAACGCGCCGACCCGATCCAGCTCGGCTTCACGCAGGAATCCGAGCAGCTCCTGGAATTCCTGGTCCGTCTCGCCGGGGAAACCGACGATGAAGGTGCTGCGGATGGTGAGGTCGGGCACCTCGCGGCGCCACGCCTGCACGCGCTCCAGGGTGCGCTCGACATTGCCGGGACGCTTCATCAGCTTGAGGATGCGCGGGCTGGCGTGCTGGAACGGGATGTCCAGGTACGGGAGGATCTTGCCCTCCGCCATCAGCGGCATGATCTCGTCCACGTGCGGGTACGGGTAGACGTAGTGCAGGCGGGTCCAGATGCCCAGTTCGGAAAGACCCTGGCACAGCTCTGTCATGCGCGTGCGATAGGCCTTGCCGCGCCACTCGCGTTCGGCGTAGCGCACGTCCACACCGTAGGCGCTGGTGTCCTGCGAAATGACCAGCAGTTCCTTCACCCCGCCACGCGCCAGCTTCTCCGCTTCGATCAGCACCTCGTCCACCGGGCGGCTTACCAGGTCGCCACGCATCGAGGGAATGATGCAGAAGCTGCAACGGTGGTTGCAGCCCTCGGAAATCTTCAGGTACGCGTAGTGCTTGGGCGTCAGTTTCACGCCCGTGTCCGGCACCAGGTCGAGGAAGCGGTTGCGCACCGGCGGGATCGCCTGGTGCACCGCGCTCATCACGCTGGCGTAATCCTGCGGACCGGAGATGGCCAGCACCTCGGGGTAGCTTTCGCGGATCAGCTCGGAGCGCTTGCCCAGACAGCCGGTAACGATCACCTTGCCGTTCTCGTGGAGCGCCTCGCCGATGGCGTCGAGCGACTCCTGCACCGCCGAGTCGATAAAGCCGCAGGTGTTGACCACCACGGCATCCGCCTCGCCGTAGCTGGGCACGATCTCGTAGCCCTCGACCTTCAGCTGGGTGAGGATGCGTTCGGAATCGACGAGGGCTTTCGGGCAGCCGAGGCTGACGAAACCGACTTTGGGAGCGGCCTGGGACATTGCCGTGGGTACCGGGGGTATAGGGAAGCCGGGCATTATAGCGGGTTGGCGGACAGGGAGAGGGGCTATCAGGCTGACAGTTAGCAAGACGCGTGACGTAGCGGCTTCCTGATTTACAAAGGTGAAACCCTAGCCGAATTTAAGTCCAAGCCTACGTCCCTCTCGGATACCCTATTTGTAACAAATCACCTGCGCAACGCCGGGCATAGACGCGTCCGGTAGCTTTTACAATCAAGGACAAGTGCTATGTTGAAAAAAATAAAATCTTCGGTCCTCGTGTTTCTTGCCACCCTCCCTCTGACAGCATTAAGTGCAGTCGATCCATTGGAAGTCGTGTTGAAACAACCGGCCTCGCGAGAGAAAGCCGAGATGGCTTTTGTAACGGTCAACGTAACAAACCGCTCAGGCCGTCCTCTATTGCTTCCAAAAGTAGATAGCCCACTCGATTCCGACAACGGACACCTGTGGAACAATATAGTGAAAGTCGTTTCAGCCCCAGGAGAAACTGTGGCGTATACGGGCCGCGCAACACGCGTCGCGACAAGGGAAAAAGACGTTAGGTTCTGGACAATTAACCCAGGGCAGACAATGAGTGCAGATGTCGACCTTGCGATGAACTACGACATTAAGGGTGGCGCTTATAAGATAAGCTATTCCCAGCCGTACATTGAAGTGAGCGATTGGAACCCGGATGAGGTGTCGTACACGATGGTTCCCAGTAACGAGTTGCAAATTTACGCCAACTCCAGCCTCCTGAGCCGCGAGCGAGCGTTGCGTACTTCATATAAAATCACTGCTCCATCCTCATTGGGCACACTAGCCACAGGGCCAGATACCACGTGCACAAGTGAACAAGCCACTCCAATCAATGCCGCACGAAACACTGCTTCCAGCTGGGCATTTTACGGCAAATCTGCAGCCAACTCTCTCTTCAAGGTAAGACACTCGGTAGTCGACGGCAAGATTTCGTGGAAGCCATCCATTGCGTCTGACGCGATGTATACCACGTGGTTTGGTGCTCCATTGAACGACAGCCCCGGCTTTCCAAGCGTTCCACAGCTTCAGCAGGTTTGGGATTCAGGAGACTTCTTTCCGTTGCACGTGACAAGCGCAATCAACAATCGCGTCAATCTTGACGATCGTTACTCCTGCGGCTGTTCAGATGCCGCTGAGGCTAAAGGTGCCGCAGCCTGGACAGAAGAAAGCGTCACACACATGTGCTCGCTCTTCTTTCGACTCCCATTTTCCACCTATGGAGTCGATAGCCAGGTAATAATCATCCTTCACGAGAACGCCCACCATAGCGACAGTAACGGCCCGTATATTGGTGATCAACCGCAAGGCTATGGGCGTATTAAGGCGAAAGCCCTGGCAGCCACTGATCGCACTATGGCGATAATTAATGCCGACAATTACGCTTACTACGCCGAAGCAGTGCGTATGTCCAAAGACAAGTCAGCTGCTGCGCCGCTGCTGGAAAATACGATAACGGAAAGGTAGGCCACGCAGACATAGCAAACAACGGATGCATAAATCGTCCAGGAGTCAGATCCTTAAAGGAAACATGCCAGTCTGCGCCAGGCAATAATCCTCGCTAGCAACTCAACTTCACCGGTAAATGCCTAAGATGCCCATCGCATCAGCGGGCAGCTGTTACGGGAAATTACCCAAAGGCGGCAGACTCTCGCGTATGCCATGGCCGTCAGACTATCAGGAACAGCTTCTCCCGATTCTTTCTTCGGGGGCGATCGAAGCGGAGTGGACTTTCACGGCGTCTACTGAAGGTACGCACATTGTGCTCCCGGATGGCCGGATGGACCTCATCGTCGCTTTCCGGGGCGATGGAGGGAGCGGACTTGCTCATGTGAAATTGTTGATCGTCGGGCCCGCCCGGCGTTGGACGGAGGTCGCTGTGTCGGCCGGCGACCGCTTCCTGGGCGTACGTTTCCGACCCGGTTGGGGTGGGCCATGTCTCGGCATCGCTCCTGCGTCGCTTACTGACAGCGCCTTGATCGGCGAAGCGGCCGAAACCGCACTTGGCTTGGACGGCGGAGTGATCGGCGACGCTCGAACGCCGTCCGCACTGGCGGCTGCCTTGAGTGCGTTCGCGCATCGGCGAGCGGCCCTGGCGCAGCGACCTAACGCGACGGTCCGGCGTGCAATCACCGTCATTCAGGCATCCGGTGGACGCCTCCGGCTCGATGAGGTCGCCCGCGTTGTCGTCGTGCCGGAAAGAACGCTGAGACGTCAGTTGACACTTGCATTAGGACTGTCGTTCAAGGCGTTTTCCGCTGTCGTGCGCTTCCAGCGTGCCATGCGACTTCTCAACGATGCGTCAGGGCCGCTCACTCCGGCCCATGCGGCGATCGAAAGCGGCTACAGCGATCAGGCTCACATGACACGTGAGTTTCGGCGCCATGGGGGCTTTACTCCCGGCAGCAGGCCGCCGCTGGTACTGGTCGGCATGTCGATCGAATGACGTGGCCGATTTGTTCAAGCCGGGCGAGTTGAGGTGCCCCACGCTGCACGCCATCACCACGGGAGATTACGATGCGCTTGGGCTATACGATCATTTACGTGCCGGACGTCACGGCGACGGTGGAATTCTACGAACGCGCCTTCGGCCTGCAACGTCGCTTCGTCCACGAGAGTGGCTTGTATGCGGAGATGGCGACCGGCGAGACCACGCTCAGTTTCGCTGGCGAATCGATGGCGGAACTCAACGGCGTCGCCATTCGTCCGAATAGCCGGAGCGAGCTTTGTGCCGGCTTCGAGATATGCCTTGTTACCGAGGCACCCGAGCAGGGTTATAGCCAGGCCGTCGAAGCAGGTGCATTGGCGCTCAAGGCGGTCGAGGCAAAGCCCTGGGGCCAGCGCGTCGGGTACGTGCGCGATATCAACGGGTGCCTGGTTGAAATCTGTTCACCCATGGCTGGGTAAGACCTTCGCCTCAGTGGATCCAACCCAACCTCTCACAGATCGATGTGGCAATAAGCACGAAAGCCAGGAACGTCGTGATACCCCGAAGTCGCCGTGTTGCAGGCGTCTTCGGGACATGTTTCAGGAGAGCGAAGATAACCCCGCCTGTCAGCACTGCGCAGCCGATCATGATGGCTTGAAAGATCGTCAGGTCCATGAACACTGAAAACATGGCAGCGTCTCCTTGGGGGCAGTTTCCTGGCAGAGATTTCGGTCGCACGCCCGACCTGGAATCCGTAGCGGGATATCGATCGCATCATGCCGCGCGAGGATGGATCTTTGCCAGAACCGACCCCAGTGAGCGCTGCGCGCACTCCAGTTCATAGTGTTGCTGCAGGTTGAGCCAGCTCTGTGCGTCGGTACCGAAGTATCGCGCCAGCCGCAATGCCGTATCGGCCGTGATGCCGCGCCGTTCGTTGACGATTTCGTTAACGCGCGCGGCGGTAACGCCGATCGCCTTCGCCAGCGCATTCGCGGAAAGCTGCAACGGAACCAGGTATTCCTCGCGAAGGATCTCGCCAGGGTGTACCGGCGGTAGCTTGGTGGCCATGGTGTCGTCCTCCATCAGTGATAGTCCACGATTTCGACGTCGTAGACGTCGCCATCGCGCCAGGTGAAGCACAGCCGGAATTGGGCGTTCACTCGAATACTGTACTGTCCGGCACGATCTCCTCTCAGCGCCTCCAGTCGATTGCCCGGCGGCGCTCGCAAGAAATCGAGGGCCGTTGCTGCGTGCAGTTGGACGAGCTTCCGACGCGCCACTACCTCGATGTTGATCCAGCGTCTTACCCGAGTACCGCTAAAGAGGGCTTCCGTTTGAATGTCAGCGAAGGTCTTTATCATGACCTTATCGTACATCGATAAACGATATACATCTAAATTGCAGCGCTGTCCATTCCCTTTTCTTTTTGTCCGGCATCGCTCCGCACATTCCGGCGACATGCCTACAGGTTACCCTTGCCCCCTTACCCACTTTTCCGGAGACCTCCCATGGGCCGCACCCTTATCCTCGACACCTCCCGCCCGCCCGAGAGCATGGACGCCTACATCGCCGAGCCCGCCGGCACACCGAAGGGTGGCGTGGTGGTGATCCAGGAGATCTTCGGCGTCAACGCGCATATCCGCAGCGTGGCCGACCGCTTTGCCGCCGAGGGCTATGTCGCCATTGCCCCGGCACTGTTCGACCCCGTGGAAAAGGGCGTGGAGTTGGGCTACGACCAGGACGGCATGCAGAAGGGCATCAAGCTGATCGGCGAGTTGGGCCTGCTGCGTCCCCTGCAGGACGTCGCCATCGCCGCCAAGCTGATCGCCGACCAGTACAAGGTCAAGGTGGGCACGGTGGGCTACTGCTGGGGCGGCACCGTTGCGGCACTGGCGGCGCTGCGCCTGGGCCTACCCTCGGCCAGCTACTACGGTGCGCGCAATGTGCCGTTCCTTAGCGAGCCGGCCAAAGCCAACGTGATCTTCCACTTCGGCGAACGCGATCACTCCATCCCGCCGGACATGGTGGAAAAGCACCGTGAGCTCAAGCCGGAGATGGATACCTGGGTCTATCCGGCCGACCACGGCTTCAATTGCGATGTCCGCGGCAGCTACGACGAGCCGAGCGCCAAGCTGGCCTGGGAGCGCACCCTGGCGTTCTTCGCCCGCGAACTGGCATGAGTGACGGCTTTACCCTCGATGCCCGGCTGGCCGGCGACACCCTTGTCGTCGGCGACCTGCCCTTGAGCCGTGTGCTGCTGATGCGCGATGCGCGGTATCCCTGGCTGGTGCTGGTCCCACGCAAGGCCGACAGGATCGAGGTGTCGGACCTGGAGGCCGACGACCAGGCCCGGCTCTGGCAGGAAGCCAGCCTGGCTGGCGCCGCCCTGCGTGCGGTGGCGCCGTGCGAAAAGCTCAATATCGGTGCACTGGGCAATATCGTCCGGCAACTGCACGTCCATGTGGTGGCGCGCAACGCCGGCGATGCGGCGTGGCCGGGGCCGGTGTGGGGCTTTGGCAAGGCCGAAGCGTATCCGCCCGGCGAGGCTGAGCGGCGGATCGACGCACTGAGCGAAGCGCTGGGATTGTAGCCAGCGTCAAGCCTGCCGCTGGCACCGAGGCTGTTCCCAGCCCAGCCCAGCGCCCGGCCGTGACCTACCTGGCGTATCGCCGAAACGACAACGGGGCAGATGCCAATGGCACCTGCCCCGTCGTTTTCACTAGTAGCCGTCGCCTTTGGCGGTTACGGCTGGGTCTGCGGGTTGTAGGCGCCGCTGGCGGCGTCCTTGCCCTGCATGCGATCCGGCAGGTTGGCCTTCTGCGGGGTGTCCTCGAGCTGGCGGGCCTTCTCTTCCACGGCGTTCAGGCGGGTGAGCTCGCCCTTCTTGTCGTAGTACACGGCAAAGCCGTAATCCAGCTGCATGCGGGCCATGAAGCCGAGATGGATGTCGCGGATCTTGGAGTCGTCGCTGGGGATCAGCAGCACCGTCTTGGGCAGCTTGCCCTGGTCCTTCAGGTAGGCGAAGTGGCTGCCGGTGTCGGCCGCGGAAAGCACGGCGTTGTCGACCACGAACTGGCCGCTCTTGTAGGCCTTGATGGTGACGTCGAACTGGCCTTGCTCGGTCGGCACGTGGTCGCTCTTGGAGACGCCACGATGGCAACCGCCCAGCACGAGCAGGCTGGCAAGCAGGACCGCGGCGGCGGCGCGGGACAGGAGGGTGGTAACTCGGATCATGCGTGTCTCCGTGGATCGGCGTTTCATGAAGAGGGAAAGTTTACCCCGCGCCTTTCTCGCGCGCGGCTGGGACGGCACGGGCGTTCAGGTACTCGGCAGGGTCACGCCGCGCTGGCCCTGGTACTTGCCGCCGCGATCGGCATAGGACACCTCGCACTCTTCGTCGGACTCGAGGAACAGCATCTGCGCGACGCCTTCGTTGGCGTAGATCTTCGCGGGCAGCGGCGTGGTGTTCGAGAACTCCAGCGTGACGTGGCCTTCCCACTCGGGCTCCAGAGGCGTCACGTTGACGATGATGCCGCAGCGCGCGTAGGTGCTCTTGCCCAGGCAGATCGTCAGCACCTGGCGGGGGATGCGGAAATACTCCACCGTGCGGGCCAGCGCGAACGAGTTGGGCGGAATGATGCAGACATCCGACTTGATGTCCACGAAGCTGCGCTCGTCGAACGCCTTCGGGTCCACGATGGTGGAGTTGATGTTGGTGAACACCTTGAATTCGTCGGCGCAGCGCACGTCGTAGCCATAGCTGGAGGTGCCATAGGAGACCAGCCGATGGCCGTCGCGCTCCTTCACCTGACCAGGCGCGAAGGGCTCGATCATGCCGTGCTGCCCGGCCATGCGGCGGATCCACTTGTCGGACTTGATGCTCACGTACTGTCTCCCTCGCTGGAGCCGGAAAGGTATAGGAACGTCGTCGAAGACGCCACTTAGGTGTTCTGGATGACGATCTTGGGGAACGAGATCGCCTTGTTGCGCGCCTGCAGCGACAGCTTCGCCGCCGTGGAACGGGCGATGGCGCGATAGCGCTCCGCCAGGTCCGAGGTGGGGATGGCGGCCACCGTGGGCGTGCCCTCGTCGGCCTGCTGGCGGATACGGATATCCAGCGGAAGGTCGCCGAGGTAGGCGATGCCCGCCTCCGCGGCCATGCGTGCGCCGCCGCCGTGCCCGAAGATGTGTTCCTCGTGGCCGCAGGCGGAGCAGATGTGGGTGGCCATGTTCTCGACGACGCCCAGCACCGGCACTTCCACCTTGCGGAACATGCCCAGCGCCTTGCGCGCGTCCAGCAGGGCGATGTCCTGCGGGGTGGTGACGATGACCGCGCCGGAGACGGGCACCTTCTGCGACAGGGTGAGCTGGATGTCGCCCGTGCCGGGCGGCAGGTCGATGACCAGGTAGTCCAGGTCGTCCCAGCGGGTGTCGTTGAGCAGCTGCATCAGGGCCTGGGTGACCATCGGGCCACGCCAGATCATCGGCGTGTCCTCGTCGATCAGCACGCCGATGGACATGGCCTGCAGGCCGTGGGCCAGCATCGGCTGGATGCTCTTGCCGTCCGGCGACACGGGCTTGCCGGTCAGGCCCAGCATGCGGGGCTGGCTGGGGCCGTAGATGTCGGCATCGAGGATGCCGACGCGGGCACCTTCGGCGACCAGGGCCAGCGCGAGGTTGACCGAAACGGTGGACTTGCCCACGCCGCCCTTGCCCGAGGCCACGGCGATGATGTTCTTCACCCCCGGCATAGGCGCCAGTTGGCCCTGCACCTTGTGCGGGTGCACCCGCCAGCCGACCGAGACGGCGGCCGCGGCGATGCCCGGCTCGGCTTCGAGCGCCTCGCGCGCCTGCGTCGTGGCCTGCTCGACATAGCCGACGGCGGGGTAGCCGAGCTGGATATCGACGGACACGCGGTCGCCATCGACGCCCACGGCGCGCACGGCGGCGCCGAGCGACTGGCCCGAATAGGGGTCGATGACGCGGTCGAGGACACCGCGCACGAGGGTTTCGCTGGGCTGGGTCATGGGGGATGTTGAGCAAAATCGAAGATTGCCCATTATGCCAGCTAGCGGGGTGGCACCGGACCGTCGGCACCCGCTTCCCGTCCATCCTGCCCTTGGCGGCGCATCTGGCGCGGTGCAGCTTGACGGCGTCGATGGCCCTCGTCAGGCTCCGGCCATACCTTACCGTATGGGGAGTACCGCAAACTTATGAAGTCCATGATCCGCGCCGCCCTAGGTCTCGCCCTCGTCGCGAGCGCCCTCCCCGCCTTTGCCGCCACCGACAGCCCGGTCGGCAAGTGGAAGACGATCGACGACACCACCAAGGAAGTGAAGTCCATCGTCGAGATCACCGAGGGCGCCAACGGTCAGTTGGAGGGCAAGGTGCTGCAGGTGCTCAAGTCCGATCATGGCCCGCATCCCGTCTGCGCCCAGTGCGATGGCGAGCGGAAGAACAAGCCCATCGAGGGTATGACCATCATCTGGGGCCTGAAGAAGGACGGTGACAACGAGTGGTCGGGTGGCCAGATCCTCGATCCGGCCAAGGGCAAGATCTACAAGCTCACCGTGAAGCTGGAGAACGGCGGCAAGACGCTCGACGTCCACGGTTACATCGGTTTCTCGCTGATCGGGCGTAGCCAGGATTGGGTGCGGGTGGAATAAAGCGGGTGGAATGAGGGGAGCGCCGTAGGGCACGGCCATAAGGGCATCGCGCACATCGTGCGCTCCTACACCCGTCGTTCTTGCGAGGCGGGTGCCCGCAAAAAACCGCCTAACCGCGCCCCATGCCATAATCGCGGGCCCCGAAGCCGACCGCGATCCTCATGGCCCGCCGCATCCTGGTTACCAACGCCCTTCCCTACGCCAACGGCCCGCTGCACCTGGGCCATATGCTCGGCTACATCGAGGCCGACATCTGGGCGCGGGCGCAGCGGATGCAAGGCAACGAGGTGTGGTACGTCGCCGGTGAGGACGCCCACGGCACCCCGATCATGCTGGCCGCCGAGAAGGTCGGGCTGACGCCGGAAGATTACATCGCCGGCATCCGGGCGTCGCACGAAGCGGACTTCACCGACTTCCATTTCAGCTACGACCAGTACCACACCACGCATTCCCCGGAAAACCGGGATATCGCGACGGCCATCTACACGCGCCTGCGCGACGCCGGCTACATCGCGCGCCGGGATATCCAGCAGCTGTACGACCCCACGCGGGACATGTTCCTGCCCGATCGCTATGTCAAGGGCACCTGTCCCAAGTGCGGCACGCCCGACCAGTACGGCGACAACTGCGAGAACTGCGGTGCCACCTACGCGCCTACCGACCTGCTGAATCCGTATTCGGTGATGTCGGGTGCCACCCCGGTGCTGCGCGATTCGGAGCATTACTTCTTCGAACTGGGCAAGTTCGAGCAGCTGCTGCGCGACTGGTTCGCGGGCAAGTTCACCGAAGGCAAGCCCACCGCCGACAGCGGCGTCGTGGCCAAGCTGGCGGAATGGATCGACGGTGGCCTGCGCGACTGGGATATCTCGCGTGACGCGCCCTACTTCGGCTTCCCGATTCCCGACGCACCGGGCAAGTTCTTCTATGTCTGGCTGGACGCGCCGGCCGGTTACCTCGCCGCGTTCAAGGCCCTGTGCGATCGCACCGGACTGGTCTTCGACGACTTCCTGCGCGCGGACAGCACGGCCGAGATGCATCACTTCGTCGGCAAGGACATCATCAACTTCCACGGCCTGTTCTGGCCGGCCATGCTGCACGGGGCCGGCATGCGCGTGCCGACCGCGCTGCATACCAACGGCTACCTGACAGTCAACGGCGCGAAGATGTCCAAGTCGCGCGGCACCTTCATCCAGGCGCGCACCTTCCTGGATGTCGGCCTGGACCCCGAAGCCCTGCGCTACTACTTCGCCACCATGCTCAGCCCACAGCCGGTGGACGTCGACCTCGACCTGAAATCGTTCGAGGAACGCGTCAATTCGCATCTGGTCGGCAAGTGGGCCAATATCGCCAGCCGCACCGCGGGTTTCCTGCACACGCATTTCGCCGGCACGCTGTCCGATCGCTTCGACCCCGAGGCGTCCGCGCTGTGGACCGACCTGCTGGGGCAGTACGACGGTATCGATGCACTCTACGAGGCCGACGAGTACGCGGAAGTCACTCGGCGCTTCGTGGCCATGTCCGATGCGGTCAACGGCTATATCGCGGCGAAGGCGCCCTGGGTCATCGCTCGTGACGACACGCGCCGCGACGAATTGCACCAGGTGTGCTCGTTCGCGATCAACGCCTTCCGCCTGCTGTCCGGGCTGCTCAAGCCGATCCTGCCGACCACGGTCGCCGCCGCCGAGGCCTTCCTCGGCGCGCCCATCGCCAGCTTCGACGATGCACGGCGCGAGCTCTTCGGCCATACCGTGAATGCGTTCTCGCCGCTGTTCTCGCGCCTGGATCCGAAGAAGATCGCCGCGATGGTGGACGCCTCGAAGGAGTCGCTGTCCCCCTCCGAGCAGGCCCGCGAAGCCGTGGCCGAAGCCAAACCGTCCAAGAAACCCAAAGAAAACGCCAAGCCCATGACCGAAGCCACGCCTGCCAACACCGCCGCCGACACCGCCGCCACCGTGTCCATCGACGATTTCGCCAAGCTCGACCTGCGCATCGGCAAGGTGCTGGCCTGCGAGTTCGTCGAAGGATCGGACAAGCTGCTGCGTTTCGAACTGGACGCCGGCCCCCTTGGTAAGCGGCAGATCTTCTCCGGCATCCGCGCGGCTTACGCGGAGCCGGAAAAACTCGTCGGTCGCAGCGTGGTTTTCATCGCCAACCTCGCCCCGCGCAAGATGCGCTTTGGCCTGTCGGAAGGCATGATCCTGTCCGCCGGTGACGGCGGCGCGGATCTGTTCCTGCTGGATGCCGACCAGGGTGCGGCACCGGGCGCCACCGTCCGCTGATCCGCCCACCGGCCGCGCGCCAGCCATGACGCCAACGCTCGCCGATCGCATCGACGCCCTCCTGCCGCAGACCCAGTGCGAGCAGTGCGGTTTCCACGGCTGCCGTCCCTACGCGGAAGCCATCGCCGCTGACGCGGCGGGCATCGATCGCTGCCCGCCCGGCGGCGCGGCCGGCATTCGCCGGCTGGCCCATCTGCTGGATCGCCCGATCGTGCCGCTGGACCCCGCCCATGGCGTGGAAAAGCCGCGTACGCTGGCACGCATCGTCGAAGCCGACTGCATCGGCTGTACCAAGTGCATCCAGGCGTGCCCGGTGGACGCCATCGTGGGCGCCTCGAAGGTGATGCACACGGTGCTCAGCGACCTCTGCACCGGATGCGAGCTGTGCGTACCCGCCTGCCCGGTCGATTGCATCCGACTCGATCCCATGCCCGTTTCGCAAGCCGAGGATCCCGGGCACGCGGATGCCGCGCGACGGCATTTCCAGCGCCGGGAAGCCCGCCTTGCCCACGAACGCGCCGAGCGCGAACGCCAGCTGGCGGCGAACAAGGCCGACGTGGCCGCACCTGCCGCACGTAATGCCGTCCTCGAGGCCCTTGCCCGGGCCAGGGCACGGAAGAAGGACAGCCCGTGAAGAAAGCCGATGTGGTCGAGATGTTCAGCCGCCTGCGCGAGCTGAATCCGCATCCGAAAACCGAACTGGCGTACACCACGCCGTTTGAGTTGCTCGCCGCCGTGGCGCTGTCGGCCCAGTCCACGGACGTGGGCGTGAACAAGGCCACGCGCAAGCTGTTTCCCGTGGCCAATACGCCGCAACAGATCCTCGACCTGGGCCTGGACCGGCTCAAGCCGTACATCAGCACGATCGGCCTTTACAACAACAAGGCGAAGAACCTGATCGCGATGAGCCAGATCCTCGTCGACCGCTACGCGGGCGAGGTACCGAAGTCACGCGAGGCCCTGGAATCGCTGCCCGGCGTCGGGCGGAAAACCGCGAACGTGGTGCTCAACACCGCCTTCGGCGAACCGACCATCGCCGTGGACACGCACATCTTCCGCGTCGCCAACCGCACCGGCCTGGCCCCCGGCCCAGACGTGCGCAAGGTCGAGGACAAGCTGGAGAAGGTCATCCCGGCGGAGTTCATCCAGGATGCCCATCACTGGCTGATCCTGCACGGTCGCTACGTGTGCAAGGCGCGGAAGCCGGAATGTCCTAGCTGCGCCATCGTGGATCTTTGTGCGTTCAAGCAAAAGACGAAAGCGGCCTGACGGGATGCGCTCGACGGGATGCGTAACGCGCCCGACGGGATGCGCCTGACCGGGCCTGACGGCATGTGGGACGCGCTTGACCGGATGCGTGTGTAGGAGCGCACGCACGTGCGCGAACCCTCAACGCAACGATGGCGAACGAAGCCATAAAAAGCCTATGAAACGGCGTTTCCAAGCGCAAAACGAAGCAAAACTCAGGTAGCAAAAACGCCGGCTAGTGCCGGCGTTTTTGCCTCATTCGATGTAGCAACGTTGAGGGATCGCGCACATCGTGCGCTCCTACATGGGCCCTCGTGGGCCGGAACTATGCCGCCTGGGGGGCGCCTTCGACGCGGCGGCCCAGTTCGTGCCAGTCGACGATCAGCTCGCAGCCACGCTTGGAGGCATTCTGGCCCCACTCCTTGAGCAGCTCGAGGGACGCCTGGTCGACGTGAACCAGGCGATCCATGCGTACGTTGAGGCGGGTGTTGGCCGGCACGGCCTCCAGCTTGCGTGCCATGGTCGGCACCTTGAGGAACGTGGCCGAGCCTTCCAGGTGCAGCGTGGCGTGGCCGGGCTCGTCGTGGTGCTGCACGTCCATCTTCAGCTTGGACGAGAGCAGCGCCAGGCGGAACAGCGACAAGCCGAAGCCGACGATCACACCGGTGAGCAGGTCGGTCGCGACGATGGCGACCGTGGTGGCGACGTACACGGCCGCCGTGCCCTTGCCGTACGCTGCCAGCGACTTGATCTGGCCGGGGTTGACCATCTTGACGCCGGTAAAGACGAGGATGCCGGCCAGGCACGAGACCGGTGTCATCCGCATCAGCCACGGCAACAGCATCACGAAGGCCAGCAACCAGCCACCGTGCAGGATGGCGGCCATGCGCGTGGCGGAACCCGCCTGCACGTTGGCCGCGCTGCGCACGATCACGCCGGTCATCGGCAGCGCGCCGAGGAAACCGCAGATGAGATTGCCTACGCCCTGCGCGGTCAGTTCGCGGTCGTAGTTGGTGCGTACGCCGTCGTGCATGCGATCCACCGCCGCCGCCGACAGCAGCGTTTCGGCGCTGGCGATGAAGGCGAACGTGGCGGCCGCCACCAGCAGGGTGGCGTCGAACAGGCCGAACAGGCTGCCCATGCTGGGCAGGCTGACCGCCGAGAACAGGTTGGCCGGCACGTCCACGCGCTTCACGTCCACCGCGGTGAGCTGCGCGATCAGGGTCATGGCGACCACCGCCAGCAACGCACCGGGCACGAAACGCAACTTGGCCGGGCGCAGCTTCTCCCAGCCAAGCATGATGGCGATGGTACCGAGGCCGATCATCAGGGCGGCCGGGGCCTGCCCCTCGCCCGCACCGGTCACCGATTCCCACGCCGCCGCAGGCAACGCCGCGAAATTCTCCAGACCGCGGGCCTTGGGGATGGCGTCCAGCAGCACATGCGACTGCGACGCCACGATGAGGATGCCGATGCCCGACAACATGCCCGCCACGACGGCGGGCGAGGTCATGCGGAACCAGACGCCGACCTTGCACAGGCCGGCGACGACCTGGATAAGGCCCGCCAGCAGCACGACGGGACCGAGGGCGGCCACGCCGTGCTCACGCACCAATTCGAACACCAGGACCGCGAGGCCCGCCGCCGGGCCGCTGACCTGCAGCGGCGAACCGGCGATGGAGCCGACGATGATACCGCCCACGATGCCAGTGATCAGTCCCGCGCTGGGTGGCATACCCGACGCGATCGCGATCCCCATGCACAACGGCAGAGCGACAAGAAAAACGACCACCGAACCGAGGAGGTCGCGGCCAAAGAGGCCCTGGGAGAAATAAGCGCGCATGTCTGGCTTTCCTTAAGCGGCGTTTGCCACCGGCAGCGGCGTCGAGAAACGCGCGTGCGGTGTCGCGTCGGGCGCGTGGGCATCGCCGGCGACGAGGGGGCGGAACCGGCCTTCGAGGGGATCGAAGGCGGTGATTTCCGTCTGGGCGATGTCGTAGATCCAGCCGTGGATGCGCAGGCTGCCGTTGGCAATGGCGGCGGCGACCGCCGGCAGGGTACGCATGTGTTCCAGCTGGCCGACCACGTTTTCTTCGGTGAGGTAGCGCAGGCCTTCCTCGCCCATCATGGTGGGACGGTTCTCGGCGACGACGTAACGGGCTACGTCGGCATGCTTCAGCCACTGCTCCACGGAGGGCTTGCCCTTCAATACGGAGGGGTTCTGCAACGCTTTCATCGCGCCGCAGTCGGAGTGGCCGCAGATCACGATGTGCTGGACCTTCAGCGCCGTGACCGCATACTCGATGGCAGCGACCACGCCGCTGACGTGCTGGGCGTACGGCGGCACGATGTTGCCGACGTTACGGTAGACGAACAGGTCACCCGGCTGCGCGTTGAAGATCAGCTCGGGCATGATCCGCGAGTCGGCGCAGGTGATGAACATGGTGTGGGGTGTCTGGCCGGACGCCAGACGGGTGAAGACCTCGCGCTGGTCGTCGGTCATGTTGCGGCGGAAGTTGTCGAAGCCCTGGATGAGACGTTCCATGGTGGTTTCTCTCTTCTTGGCGGAAAGGGGGCGCGAGCGCTCACGCTCGCGGCGGCCGGCAAAGGCGCCGACACGCGGGGAAAGGGAAGGAAATGGGGTTGCACAGGCCCCGGCATGCGACGACGGTCGCGACACGGGCTGGCGGAAGCGGCGCACATGGGCGCCGCGAGGACATCAGGCGATGGGAGGGCGCAGGTCCAGGCTGGGGTGGTGCGCGTGCGGTTGGGGGCGCACGTCCGCATGGCCGGTGGTGGCGATGCGGGGTATCGACACGATGTGCAGGGGCGGCACGTCGAAGGTGTCGTCGAGGCCGCCGCCGCTGTTGTCTTCCAGCGAGGGCACGGCGTCTTGATCGTCGAAGGCGACGGTGTCGTCCGCGGCAGCGACATGGACATGCTGCGTTGCATGTTCCTGGGCCATCGTCACCGACAGCGCCTCCGCCGCGGCGGGTGCGGCGCTGACGCCCATGCAGGCGACGAGCAACGCGAAGAACACGAAGATCGTGCTTGCGAAGCGGCGCATGACGAGGGCGGCGGGGGTGTCCATGGGCCGAACCTACGACAGGCGCACCGGCGACCGCAAGTGTGGCGACGCAGCAAATTCAGGCATGACGCAGTTTTCTGTTCGAAAACGTGACGTGACAACGGTTTTGACGGCCTTTCGCCCGCCCCGACGGGGTGTGGGCATTCAGTTTGGACGTCCGGATGCCGGCTCCGAGGGCTGAGATCATTCGCAACGCACAAAAAAACGGCGGGCTTGCGCCCGCCGTCCGGTTCGTCCTTGAGCAGAACTCCGTTCCGATGCCCGTTAGAAGCTCAGCATGCCCCAGAAGCCCACTTCGTTCGTCTTGTAGTGGTACGGGGTGGCGAAGGGACCGTCCAGCTTGTTGTGCTTGTAGACGAGTGCCAGCTTCAGATTCTTCAGTACGTCGTACGACACGCCTGCGTTGTAGTACTTGTCGTTGAGCTTCTCTTCGACGTTCAGCAGGTTGTTGTACTTGTAGTTGAGCTTGTCGGCGCGCGCGAAGACGGCGAACTGCTCGTAGAAGTGCCAGTCGGCCCAGACCGAGTAACCGTCGGCCTTGTCCTTGGTGGTGTTGGTAGCGGCGCCCACACCCGGACCCGCGCCCTGGTACTTCAGGATGTCGTCCCAGTTCTCGGAGTGGAAGTATTCCACGCCCGCGCCCCAGGTCTTGTCGCGCCAGGCCAGCAGCACGTCGCCACGCGTGGCGGTGCGGGTCGGGGCGCCGTTCTCGACGTCGTTGCCGCGCTTGCCGGTGTAGCCACCGATGGCGATCACCATCTGCTCGATCGGCGAGTAGGCGAAGCGGCCTTCGGTGTCGACGCTCTTGGAGCGGCTCAGGTTGCGGAAGCCGCGACCGTTGACGACCGAGAGCTGATAGTTGACGGCGTTGTCGCCGGTGGTGGCACCCATGGCATGGATACCCCAGTCGGACGAGTTGCCGAACGAGCCCACGCCGCCAGCCGTCGCGGTGCCGCCACTGCGGCCGCCTTCGAACGAACGGTCGGTGATGGTGTTCTCGACGTAGCGGTAGCCATACCACTTCTCGACGAACGGGATCCAGGGCATGTCGGCCGCACCGAAGCGCACGGTGAAGAGCGGATCGAACTTGCCCTGCACGTAGGCCTTCTTCACGAACAGGCTGGTCTGCGACAGCGTGGACTGGTAGTTGAAGTCGGTGGTCAGGTTGGCCGACCAGACATCGTCGAACTTGTGGTCGACCGTCAGGTAGAAGCGCTTGACGTCGAAGCCGGTACCGTTGGTCGAGCCGTGGCCGTCCTTCTGCAGCGAGCGGGCGTTGCCGATCTTCTCGTCGTGATCCTGGTTGGTCGCGTCGAAGAACATCGTGCCGCCGACCTTGGTGTTATCCACCAGCTTGTTCAGCGCGTCGAGCTTCTTGGACAGGTCGTCGGTCGGCTTGGCCGCAGCCACCTGCACGTCGTTGACGACCTTGGCGGTTTCGATCTGGGCGTCCGCCTGGGCTTCCTGCTTGGCCTGCAGGTCGGCGACCTGGGACTGGAGGGCGGCCAGCTGCGCCTGCAGCTGCTGGAGGGTGGCGGCGTCGACCGTGACGCGGGCCGGCTGCTGCGACTTCGGCGTAGCCGCGAGGGCTGCGAAGCTCGTCAGGCCCAGACCGGCGGCGATGGCCACCGTGAGCAACTTGGAACGCATGGGATTTCTCCGCTGTATGAAATTGTGTGTAGACCCCTGTGCCCCCGTTGAGTCTTTTCTGTCCGAAAATCCTCAAGCAGGGCCAACGGCGCGAAGAATGAGCCGTGGGGTTTACCGTTCCATGCCCTTTTTGTGACAGATCGAAGACACGCGCACATCCGCTTAACACGGACGCACCGCGCCCCCGGCTGATATCCTTTAAGGATGGATACGACGAGTAACAGCACCGCTTCGAGCATGTCAGCGCGGTTCCGGGGGTTTTTGCCGGTGATCGTGGATGTGGAAACCGGGGGATTCGACGCGGAGCGCGACGCGCTGCTCGAGATCGCCGTGGTCGTGGTGACGATGGAGCCCTCGGGCCTCCTGGTGCCGCAGCCGGCCGTGGCAGCCAACGTGGAGCCCTTCCCGGGCGCGAACATCGACCCGCGTTCGCTGGAAATCACGGGCATCGACCCGGATCACCCCTTCCGTGGCGCCCTGCCCGAGCGCCTGGCGCTGGACCACGTCTTCCAGGCCGTGCGCGACGCCGTCAAGGCCGCCGATTGCCAGCGCGCCGTGCTGGTGGGCCACAACGCCGCGTTCGATCTGGCCTTCCTCAACGCGGCCGTGCGCCGCACGGGGCACAAGCGCAACCCCTTCCATCCCTTCAGCTGCTTCGACACCGCCACGCTGGGTGGCCTGGCCTACGGGCAGACGGTGCTGAGCAAGGCCGTGCTGGCCGCGGGGCTGTCGTTCGATACCCGCGAGGCCCATTCGGCGATCTACGACGCGGAGCGGACGGCGGAGCTTTTCTGCCGGATCGTCAACCGCTGGCGCCACCTGGAGCTGGCCGAACGTGATCAGGCGGCCTCGATCGTGGTTTGAGGCGTTTCGTAAGTTCCTGAATATGACACCAAAAAGGCGAGTGTCATGAGGTTGAAACATTCAGTACGTCTCATTGCAACACGGCAGGGCTGCAATACGGCCCCAGGCGTACAAGCCTGACACTCATCCATCCGAGGACCACCCCGTGTTCACACGTAAACTCCGCATCGCCGCGCTCGTCGCCGCATCCCTGTTCGGTATGTCCGCCCAGGCCACCGATATCACGGGCGCAGGCTCGAGCTTTGTTTACCCCGTGCTGTCGAAGTGGTCCGCCACCTATGCCGAAGCCACCGGCAACAAGCTCAACTATCAGTCGGTCGGTTCGGGTGCGGGTATCGCCCAGATCAAGGAAGGCACCATCGACTTCGGCGCGTCCGACGCCCCGATGAGCGCCGAAGACCTCGCCAAGTTCGGCCTGGGCCAGTTCCCGGTCGTGGTCGGCGGCATCGTGCCGATCGTCAACCTGCAGGGCGTCGCCCCGGGCCAGCTCAAGCTCAACGGCAAGGTACTGGCCGACATCTACCTGGGCAAGGTTGCCAAGTGGAGCGATCCGGCCATCGCCGCGCTCAACCCCGGCGTGAAGGTTCCCGACGTCAAGATCACCGTCGTGCACCGCTCGGACGGCTCCGGTACCTCGTTCAACTTCACCAACTACCTGTCCAAGGTCAGCCCGGAGTGGGCGTCGAAGGTGAAGTTCGGCACCGCCGTGGAATGGCCGGCCGGCGTCGGCGGCAAGGGTAACGAAGGCGTGTCGCAGTACGTGCGCCAGATCCCGGGCTCGATCGGCTACGTCGAATACGCCTACGCCACCAAGAACAAGCTCTCGTACACCCAGATGCAGAACGCCGCTGGTACGTGGGTGCAGCCGAACGCCGAGGCCTTCGGTGCCGCTGCTGCCACCGCCGACTGGAAGTCCGCCAAGGACTTCAACCTGATCATGACCAACGCTCCGGGTGCGCAGGCCTGGCCGATCACCGCCACCACGTGGGCGATCATGTACAAGAAGTCCAAGAACGCCTCGCACAGCAAGGTCGCCTTCGACTTCTTCAAGTGGTCGCTCGAGAAGGGCCAGGCGCAGGCCGCTTCGCTCGACTACGTCGCCCTGCCGGCGCCGCTGGTCCAGCAGATCGAAGCCTACTGGGCGTCGGAGTTCAAGAACTGATTCGATACCGATGGGTCGGCTGACACATCCGCGGCCCACAGTATCGTCCAGGCGGGTCGCCGTTCCGACAGGAGCGGCGACCCACATGTTTGAAAGGCCTTTCGGGAATCCGCACCGACCATGCACGCCACCGTCAGCAACGCCGTAGCCGATCGGGAACGCCAGGCGGAAGCATCCCGCAACGCGCGGGACACGCGTAACGACCGTCTGTTCGGCTGGGCACTGAAAGCCTGCGCCCTCCTGGTCCTGGTCTGCCTTGTCGGCGCCGCCGCCTCCACGCTGTGGCTGGGCCGCGACGCCTTCGCCACGTTCGGCTGGGGCTTCCTCACCAGCGCCGAATGGGATCCGACCAACAACCGATATGGCGCCCTGGTCCCCGTCATGGGCACCGTGGTTACCGCGCTCATCGCCCTCATCTTCGCCGTGCCGGTCAGCTTCGGCATCGCCCTCTTCCTCACCGAGATCGCGCCCGGCTGGCTGCGCGGTCCGGTCAGCTCGGCCATCGAACTGCTGGCCGGCATTCCGTCGATCATCTACGGCATGTGGGGTCTTTTCATCTTCGCGCCCTTCGTCGCCGCGCATATCAAGCCGTGGCTGATGAACAACCTCAGCACGGAGCCGCCGGACGGTCAGGTGTCGTGGCTGGTGCAGCACGTGCCCTGGATCGCCAAGTTCTTCTCCAGCGAATACCCGTTCTTCGGCGCCGGCGTGCTCACTGCGGGCCTGGTGCTGGCGGTGATGATCATCCCGTTCATTTCCTCGGTGATGCGCGAGGTGTTCCAGACCGTGCCGACCCGGCTGAAGGAATCGGCGTATGCCCTGGGCTCCAGCACCTGGGAAGTGGTGTGGGACATCGTGGTGCCTTACACCCGCACGGCGGTGATCGGCGGCATCTTCCTCGGCCTGGGCCGCGCGCTGGGCGAGACCATGGCGGTCGCCTTCGTGCTGGGCAACACCTTCCAGTTCACCCCGTCCATCCTCGAGACCGGCAGCTCCATCGCCTCCACCATCGCCAACCAGTTCGGCGAAGCGGAGGGCCTGCAGAAATCGGCGCTCATGGCGCTGGCCTTCCTGCTGTTCGTGGTCACCTTCATCGTGCTGCTGATCGCGCGCCTCATGCTCCGCCGCCTGGCGACCAAGGAGGGCACCTGATGTCCGCCTCGCTGTACACCCGGCGCCGTATCAAGAACATCCTCGCGATGGTCTTCAGCGTGCTGGCCACCGGCATCGGCCTGCTGTTCCTGGCATGGATCCTCTGGGAAACCCTGAGCCAGGGCATCGCCGGCCTCAGGCCCCAGCTGTTCACCAAGATCACCGCGTACCGCGAGGAAGGCGGCCTGGCAAACGCCATGGTCGGCAGCCTCATCCTCAACGTGATCGGCATCCTCATCGCCACGCCCATCGGCGTGGCCGCCGGCACCTGGCTGGCGGAATACTCCCGCCGCTCGCGGCTGGGGCCGACCATCCGCTTCCTCAACGACATCCTGCTCTCGGCACCGTCGATCGTGCTGGGCCTGTTCGTCTATACCGTGATCGTGCTGCCGTCCAAGTGGCTGACCGGCGGCGATGTGACCTTCTCCGGCATCGCCGGCGGCATCGCCCTGGCCCTCATCGCCCTGCCCGTCATCGTCCGCACCACCGACGAAATGCTGCGGCTGGTACCGGGCACGCTGCGCGAGGCGGCGCTGTCGCTGGGCGTGCCGCAGTGGAAGCTGACCCTGCAGATCCTGGTGCGTTCCGCGCGCTCGGGCATCGTCACGGGCGTGCTGCTGGCGCTGGCCCGTATCAGCGGCGAGACGGCGCCCCTGCTGTTCACGGCGTTCGGCAACAACTTCATGACCTTCAACCCGATCGACAAGATGCCCAGCCTCCCGCAGGTCATCTACGAATACACGAAGGACCCCAGCCCGGACATCAACACCCTGGCCTGGGCCGGCGCCTTCGTGCTCACCATGTTCGTGCTGGCGCTCAGCCTTACCGCCCGCTTCGTCTTCTCGCGTTCCAAGGTGTCCAATGACTAATCTCAACGAAGTCGCGTCCAAGCCCGGATTCGGCACCTCGCCGCACGCCGCCGCCGTCGACCTCGGCCAGGCGGCGCCGAAGATGACCGTACGCGACCTCAACTTCCACTACGGCGAGTTCCACGCGCTGAAGAACATCGCGATGGACGTGCCGGAGAAGAAGGTCACCGCCATCATCGGGCCGTCCGGTTGCGGCAAGTCCACCCTGCTGCGCATCTTCAACCGCATCTACGCGATCTATCCCAGCCTGCGCGCCAGCGGCGAGATCGTGCTGGACGGGGAGAACATCCTCGACCCGAAGTACTCGCTCAACCGCCTGCGCAGCAAGGTCGGCATGGTGTTCCAGAAGCCGGTGCCGTTCCCGATGACCATCTTCGAGAACGTGGCCTACGGCATCCGCCACCACGAGAAGCTCAACCGCAGCGACATGGAAGGCCGCGTGGAGCAGGCCCTTCGCGGCGCCGCGCTGTGGGACGAGGTGAAGGACAAGCTCAAGCAGAGCGCGCTCGGCCTGTCCGGCGGTCAGCAGCAGCGCCTGTGCATTGCGCGCGGCATCGCGCTGAAGCCGGAAGTGCTGCTGCTGGACGAACCCACCTCCGCCCTGGACCCGATCGCCACCAGCCGTATCGAGCAACTGGTGGAGGAACTGAAGAGCCAGTTCACCATCGTGATCGTGACGCACAACATGCAGCAGGCGGCGCGCTGCTCGGACATGACCGCGTTCATGTACATGGGCGAACTGATCGAGTTCGACCGGACCGAGAAGATCTTCACCAAGCCGGATAAGAAGCAGACCGAAGACTACATCACTGGCCGGTTCGGCTGAGCGCTCCCCACTTCGAGGCACCCGCGATGAACAACCCGCACGAACACATCATCAAGAGCTACGACGGCGAACTGAAGCGTCTCACCGGCGAGATCGTCCGCATGGGCGAACTGGCCGTGGCGCAGCTGGAAGCCGCCATCGACGTGGTGGAACGTCGCGACGAGCGCGCGGCGCAGCGGGTGGTCGACAACGACGACGCGCTGGATGCCCTGGAACAGGAAGTCAGCCAGGACGTGGTCCGCCTGCTGGCCCTGCGCGCCCCCATCGCCGGCGACCTGCGCAACGTGTTCGCGGCGCTGCGCATCGCCGCCGACATCGAGCGCATCGGCGACTACGCCGCCAATGTTGCCAAGCGTTCCATCCCGCTCAGCCGCGTGGCGCCGATCAGCGCCGCCGGCGGCCTGAAGAACCTCGCCGAACTGGCCGCCGAGCAGCTGCGCAACGTGCTCAAGGCCTACGATGCGCAGGACGCCGAAGCCGCCTATGAAGTGTGGAAGTCGGATGCCGACCTCGACGAGGCGTACACCGTGGTGTTCCGCGCACTGCTGACCTACATGATGGAAGACCCGCGCAACATCACGCCGTGCACCCACCTGCTGTTCATGGCGAAGAACATCGAACGCATCGGCGACCACGCCACCAATATCGCCGAGAACGTCTGGTTCGTCGTGCATGGCGAACCGCTGGTCGCGCCGCGGATCAAGCGCGATACGACCGCCAATCCAGATATGTAACATCGATCGGCGAACGTCGATCGGGCGCGCGTAGCGACCGTTTCGCACGTGATCGCAAATCGCGCACATCGTGCGCTCCTACCCCGAGGGTAGGAGCGCACGATGTGCGCGATCCACGTTTACGCCGAGGGTAGGAGCGCACGATGTGCGCGATCCACGTTTACGCCGAGCGTAGGAGCAACTGTCTTTTTCAGGCCCCTACCGTGCCGTGCCATGGAGTCTGATCGCGGACCATGGCGTTGAGGGTGATGAGCAGTTTGC